>DATMBG010000051.1:0-300000 GCA_035559535.1 Candidatus Limnocylindrales bacterium
GACAGGCTATGAGGCCAGGAAGCTGGGTTATAAGGGGTTGGTAGCTGGGAAGACGGGGACGACCAGTGATTTCAAGGATGGGTGGTTTATGGGGTACACTCCCGAGTATTTGACCCTGGTATGGGTAGGATATGATCAGGGAGAGTCTATCGGACTAACCGGTTCCCAGGCCGCTTTACCTATTTGGGTAGAATTTATGAGTCAAGTCGATACAAAAAAAGACTCCAAAACCTTCAAAACTCCTTCCAGGAAGACACCCCTTGTCGCAAGTACCCAGACTATTCCCCAGTCAGGTTGTACTTCCTCTTCCGAGTGCGTTGAGGAAAATTCTTCTGTTAATTCTGATAACTCTGAAAGCAAAGATTTAGTCTCACCTCCTGAAACTAAGAACTTAATCTCAACCGCAGAAGCCAGCTATTTATCGACTCCTGAGGTTACTACGCAAAGTTCCGATATAGTCTTACAAAATTTTCTGATTTGTGGGGGGGTTCAAAATCGTGAGCCGGTAACTTGCGGAGACAAATTCTCCAAAGAGCAGGGGAAGGTCTACGCCTGGATGAAAGTCTCTGTGGCCAATCCTCCCACCACCCTAAAGCATATTTATTATCACAATGGCCACAAAGATAGAGAGATCAGTTTACCCATACAATATGCCAGTACCCGGACCTGGAGTTCAAAGGATATTGCCTCAGGAGGGAGTGTCGGTGAATGGACGGTAACCGTAACAAACGAAGCCGGAGAAGTACTGGCAACGAAAACCTTTATTGTTGAATAATCCTTCTTGTTTAGCCCGGAAAGGGTAAGTGAGCGAATTCCGGACTTTTCCGGGCTAAACAAGAGTAGAACCGAAGAAACGTCCTATCGGGTCTTAGTACCGTCTGCCGGGATATACTGTAATCCTTTGATTAATTTGGTAAGGGCATCGTTATAAGGAGCTGATAAGCCTAATTTTTCACTTTCTCGAACAATATAGCCGTTGAGGGAGTCGATTTCAGTTAAGCGGCCTCGTTCCAGGTGTTGAACCATGGAGACTTTATGAAACTTTTTAGCACAATACTCTTTAATGGTTCCCAGAGGATCTTTTTCTGGAAGGGTAATCCCTTTAGCCTTCACAAGGGCCAGGGCTTCCTGGATAATCTGGGTTTGAAACTCGTCCACTTCAGGAACTTCCCGGATATGACCAGGTCGAAGTCCGGTAATCGCACAAACAGCATTGATCCCACAGTTATGGACAAACTTACTCCACATGGTAGCTATAATATCCTCGACCAATACCGGCTCCATACATGCCCGGCTCATAAGCTCATTGAGGACCATGAGGCGGGGGGAGCGGGACCTGTCTAACTCACCGAGGTAAGTAGGTCCATGATTGGTGTGCAGGACTTTACCGGGTTCCAGGAGTTCTGCACTGTGAAAAGTAAGTCCAGCCATAACGCGCTCCTTACCCAGTACTTCGGTTAAAATTTCAACATTTCCCAGTCCATTTTGTAAAGTCACCGCATATCCGGAATCTTTCAGTAAAATCCTGGCCGCGTCGGCGGCATCCCTTGTAGAATATCCATTCACGCAAATAAAGGCAATATCCGCTTTGGGTACAGAGGCAGGATCAGTAGTGGCCTGAACAGGGGCTATAAACTTTCCATGCAGACCGTCCATCTCCAAACCCTTGGCCTGCATCTGTTTGACGTGCTCCTCCCAAATATCCACCATGGTAACCTGCTCTCCAACCCGTGCAAAGTTACTTCCGTAAAGACATCCCATGTTTCCTGCACCGATTACAGCAATTTGCATAGAGATCCATCCTTTTATTCCAAAGGCACAAAGATCCCCTATCTTTAGAGAGGGTCTGAAATCCTTGTACCTGAGTATGTTAAGGGCTAACCGATATTTTTATATCTTTTCTTTCTCAAAGAAGGGTAGATACGTACCATCTTCCTCTTTCGGTTAATTCGTATCTCCGTTTTGAAGTTTCAGGTGTCTGAACCACTTGTATGAGTTTCTGTTTTTCACCCATTTCCTTCAAAAGACGGTCCAAAGAGATCTTCAAATCTGAACAAGTTTCAGTAAGTTCCTTTTGAAACTCGGCTTCAGATCCTATTTTTACCCGATTGAGCAGACCGAGAAGAACACGTTCGGCTTTGGCGTAGGCGTGGTTAGGATCCTTCATGGTCTGGAAAAGATATTGCAAAGCCATTTCACCGATCTGGGAGAGCTTTTTGGCATCTTCAAGGGGGCCTCGAACGCTAACCCCCGTTTTATCCTCAGTTCCAGAATTTCGACAAAAAACCCCGGCGATTTGAACACCCTTCCGGTAAGCAGCCAGGTAAAGCGTATCTGGTTCTTCGGGAAGGGTTTTCGGTTGAATTGTTATTTCTTCTCCGTATTGGGCCTGATAACCTCGTCGGATAACCTCTGTAAGTTCCTTCCATACCTTTGTTCCCCGGGTTAATTGGGACTTATCGGTATAATACACATAGAAGGTTTTCTTAAATCCAGGACTGAAGGGATGGGACAGGGCTTCCAAATAAGCCTGTATAGAATAGAAATTGGATGGATAGAGAGATCGAAGGGCTACCAGGGTATTCATCGCACTTTTGAGACCATTACCGGCAAATACAGGGATCTGCTCTCCGGTTTTTATGCGTAAGTAACCCGGCGTTACCTGATGACCACTTTCCTCGCTTCCAATGGCAAATTTGAGCCGACCGGGTGTTAGCAACCTGGCCATAATTTCCTTGTGGAGGTCTTTAACCCCTTCACTTCCCTGACCGATCTGCTGAATGGCCGTGGCCAGCCGGCTTATAGCTTCTCCATCGACCTCTCCGGGCTTCAGTAATTGATCCAATTGAGCCTGAAAGGGAGCTACTTCCCGTTGGGGGAATCTTTTAGAAAGTAAATCCAGGTAAGCTTGAAGCCAGGTGAGTACGGCCTGAAGCAGAATCCATTTATCTCCAACTCCTGTTAGATGGGGATGGAAGCCCAATTTGCCAGCGAAAAGGGCTGCATTCAGATCACTTTCTATGGTATTTACAAACAGGGAATCCCGATAAGCTTCAGGATGCCGGGTTATCAAATATTTAGCCTGATGAAAGGCTATTTCATCTCCCGATAAAACGAGAACAGAATCTTCGATAGGGTTATATTCCAGATAGTAAAACCGATCTCCGTCTCCATCGAATACAGCCCCCGAAACCTGAGCCTTTCGGTTTAGAATATCTTGTCGTTTCCGGCGACCTGTTTCAAAAATCTTTTCAATGGCTTCGTAACAAGCAAATCTCGCAAACGGACCCTCAACCATGTCCGGGGTAATCCGAGATATCCCCTCTAAATCAACAACTCCACTGTTTACGTTAACATTCCCGTTCAATTGATGGTTGGTTTCAATGACTTCAGGAATTCCTACTCTTTTAAAGGCAGTTGCTGCAATCCCCACATAGGAACCATGAGCAGGATCGACGATGAGGGTTAATCCGTTGAAAAGAGAAGGTTCATTTTCTATCCACGTGTTGAGGGGATCGCATATAAAATCCAGAAAAACTTCCACCGCCTCTTTATGGGCATCCTCACGTTCACCGACTTCCTCTAATTTAGACAGATCTTCTTGACTTGCCTGGTAGACAGCTTCCGTTAGCCTGAGATCATCGGCAGGAAAAAGTTTAAGTCCCTGGCCGGCAAGAAAGATTTTGATTCCATTTTGATCCCTGGGATTATGGGAAGCCGTCACCACAATCCCTCCGTGGGCCTGACGGTAAAGCATATAAACGGGAACAGCCGGAGTTGGTACAATTCCCATCACCACGGCTTTACCCCGGGCTTTACGTATACCCCGAATCGCTGCCTCCGTGAAAAGTCCCTCGGGATCCCGAGGGTCCCAGCCAATCACGATTTCATCTCCTGGCTTCATGGCAGCGGTCTGGATAAGCCTTCGAACGTGGACGTAGGTATAAAGTTCCATGAACTCTTCGGTGAGAAGATTTTTTTCAAGGAAAGCTTCCAAAGGAGAGAGACCTTTTACACGGGGATCTCTTGAAAAGATAACTTCTTTTCGAATTCCATCTGTTCCCTGGAGTCTTTTTAATCTGTTTCTCATAACAATTTCTCCGACAAGCTTTAGGTACCTTTTTACGATCTAGCTTAGGCCCTGAGATCCCTGGTTGTCAAATTAAATTTAAATTGGAAGCAAACAAAGCTCTAAAACCCATGCTATATTCCCCTTGACCTTTTCTCATAAAAGTGTAGTTTCTGGAATCAGATATATTCAATCTGCCTGCAGGGGAAAGGCAGGGATATAAATAAACCCTATTCTCTTCCCTGAAGGGATTAAGAGGGAATAACATTAGGAAGTTTATCAGACTTACGGTGTAACTTATCTGTCAGGCATTTTAATACTTCATCTGGGATGTCCAGGGCGTTAAGAACAAGATACAAAGATAGAGGGGTATGTATCTTAAAATGTGGCGTTCCCGACATCTCGGTGGTTTTCTTATAACATGGATATCAGAAACGAGGTAGCTATCATCACAGGAGCATCCCGAGGTATTGGTCGAGCAACTGCCATAGCACTTTCTGAAGCCGGCTTTAAAATCGTAGCGAACTATCGGAGTCGAGATCAAGAAGCCAACGAGTTGGTTAAGAAAATCTCCTCCCGGGGGGGAGAAATAAAACTTTTTAAGGCTCCTATGGGTTCTTCTGACGAAGCCAGAAGACTTGTTCAATTTACCCTGGAGACCTTCGGACAGGTTGATGTTTTGATCAACAATGCCGGAATCACAGCTACCGGGATTCCTCTGGGGGAATTTTCAGAGGATGGTTGGGAAGAAATGCTTCGAGTGAATTTAAGTGCTCCCTTTTATCTCATCAAGGCAGTTCTACCTCACATGCGAGAACGAAAGAAAGGGAATATCATCAATCTTTCTTCCAATGTAACCCAGCGATTTCCTGCAGGCTATGGTCCTTATACCGTTTCTAAAGTTGGTTTGGATGCTCTTACCCGAATCCTATCTAAAGAGGAAGGGCCCAACGGAATTCGTGTAAATTCCATTGCTCCTGGGCCCATCGATACGGAGATGTTACAGGAATCTTTCAGAATCCTGGGACCTGAGCGAGCGGCCGCACTTATTAATGCAGTTCCACTGCGACGGAAAGGTCGCCCCGAGGAGATAGCCTCGGTTATACGCTTTTTGGTTTCTGAGGCCGCAAGCTACATCACCGGCCAGGTTATCTATGTAAATGGAGGCGGACCAACGTAGAGAAAAACAGATTTACTAACGAAGGTAAAAGGGTTAAAGGGATGACTTCCCACGTAGGTGGATTTGGATCCTACCTTCCTTTTCGTTATCTAACGCTCAGTCAGAGATTCTGACTTTTAGACGTTAGACTTTGGACAGAGATGCTTACAACTTTAGAAAAACTTCAAGAGGAGATTATTACCTGCCAGAAATGTCCACGGTTGGTCCTGCACCGGGAGCGTATTGCCAGGGAAAAAAAGCCTCAGTACCGGGATTGGAAGTACTGGGGAAAGCCCATACCGAGTTTTGGAGATCCTGATGCCCGGGTTTTGGTTGTGGGTCTGGCCCCAGCCGCTCATGGAGGAAATCGAACCGGACGGATGTTTACCGGGGATAGGAGTGGTGATTTTCTCTATCAAACCCTTTATCGGTTTGGTTTCTCCAATCAACCCACCTCAACCCATGGGGAAGACGGCTTAACCCTTTCTGACCTCTATATTACGGCGGTAGTTCGTTGTGCTCCTCCAAATAATAAACCCTTCAGGGAAGAGCTGACAAACTGTCATCCTTACTTTCTTCAAGAACTTGAACTGCTTAAGAACGTTCAAGTCGTAGTCGCACTGGGGAGAATTGCCTTTGATGCTTGCCTGAAGGCTTTCCAAAAAAGAGGAATTGTCCTCCCTCGTCCCAGGCCTGTGTTTGGGCATGGTTACGTTTATACTTTGGCCCACTCCTTTACTCTGATTGCTTCTTATCATCCCAGCCGTCAGAATACTCAAACCGGTCGTTTAACCCAGGAAATGTTCCATGCTATTTTTGAAGAGGTTCGAAGGTGTATTTAAAGATTTTTACCGTATTGGCCAATATGGGGTTAATTTCAAGATTCTTTGCTGGAATTACTTTGAATCCGGGTAACCGGATCGGCTGGTTTACAGGACTCTATCAGAGAACCCGGTATTTAAGTCCTGGTCAAAAACCCGGCCCAGGTCTGGATAGATTTTTTATACCCTTCCGGCATCTTCAGGTTTTTGACCTCCTCTAGAGTAAAACATCCGACTTCTGTATGTTCTGGACTCAGGACGATTTTAGAGAAGGGTCTGGGATAACATCCATAAGTGACAATGAGCACATCAACCCCTTCGTAGATATGATAGACCCAGCTATCCAGGATAGGTCCTGGGTCTACCACAAGTCCCAGTTCTTCTTCAATTTCCCTCTTAACGCAATCCTGAGGGGTTTCACCGGATTCTAACTTCCCTCCTGGCAGTTCCCATTCGTCACGGTCATTCTTTAAGAGAATGACCTGAGGACCCCGAAAAATAACACCTTTTACAGATACCGGGAACCGGTAAGCTTGATTGTCTTGAGGAATAGACAAAATTTTTATAAGAGAAGTCGGCAGGCGAGTACGCCTCCGCTTCCAGGTAATAAAGTTCAATTTAAATTTTCCCAGCCAGAATAGAAGTAACAGGGGAGGACCCTATCTTATAACATCGCTCCGTAAATCCAGGGGCAGAACTCATCTTCTCCAACCCCTTGCATTTCACTTTTTGTTTGCTTACCGGAGGCAACCGCGATGATCTCTTCCAGGATCATAAGGCCTACTTCTCGGACCGAAAGCCCTTCGTAAACCAAGCCGGCATTGATATCCATATCGTCCTTCATGTGGTGGTAGAGTGGGGAATTGGTGGCTACTTTAATGGAGGGTGCGAGTTTGAATCCAAATACAGATCCGCGGCCTGTGGTAAACACAACGACATTGGCTCCTCCGGCGACCATACCGGTAACCGTTACGGGATCATAACCTGGTGTATCCATGAGCACGAATCCCTTTTCGGTGATTCTCTCCCCGTAAAGGTAAACGGCATTGACCGGAGTGGAACCTCCTTTAGCGATGGCTCCCAGGGATTTTTCGAAAATGGTGGTAAGTCCTCCTCGCTTGTTACCGGGCGCAGGATTATTATCAATTTCTGCACCCCATTTCCTTGTATATTCTTCCCACCAATGAATTCGCTCTTCCAATTTTTTCGCTACTTCAACACTGCGGGCCCGTTTCATCAGCAGGTGTTCTGCTCCATACATTTCCGGTGTTTCTGCCAAGATACCGGTTCCTCCATAACGGACAATCTCATCCAGTGCAACTCCCAGTGCCGGATTGGCCGTAATTCCAGAGTTGGCGTCGCTGCCCCCGCATTTCGTTCCGAGTACAATGTGGGATACCGGTTGCTTCGTTCGTTTATATTCATTGACCCTCGGTAACAGTTCGGCTACTGCCTTCACACCCGCCTCAATGGTTTTCTGAATTCCACCTTCCTCTTGAATACTCAAAACCTTGGGTAGAGTACTTTCTCCGTTAAGTCCAATCTGAATGAGTCCCTGATTTTCAATAAGAGCCAGGGGTTGATTAACTTCACAGCCCAACCCGATAAGGATATAGGCTCCTACATTGGGATGCCGGGCCGCATTGGCCAGGGTCCTTTGAAAGATGTGATATCCCTCCCCGTTGAGGGTAGAACCACAACCACCCTGATGGGTTAAGGCAATCACACCGTCCACATTGGGATAATCCCGGGAAATATCCTGAAATCTATGAGCAATGGCTTTCGTTGTAAAAGCCGAACAATTTACGCTGGAGACCAGAGCAATATAATTTCGTGTTCCTACTCGTCCGTCGGCCCGTTTATATCCCATAAAATAACGCATTTCACTCTCGGGATAGTACTCTACGGGTTTTACCTCTGTGGCATATTCATACTGTTTTGCAAGATACTTCACACCCAGATTATGTACATGAACATGATCTCCCATTTCGATATGGGTCGTAGCATAACCAATGATCTGTCCGTATTTTCTCACGGCATCGTCTTTTTTTATAGCCCTTAAAGCTACTTTATGTCCACGGGGGATATCCTGTCTTAATCGGATGGCTTTCCCTTCGTATTCCAGAATCGTTCCGGCAGGTAAAGCTTCCATCAGAACTGCCACATCGTCAGCTTCAGGTTTCAGAATAATGGCTTTTTGCTTTAAAAGATATGTATTTGTGCTCATAGTCGAGTTTTTACTTGATGAAGATATTAGAACGTCTTTAGTCGGTCTGGTTCGGCATTATCCGAAAAGAGACTAAAGCGTTACTTTTCAAAATATAGGCCATGATAAACAAACTACTCTAAAGATATTCTAAGGGGGTATTTAGACAACCTCTTTTTTAAAGATTTCTTGGGTATGCCTGTAAACCAGATATCCATATAGAAATATAACAGGTAAAGGTTTAGCCAGGTGGTATAGAAAGTCTTCCAGCCGGGTCCAGTACATACTGGGATCATAGACACTTTCCGTGCCAGGTCTATTGAAAAAATAAAACGGTGTCGGTAAGGCCAGTAAAAGATAAACGGCTAAAACAAATAGCGAACGAGGAGGTTGATCTTTAATTTCTTTGGTTTGAAGGTACAATAAGACCAGGACGGGTAGCAGCATCACGTAATGGTGCTCCCAGACATGCTTATAAATCAGAAAATAGGTACTCATCCATAGAGCCAGATTTTCGATGACGTTCCACTTCTTTGGAAGGAAGGTCAGGATCAGAGAGGTGCCCAGGATTAAAAAAATCAGAGGCAGGGTAACGGGATAGAGGATTTGAACAGAATCGGATCCGGATAGATTTCTATAGCGGAAGAGGGTGTTATAGAGAAGGGATTGGAATCCGTGATTTCCTGAGTGAAAATTCTCTCCAAAGGTTCCTGAGAACTTAAAATTATCCAGAAATATGGGAAGATCCGATGGAAATTTGAGGAAGTAAACTGCCGAGGAGAGAACGGCGATGAGAAAAACCCCGACGATGGGGAGAATTTTCTTCATTCTCAGCAGGAGAGGTCCGAGCAGTAGGGTATTAAGTTTTAGCAAGGCACTGGCCATCCAGGCCATATCGAAAAGAGAGGATATGCCTATCCAATAGGCATATCCCATGAGGAAAATAAAAGTACCCATCAGAAAAGAGAACTGACCCATATAAAGTTCAAGGTAGTAGGGAGAAAAGGCCAACCAAAGAGTTGTGGCGAGGATGGCCGTGTTTCGATCGGGGCTTATTTTCCAGGTCAGGAGAATATTTAAACCCAATAACATCTCGTAGAAAACAATCCACAGATAATAGGCAGGGAAGGGCTTCAATAACGTCAATACCATGCCCAGAGTGTAGGCTGTAAGGGGGAGATATCGGAATGGATAAAAGTACGGAACGACCAGATCTCCCTGTTTGATTTCGACTTCCATTTTATCGTAAAGGCTGGTTCCGTTCCGGGCATTGTGTCCGGCCTGATAGAGGGCAAAAAAGTCTGCTCCAGGTCCATAGGTATGGTTGGGATCATGGAAGAAGGGATTCCAGAAGCCCCATTTCAGAGAGAGCAAGAACGAAAGGTGAAGGAATAACGCTCCATAGAGGATCAGGGATTGGGAGGAAAGCCAGATTTTTTTTTCTTTCATTTTCCTTCGTTCTCAGATAGAACCCTTATAGAATTGATCTAAAGAACCCCCCCTGGAACCTTTCTCTGGAGTGGATGAGAAAGTTCAACTGGGAGCCCCTGTCTTCCTGGAAACTTTCCTTCAACTCCCTCGAAGCAAGATTTCCATGGGGTTCTATCCAAGAACGAATTTATTTTGATAGCTCTATAGACCCTTAATAATTAACGGAACGTTATTTTGACCGGGTTTATTCCTTTTTGTGCCCAGAGAGCTTGCGCACTGGGCGCACAAATATTCAAAGAGTTCACCATCGGGCAAAACAAGAAGGAGTTTCTCCCTTACCGGCATCGCTCTCCGACACTTGGGACAGTAAAGTGCTGAAGCTTGAAAGTTTTGAAAACTCTCCATTTCTTTTATCCGTTGTCCGTTGTAAAAATACCTATACCCAAAACAACGGATAACGGACCCTTGACTACCAGGACCAGTTAGACTAAAAACCGGGTATCAAATTTCCTTCTGAATCAAAGGCGAGTTCTCCCAACTCTTTGACAAGCATCAAGTCACTTCGAGATTCGAGTTCTTTCCGATAAGCCTCAGAGACAATAACTTCTCCCAGGACCAGGGTATTTTTGATCCAGATTATCTTGGCGTTTTCAGGTTCTATCAAACCGATGGTATTGAGAGCCACATCAATGGCTTCTCGATCTGTATCAAAGGTCATGGGGAAGCGGGCCACTTCAGGAGCTATTCCAGTAATGCAGTTAATATAGGTTGCTCTGGGATCTATTTTATTGATCAAACGGCGCGTGGTAAAATCGGCAAAGCCTATTCCAGTTGCATTGCCGTGGGTATCTTCGGTAAGGTCCCGGACGAAGATGCGTTTGATTTTAGGTTTTTCGTGGGGTTTTTCGGTCAGATTCATAATGCGTCCATGGACATTGGGATCCATACCCGCCCCGCTAATATCCTTTCCCATTTCGTCCACAATGAGTATATCGACCACATCAAAAGGAAGGTGGGCCAGGTATTTGCTGGCCTGCCGCTCAAGTTCCAATTCGGTTTCTACGAGATTCTCCGGAAGGACTGCAACGATATTGGCGGTTTCATCATAGCTGTTCTCTACAATGCCGACTCCAAAGAGAATTTTGCCTGTCTCCAGGACCTTTTGGGCCACTTTTTTAATTACGTTGGCATAACCAAAGCTGACAAAGGCTTTATGATAAAGGAGAGCGCCGACGTGCTTTCCCAGGCCAATATTCATCATTTTCTGTAATCCACTTCCCAAATCTCCAGTAAAATCTGTGTGGGGTTTTATCCGATTAATAACTACCACATGATCGGCTTCATAGGCGTATTTATCCATGTAGACCGGAATCCTGGGTCCCAGTTCGGTCATTTCACTCACCTGAACCACTTCCATGGTGGCACGAATAGGTACTCCCATAGTCTCTTCGGTGATTCCGTATCGTGCGAGAACCTCTTTTTGGCCCTCCGGGGTTGCTCCCCCATGGCTTCCCATAGCCGGAATAATAAAAGGTTTAGCCCCCATCTGTTTGAGTTCAGAAACAGTTGCACGTACCACTTTGGCAATATCCCTAATTCCTCGACTTCCGGCTGCAACGGCCACACTGGCACCGGGTTTTATCCTTGACCTTACGTTAATTCGGGCTATTTCCTCTGCAACTCGACCCGGAACATCCTCCACCTTCGGAACCTCAAATTTTTGAAAAATCTTCAGCATTTTGGGATACTTAATATCAGGATAATGAATTAGAGCCATTTTAGTTTCCTCCCCATGTATAAAGTTAAAAAAGTTTTTATCGTATTCTACCCTATTCCCCACTATAGTCTCTGTTGAACAGAGTGTCAACAGCCAAAGTAAGAACATCCAAATTTCGATATAAGTCAGGAGATACCGCTTCGGGGGTCTTTTAGCCCCAACGGGGCGACTTGTTTATAGAAGTTATCTTTCCTCTCTCAGGCCACTCCTGTAGGGGTAGGTTTTAAACCTGCCCCTACTTAAGTTTCAGTTTTGAGATGGTTCTTAGTTCCCCGGGTAAAAACAATCCATCAGTTACCTCTACTCTGGTAACCCAATTCCCTCAGCTCCTGGCTTTGACATAGTGGCCTGGGGATAATACCGCTGGATCATATCAAATCCAATCTTCGCCCTTCGGACCCGTTCTTTGCCTAAATTAATCGACGTAGCTTCCAGGTGCGTTCCACTTGGATAAATATCCGGAGAATTCCTCAGACCAAATTTAACATAAATCGGAGCTGCAATTCGGATCAATTCGGCGATTTCATAATACCGGATAAATCCTCCAAAATTATCCGGAACTTCCACATATACATCCACCGGAATATTAATGGCTTGGCGAATAGCGGCGATCATAGGCAAAGTCAAATCGGTAGGAATATTGTAAGTATCTGCACCGGCCTGTTCCATCATCCGAATGGAAATAGGATTGGATTGCCCCATTTGAACAGAAACTTTTACAACCAGATTGGCCGGAAGTTCTCCCCGTTTTTTCAATTCATTCACAATCCATAAAAGTCCTTCATCGGCTACTAAAATACCTCGGATTCCCAGAGCACAGGCCCGTTTAATGTCTTCAATGGCATAAACAATCTGATCCATCCCTCGAAGCCGTTGGGCAATTGCTTTGCCTGCCGGGGTAAAGGGAAGAGCTCCGATATCAAATCCAGCCCGAGGACCTACAAAAAGGCTGACTTCAACCTGATATTCTTTTCCAAGTTGAACCATCTCCTTAATTTCGTCGTCGGTGAGTAACATAATACCACTTCCTTGACTGATCCGATGAACAGGCACCTTAAGGGTTTGGGCAGTTTCGAGTACAGCCTTCATGGTTTTAGGTCCCTCAACGCTGGGTATTTCAATACGATATTGAGCTCCATCTGGAAATCGCTTTTTGGAATCGGGTAAATCATAGAGATCTCCCGAGGGAAGCCCTAGCTGTTTTAGAAAAGCGCGGGTTTTATCCATGATTTAATGGAGCCAGAATTCAGAAGCTAAAAACTAGTCCCTTGTAAAATCAGCTTTAACTTACTCAAAGGGTCGTTACAAAGAATGCTTCAACTGGACTCAGGATAAACCCCTATGACAAAGCAATCTTTGGATTTCAAGGGATTGCTTTGCTTCCCTCGTTCAGTAATCCAACATGAACTTGAAAGAACACTGGAAACGGGAATTCTAATTCCAGGCTCCTGAATGCCGGCTCTTGATTTACTTCAACTTAATCTTCCTTGGAATTGTCTTCCAATCAATCCTTTTCTCAGCCTGTGGATTGAGTCCTAAAGATGATTCTCCCTGGAGTAAATCACTTTTAGAGAATCTTTCAACCAATTTTTGATTTTACAATTCCAACATTCTATCTCCGTAGATTTAACCCTCACCTCCTACTTTAAGCTGAATCGTTAATTTTTCAAACTCTTTTTTCATCTCTAGATTTTCAAAAACCCGAAGCTCGGGTATTTGCAAATTTTTAAGGGTGTCAAATAAATTCTGACTGGACTTCATCATGGCTATAAGCTCGCTGGATACTTTAACGGTCTCATAAGTGTTTTTTGCTACAGAGATATCCGGATTCAATTTTTGCCTGGCCACCTTCATATTGGTGCGCTGCATTTCCAGGTAACCCTTGTATAATTTCGCCGCTTCCAGAGTTAATTTCTGGGCCTCGAGGTTAGCGGTTAAAATCTCTTTATTTCGGTCGGAAGACTCTTTCTTTAAAAGGTCTTCGGTTTGTTTTAATAAAACCTCTGTCCTGGGAATGATGCCCTTAATCTCTTTTCCATCCTTTCCTTTTCCTCCCTGGATTTGAGGAAGATATTTTTGATCAATATCCTGAATAAGCTGCTGGTACATATGATCCAGGATTTCCAATAAAACGACATACATGCCATAATATCGCCGGGCAATGTTAACATTTTCTCCACTTTTAACCATGATCTGTTCGAGCTGTTGGGTAACGGTTTTGATGTTGTTGAAGGTGACGTTTATTTGAATAATGTTATCTCCCACAAGGGTGGAGAGGAGAAAATCGAGCTGTTCAGGGGTAAGCATTAATCCCATGTTTTGAAGCTCGTTTTGGAGAGATTCCTTTGTTTTCTTTATTTCATCTTGATTTCGGGCAATCCTTTCTTTGAGTTCTTCAATTTTTTGACTATACTCTTCATCTGTTGTTTCCCAGGGTTTCCATAGGGGCTTTTTTCTCGGCGCAGATACCCGCTTTTCTTCATACTCTATTATTTTTCTATTTGCCTCCCGGATATCTCCTTCCAGATCTTGAATCTGTTTACGATAAGCCTGGGTAGGGGAAATGACGAGAATGTTAACGGCTTCGTCTAATAATTCATTAATATTCTGTTGGTTCGAGACTTTATCTGCGGACAGTAAGGCAGAATCGGGGAGGGTTTCGTGCCTATCCTCTAAGTTTAAAACGGATTCTAACTTAGGTAGGAGCTTTTCCCACAATTCCTCCGACTTACCCTTTTCCTCTCTACCTAATAAACTCCTGGCCTCCTCCAGAGTCTCCTGGGTTAGTTCTTTGGCTTTCTTTACGGTATCTTGGGTTAACTCCTTTGTTCTATTCCATAAGTCAGCCTCCTTTTCTTCGAAAGGGTAAGTATAAGGAATGGGATGAATAAGGAAAGATAAAACTATTAAAACTATAAATGGTAAGAATTGGGACATGGCTTATACCTCTTTTTGAAGTAACAACTTCAAGGTTTGTTACTCAACAAAATATTTGCAATCTGAAAGATAAGATCTTGTTTATAACCCTCCAGGTCGTGTGTTTCAAAATTCGTAGGAGCGACCAACCGGACGCCTTTACAAGGGGTTATACGACCTGTTCAAGGGGAGTTGGTACTATTTATGAAAGTTTTTATACCGATAACAAAGAAAGCCGGGGTCATATAACAACCCCGGCTTTAGAGGAGCCACGGATAGAATCAGCTTCATCAATTTTACTAAAAGCTAACCATTATAGTTAGCCTGTAGATCGTAAATATTCGTTCCAATTGGATAATTGGGAATAATATAGGTAATTTCTTCTAAACGAACCGTTGTAGGTTTTACACCCCGAAGAATACGTCCCATGTAATTATTGGGGGTACCATATAATTGCATGGAATCAGATGCCCGATATTCATAAATAAGCACACGACGACCGGCCTCAGAGGTATTAGGGGCTGAGCTGTGGAGCGTCAGGCAGTGAAGCAGGACCATTCCACCAGCCTCGAGAGGTAAGTTGACTGCTTTGTCCATATCGACTTTTTTCAAATCATCGGTAACCATCCCTATAAAGGTACCATCTTTAGATCTATGGTCCAGGGGACCCAGTTTATGGCTTCCGGGTATCACTCTTAAACAGCCGTTTTCCAGAGTTGAATCGTTTAAATGGATCAAACAGGCAACCAAATCTGTGTTGGTATGTGGGAAAAAGGGGAGGTCTTGATGCCACTTGACAGGACTTCCGGCACGAGCCGGTTTCATATTTAGCTTGCTGTGATGAATCTGAATATTGGGTCCTATAAGGTCTTCCACAGCATCCAAGATCACCTTATGGCTGGCTAATTCTTCAAAACATCTGGCCTGCTCAAAGGGATTAAAGATCCTTCGAACAATCTTCCGGCTCCCTTCGCTAACAGGTTCAAAATCACACAAATTATTGGGAACCCCCAAACTTTGGGCTTTTTCGACCAATTCATCGATTGTTTCATGTAAGAGTTTTAATTCTGCCTGGGAAAGAACCCCTTCTACTACCAGATAACCATTTTCTTTATAAAATGCCTTTTGTTCTTGTGTCAGCATAGTTCATACTCCTTGTGTTGGGTTATTTAGTAAATATTAGTAAATAGAGGTTAAGATATCTTCCATTGGTTTGGGGAAAAAGTTTTCAAAGACAGGGCGTGAATCTCCTTTTCCAGGTCCGGACCAAGGGCTTCATAAACTAAACGGTGTTGTTCCAAAAGTCCTTTACCTTCAAAAATCGGGGAAACCACCATTATATTAAAATGACCCCCACCCGAGGCCATCATCCCGGGATGGCCCGCATGAAGATAGCTTTCATCTTCTACCTTTACAAAAAAAGCTCTGAGCTTTTCTCTCAAAGCAATTTCAATTTTCTCCTTTGTAGTCAACATCTCCTCCTGATGGGATGGGTTTATTACCTGGATTTAGGTAAAGTCAAAGCCTTAAATCTGAGGTACAAAATCTGTACCCTTACACTGCCAAATTAAATAAATAGGGGCTTCATGTCAATAAGAAAAAAGATTTGATCCAGGAGCGGCTTAAAGGAATGCCTCCTGAGTCCCTCCTCCAGGGGAAAATAGGAAGCATACCCCCTTCATCGGTTCCCCTGGAGAAGGGTCGAAGGGGGTGTTAGAAAGGATAAGCTACCCGGGTCAATAGCACTTATCTTTACCCACATTTTTCGATTTGGGAGGATGGGTTCAAAACGGTTAGTAGGTCAACCGTCCCGGTTGACCCACCTTGCAAAAAGAGGGAGCTTGCCCTCACGAAGGAGATTCAATGCACTTCGCTACTCAACCAGTAAGATAGCTAAACCAGTTATTAATCCCCTGAAATGAAAAAATGTGGGTAATGGTTAGGTCAATAGCAAGGGAGGCAACCTGGGAGTAAAGGTCCGATTATGCAAAGGTATAGAACGAAGGATGAGTGAAATATTTCCTATTTTCACAGGCTCCTTTCAACAAGGACTTCCGAATGGATAAAATGTTTAAAACTATATCCCGATTCGTTTAAATTTTTTTTTCATTTTCCATAAAAAATTGCTTGCAATTCATTTTGAGAGATGATACCTCTTTCTTACGTTTTCGGATAAAGGTGTTCTAAAATGAGGTTAGGGGAGGTATATGAAACCAGACTTTCGTAAGGTACTATCGGAGTTTTTAACCAGATTAAGAACTTTCTTCACCCTTCAAAGGATAGTAGTAAGGTCTCTAATTCATCAAAGGATAGTAGCAAGGTCTCTAACTCGATTAAGACCCTTATGGGTTCTATGGGTTTCCCATATAGATCCCTTTTTAAGATCCAGACTCATTCCCTTCTGCAAATCTATCAACTCTCTTCCTATTACCGATGACCGAATTAAAATAAAATGGAGTAAATACGGTCTTACCTTCATCCCCCCTATTTTAGCCATTTTACTTTCCAGCTCTGAAATCAATGATGTGAAATACACGTTGGGGCCCTATATTTCCTTGATGGAAGGGACTCTGACTCGGAAAACCGAAATCGGACCGTTTCCTTATCCAGATGAGCTTCGTCCTCAAGTAGAATTTTGGAAGAAGATTTTCTCTACATACACCACTAAGCAGGCCGTCATTCATGATAATTGGTATCTAGATATCATTTACACGGTGGTGGATCTGGATGGGGATGATCTCCGATCTGAGGCTGATAAGCGAAAGGCCATAGATAAGGCTATTGAGAAGTATAAGGGGATTCTGACGGAATTAGAAAAAAAGGGAGATAATGTCGATGCCATGACCGAGGAAGAAAAGAAAATTTATGCCATGTTTAAAAAGGTCAGTGAAAACGGGGTGGATAAGGAAGCGAAAGACCGAATCCGGGGACAGATTGGACAAAGAGACAGGATGATAAAAGGCATTGCGACCTCAGGTCGTTATATAGCGGAGATGGAGCGAATTTTTAAAGAGGCCAATTTACCGGTGGAGCTGACCCGTCTCCCCTTCGTAGAATCCGCTTTTAACACTTATGCTTATTCCTTTGTAGGTGCCGCCGGATTATGGCAGTTTATGAAGTATACGGGAAAGATGTACATGCGAATCGACAATGTAGTGGATGAGCGACGTGATCCAATCAAATCCACTATAGCGGCTGCAAAGCTACTGGCAGCTAATTATAAGTTGCTCAACTCCTGGCCTCTGGCTATCACAGCTTACAACCACGGGGCTGGAGGGATACAGAAAGCGATAGCACAGCTTAAATCCAGGGATATTGTCGATATTATCCAAAAGTATAACGGAGAGAATTTCGGATTTGCTTCTCGTAATTTCTACCCCGAATTCCTGGCGGCTCTTGAGGTCATGTCCGATATCAAAACTTATTTTGGAGATGTGGCGATGGATCCGCCTCTTCAGTATGATGAGGTGGTCATCAAGGACTATGTAAAAATGTCGGATATTATTAAGTATTGCTCTCTTTTAGAGGAAGATCTTCGTGAGTTGAATCCGGCTTTGCGGGAAGGGGTTTTCTCTTCCCGATATATGATTCCCAAGAATTATGTTTTAAAAATACCGGTGGGAAGTAAAGCAGATTTTGAAACTAAATATGCCATGATTCCCTCTTCCCAGAAATTTGCCAGCCTGAACTTCGATAAAACCCACAAAGTTAAGCAGGGACAAAGTCTCTCGGCTATTGCTAAACTTTATAAAACCTCTGTTAAAGCCCTTATGTCTGCAAACTCTTTGAAAAAACCCAACATGATTAAACCGGGTCAGGTTCTTAAAATCCCGGGTAAATTGTCACCGGCTTCTGCCGCCGATGAAGATAAAGAGGAGAAAAAAGAAGGCTGAGGAGATCTAACCATTTCTCCGTGGAGACGTCTTATAGGTAGGGGCGGCCATAAGGGATTGCCCCTACGTAAATCAGGTGTTATCTTCCTGGCGAATAGTACGAAAATTACGTTATGATTTTCACACTTTGAAGTAATCTGGAAGGTCATGAACCTCCTGGTATTGTACCTTCGTGACTTCGGAAACCTCTCAGTGAATTTCCTGAACCCTCCAACCATTTTTTTCTTGCTTACCATTCAGAGCGGTTTTATCCTATTTTAAAAATGAAACCAGTTGAAGTTAAAGAAGAAATTCCCCTCGATAACGTTGAAAAGAAGGAGATAAAATGCCCAAAGAATTGCTACTAGAAATTGGAACTGAAGAAATACCGAGTAGCTTTGTCCTGATGGCTCTCAAGGACATAGAACAAAACGCGAGAAAACTATTTGAGACTTATCGGATTGGTTTTTCTGAGATAAAAGCCCTGGGAACCCCTCGTCGTTTAACTCTGTACATGGGTCAGGTTGAGGAGAGACAACAGGATTTTGTTACAGAAGTTCTGGGTCCTGCAAAACGTGTGGCTTATGATGAAAAGGGGAATCCTACAAAGGCTGCATGGGGGTTTGCCCGGGGGCAGGGAGTAACGGTTGAAGAACTCCAGATTAAGGTGACCGACCGAGGAGAGTATGTCTGTGTTATTAAGCGGGAGAAAGGCGGCGAGACAGATACGCTACTTCGTAAAATTCTACCGGAACTCATAACTTCTTTATCGTTTCCTAAATCCATGCGATGGGGAGAAAGCCGTTTAAGATTTGCCAGACCGATTCACTGGATTCTTGCCCTTTTTGGAGGGGAAGTGGTAGATTTTCAACTTGAAGAACTCCGAAGTGGTTCCTTGACCTATGGTCATCGATTTCTCAAACCGCAAGCCATCCCAATCCAGGATTTTTCCACTTATCTTCAAGCCCTTAGGGAAGCTTATGTGATTGTAGATCCCGATGAACGACGGGAATCTATCCAGAAACAACTTGTAGAAGTCGCCTCTCAGCAAGGGGGTAAACCTCTGGAAGATGAAGCACTTCTGGATACTGTTACCTTCCTGGTCGAATATCCCAGGGTTATTTGGGGTCAATTTGATCCGGGCTATTTAAAATTACCCCGGGAACTTCTGATTACAACCCTGCGTGAACATCAAAAGTACTTTTCTGTAGTGGATTCCAGGGGTCAACTGCTTCCTTACTTTCTCGTTGTCAGCAACATGGTGGCCAGGGATATGAGTATTATTCGGCAGGGAAATGAGCGGGTTCTGAAAGCCCGTTTAGCCGACGCCGAATTTTTCTTCCATGAAGATCAGAAACGTCCTTTAGAAACTCGATTAGAGGATTTAAAGCAGGTTATTTTCCAGGAAAAATTAGGAACTTCCTATGAAAAGGTTCAAAGATTTACTCAATTAGCTTTATATCTAGCCTCGATGGTAGATGAATCCTCAAAACCCCTGGTAGCTCGGACAGCACAGCTCTGTAAAGCAGATCTGGTTACGGAGATGGTCAAAGAATTTCCCAACTTACAGGGAATCATGGGAAGCGAATATGCCCGGTTATCCGGAGAACCCGAAGAGGTCGTGAAGGGAATCCTGGAACACTATCGCCCCCGGTTCGCAGGAGATGCGATCCCAGAGTCAACCTCCGGAGCGCTGGTCAGTCTGGCAGATAAATTAGACACCATTGTGGGTTGTTTTGGGATTAACCTGATTCCCACCGGTTCTGAGGATCCCTATGCACTTCGACGACAGGCCCTGGGAATTATCCATATCATCCTGGGGAAAGAATATTCCCTGTCGCTGAATGCTCTGATTTCCCAATCCTTACAATTACTTCAAGGAAAACTTCTTCGACCTCCTGAAGAGGTGAAAAAAGAAGTTCTGGAATTCTTTAAAGTTCGATTTATAAATCTCCTGACCGGTCAGGGAATCCGCCAGGATACCATAGAAGCCGTACTTTCTGTGGAGTTTGATGATCTGGTTGATAGTTATAAGCGCATCTTAGCCCTTGCCGAATTTAGAAATGATCCGGGCTTTGAATCGCTTCTGATTGCCTTTAAGCGGGTCATCAATATTATCCCCAAGGGCTTCTCGGGTAAGGTAAATCCGAATCTTTTCGAGCGTGACGAAGAAAAGGATCTGTACCAGGCCGTACTTAAAATAAAAGATCTGGTTGCTTCAGCCTTTGCGCAGAAGGAATACAGAAAAGCTTTGACCGAGATTTCAACCCTTCGATCTCCGGTCGATAGGTTTTTTACCGGCGTAATGGTGATGGTTGAAGATCCGGAAATTCGCGCTAATCGTCTGGCCCTGCTGGATACTATTGCAGATCTCTTTAGAGGATTTGCAGATTTCTCCAAGCTGGTGGTCTAAAAATGGCCCCTCAGAAAAATGATATCCAGGTGGTACTTAACCGATATCAACTGGCAGATTCTCTTAACCTGTCAGAATGTGTAAAAACCTACCCTTTAAAAACGCTCCGAAGGGATCAGGTCCTACTTAAGAAGGCTCTCCTATCGGCCGATCCAGAACTGGCGCCCTTCTTGAAAAAAACCCTTCAACGGGTTAAAAAGGCCATCCAGGAAAGAAATGAAACAGGTCAGGCGCTAATAGAGAATCTCCTTCAAGTACCTCCTGAGATTTTCACCCTAAACCAACCTCTAGATAAATTACTCCAGTATTGGAATCTCTTGGAAGATATCCAGATCTCCTGGGAATCTGATCCGGAAACTCAAAAGCGTTTGACCCAGGCCACCGCGAATCTCCTTGAAGCCCTTAATATTAAGTTTCAACTGGATTTTTTTAATGGGTCTCCCGAATTAATAGCCTTTAAATACTCGGAAACCCAATTACAGGATTATAAGTTCCTATTAAAGCGCATCCTCTCTACGGTGGATAAAACCTCGGATCTCTATAAGATTTATCAGGTGGTTTTAGCGAATCTCCATCAAGGGCTCATCCTGTTTCTAAAAAAGATAAAACCGATCAAACAATTACATACTTTCCTCGAGGGGGTTCCCGAGCAAATTCTCATCCATGACATCCAGCAATATCCGACGAAAAAGCTGGAGGATTATAAAACATTTCTCAAAACGACTCTTGAAGATTTAGAGACCCTTCAGATTAAAAATTCTCACCTGGAAGTTTTTAAAGAACAATGTCAAACTCTGTTAGTAAGAATCTTAATCCCTCTTAAAGTACGTAAAGCTTACCTGGTTCAGGCGATCCGGGTTTTGAGACTCTGCGACCATATCATGCTTATTGATGAGAAAAGTATCGCTAAAAATTTAGCCAGAACTTTGATAAACTGCAGAGGGCTACTCAGGCAGACTTATGGATTTTTTAAGAAACATCCTTACCACATGGATGAGGCTGTAGATTTAGAAGTTATTGAGAAGGCCGAAGAAAAGATAGTACAGTCCCTTAAATTGCGGGGAGGAATGATCCAGGCTATTTGTCGGAATCTGGATGGTTTATCGATCCATCAACTGGCTCAATTTCCTCCTGTCATTCTCAGAAATACGTTGGATCTTTTAAAGGAAACGGAATCTATTCTAAGTGAATATATAGGCCTGCGAATGCCTGTAGCCCAATCGGTTGAAAGGGTTTTGGAGTTGGTCCAGCGAAACGCTGAAAAAGTGGAAAAGGTCTTTAACTTAAAGAAATCCTCGGTATCCCCACCCAACCTTTCTAAGAATTCTCACCTGTCCCTTCCCTCCATTTATGAGATTGCCAGGTATCCAACCGAGCAACTTTATAAAGGCCGCCTGGCCCATCTTGTTTTTGACTCCATCGCAGTCCTGGAACAGGCAGTCAAAGACCTGCCTGTACCAATCTCTCTGGTAAAACCCCTTGAAATCAGGATAGAAGAACTCGAGGAATATATCCTTTTCCTCTCTCAGGAATATGCAGAGGAAGAAATGAACCAGGAGACCGAGAGGGAAGTTTTGAAAATGACGGAAACGCGAGAGTAAGGAAGTGTGGAAGTATGGGGGTGTGGGAGTATGGGGATGGGGAAGTATAAGTACTTATTTTCGTATGCCCTCCATACCCCTACACTCCTATACCCCCACACTCCCACACCCCCATACTTCTATTTATTCCCCTTCCTGCCTGCGATGGATCCAGATCTCTCCACAAAATTCCGATTGGCTGAGAAAGATCTGACCCAATTTTGCCAGTTCTAAGATTCCGAGAAATAGCACGATGAGTTCGACCTTATGAAGCGTGTTTTTAAGCAGGGTGGTAAAAGAAAGGGAAGGAGTGGTTTCAAGGATCTCCAACAACTCAATCATTTTTTGTTGAATATCAATTCGTTCTACTTCCACCCGATAAGGGGTCTGAGCTTCTAGAGACTTCAAAGCCTTATGAAAGGCCGAAATCAAGTCAAATAAACTGACTTCAAACTCATACTCGATTTCTACATCGGGTCGCTCTTCTGGAAGAGGTTCTCTGACATAGAGTTGACTTTGATAGGTATCTAATTCCTCCAGTTTCAGAGCCAGTTCTCGAAATTTCTGATACTCTACGAGCTTCTGAACCAATTCCGTTCTGGGATCTTCCTCTTCCGGATTTTCTGCTTGAACCTGGGGTAACAGCATCCGTGACTTAATATGGAGGAGTGTAGCCGCCATAACCAGGAACTCTCCGGCTATTTCCAGGTTTAACTCTTTCATGGCCTCTAAATACTCCAGATATTGATGGGTTATAAGGGCGATGGGAATATCGGAGATATCGATTTTGTTCTTTTTGATGAGATGTAAGAGCAGATCCAGGGGACCTTCGTAAATGGGTAATTTGATATTATAAGGCATGGTCTTGTCCGTTGTCCGTTGTCCATTGCCAATCATAATGGGCAACAAACAACGGACAATCTTTTACTTTAGTTTAGAAGCTTTGTCAAGGCTTTTTGGAAATCTATTGACAGATTCAAAAAGTTAAACTAGCATGTGTATATGCAGCCGCATTCCCATGATCCACACCATCGACCTCACCCTTCCCATTCTGAGAAGGAGAAAATTAAGTTTTGTTATCGTTGTGGAGGTTCTCTCATTGAAAAGTTCCTGACAGAGGAAAACAAACCCAGACTTATATGTAGTCGGTGTGAACTGATCGTATATCTGGATCCCAAGGTTGCAACCGGAACCATTCCTCAGAAGGAGGGAAAGATTGTTTTATTGAAGAGAAACATCGAACCTGCACGGGGTAAGTGGACCTTTCCAGGCGGTTATATGGATCGTGGTGAAGTTGCATCGGAAGCCGCCATCCGTGAAACCAAAGAGGAAATCGGTCTGGATGTCAAAGTAACCTCGCTTCTAAATGTTTACTCTTACCCGGGTGTGGACGTGATCGTTATAGTTTATCTGGCTGAAATCCTTGGAGGTGAACTTAGTCCAGGTCTGGAAGCTCAGGAAGTCCGATTCTTCTCTCCAGATGAAATTCCCTGGGAAGAACTGGCTTTTCAAAGTACCCGAGATGCTTTACGAGAGTTATTAAACCGTAACAAGAGGTATTAAACCGTAAAATGTAAAGCGTAAAACCCACACGAAGATCCTACCTTACGGGTTACGTATTACGGTTTAATGGTATATGGCAAGGAAATTATATCAATTTGAAAACTCCCCGTTCTGTCATAAAGTAAAAATCGTAATGGCCGAAAAAAACCTGACCTATGAAACTATAGAAGTTCCAAGAACGGATAAACGGGAACTCATACAGGTATCCGGCCAGGAAGCTGTGCCCGTCCTCGTGGATGATGGGAAAGTTATTGTAGATTCGACCTTTATCTCCGAGTATTTAGAAGCAACCTATCCGGAACCCCGGATTTACCCCCAAAAGGAAGAAGACCTGGGTCTGGCTCTTATGATTGAAGATTGGGCCGACGAGGTATTTTGTGCCACACGACGTCAGGCTTTCTTCGAATCCCTCAAACCGGCCGGGGAAATTAACCAGAAAGTTCTAGAGGAAGCTCTACGAATGTTGCAGATTCACTTCTCCGTACTCGATAAATTCCTGACCGGGAAAAAGTTTCTGGTAGCCGATGAATACAGCATCGCGGACATTTCGGTCTATGTTCAAATCCATCGATTTAAAAACTCTATGAAAATGGAAATACCGGCTGAATATAAAAAGGTTCAGGCCTGGTTTGACCGGGTTGAGCAGAGGAATAAGATAAGGGTTTAGGGGTTATGAAGATCGTGATTTGTGGAAGTATGTCTTTCGCCAGAGAAATGCTGGAAGCTCAAAGGATCCTGGAAGCTCAAGGGCATCAGGTGGTTATTCCCAAGTTTACGGAAGAGCATGCCAAACAACGACTACCTAAAAATGAAGATGCCAATCGAAAACGGGAATATGATTTGATCCGGGATTATTACCGGAAGATTTTAGAAAGTGATGCCATCTTGGTTTTAAATTATGACGCTCATGGGATCCAGGGGTATATCGGAGGAAATTCTTTTTTAGAGATGGGCTTTGCCCATGTTTTGGGTAAATCTATTTATCTGCTTTATCCTATCCCTAACATGAATTATGCCGATGAAATGCAGGCCATGGATCCTATTATTTTATATGGGAACTTATCCAGATTAAGCGTAAAACAATGACAACCCGTATATTTTGTAAAATTAATTTTGATCTATGAAGGTTATCCTTGTGAGTTCCAGGGTACTTCAGGATAGACTCCCTAAAGCAGTCCTCTGGGGTCTGGAGGTTACTTCGCTCTGGACTTTGGCTCCTGCTGCCTTAGCAAGGTACCGGTCGTTTTTACTTTGAAGCCTAGGGGGAGTTAACGATTAACGTTATGATGACCTTTTTATGAAAGAGAGTCTGAAAGAGCTTCTTGCCAGGTTAGATCCGGAGTCTTCTTACCAGTTATGTTTTCAATGCCATAGCTGTCAGGTTCGGGTAGTGGTAGAGGCCGGGAAAGAACTTTATACCTGCAATTTATGCGGTTATAAAGGGGGGCGGCAGATTTTGGTAACCCCCGATTTACGCTATGACTTTACCCCCGAAGGGCTATGGCGGCACTTTTCCGTAGGAGGAGTTATTGAACGGAACGGTCGTTATCTCCTGTTTAATCGCCGAAAATATCCTTTTCAATATACTCTTCCAGCTGGACATTGGAACTGGCAGGAAGCAGATCCCCAAGATGCCCTCATTCGAGAAGTTTATGAGGAAACCGGATTGCGGGTTATAACGGCAAAACTCCTGTATCAGGAGGATGTGTTGGGAGATACCTGTCGTAGAGGTTCTGATATCCATCATTGGCATCTTTATCGCTGTATTTGTGAAGGAGAACCCCGAACAGATGAGGATGAAGGTGATTTTATCAGTTGGTATACGCCCGAGCAAATTCAGCAATTGGAGTTAACCACGCCAACCCGATATTTTCTCACGAAACTCAGAATTCTGACATGAACTATAAAAACTTACATCCTTGGGATGTCGATCCCAATCAAGCGATCCAAATCCAGAAGCAGTTGAGAGATCAGCTTATTCTGCAAAAGACCCAGGAAATTTACCGGCGGATTGCCGGAGCCGATGTCTCCTATGATAAGGGCTCAGATATTTTGTATGCCGCCGTGGTCGTTTTAGAATTACCGAATCTTCAGATAATAGAAGAAGCCTCGGCAGTGGGTCGATCTACCTTTCCTTATATTCCAGGGTTACTGGTTTTTCGAGAAGCCCCCATCCTGCTCAAAGCCTTTGAAAAAATCCATCAAGAACCCGATGTCATTATGTTTGATGGTCAGGGTATTGCCCATCCTCGTGGGATTGGAATTGCCTCCCAAATGGGCTTGTGGCTGGATAAACCTTGTATCGGATGTGCCAAAAGCAAGTTGTTCGGAGACTACCGGGAAGCCGATCTGGGCCCCAAGGCCGGTTCTTATACGCCTTTGACCTACCGGGGTAAGATTATCGGCGCAGTTCTTCGAACCCGGGATAATGTCAGTCCGGTATTTGTCTCTGCCGGACACAAAATCGATCTGGCCACTTCCATCGAACTGGTATTAAAGTCCTGCCAGGGTTATCGCATTCCAGAACCTACCCGTCAGGCTCATAACCTGGTAAATAAAATTCGGGTTGAAGGGAACCGGTCACCCAAAGCTCCTGGAGGGGCACAGATGGATTTGTTTGGTTAAAAGAAGCCAGTTTGAGGTTTACAGGCCACCTGCTCCAATCGGATGAGAACTTCCTTTGGATCGATGGCTGTCTTGAAGAAGAAGACAGAACCCGGAACTTCTTTGAAAGCGGATTCACTTACCTTGAGGTCCTGGGATACGGCAATGATTAAATTTTGAAGTCCGGCCCTACGGAGTTTGGTCAGTTTCCGTTCAATATAGTCTGTCCGCCAAAATCCCACAATTTCCAAGAGTCCGACGCGTCCATCTCGCCTATGACGAAAAGCGAAATCCGGAATGAAAACGGTATCTTTGAGGTTTACGATCTCGGTCTCTCGCTCTAGAATCCAATCACCGTTTAGTTTTTCAAATCGTTCTGCAAATTTCTCTTCCAGGAGGGAGTCATAGGGGGTTGCATCCTTATAGTGGGATTCAAGCTTATGGGTTTCACTATCCAGAACAAAGTAACGCTTATCTTGATCCGAGGAAACAATCTCCGCCTCCATCTTCCATTTGGTACAGAGTAAAAGAGCCGGCAGAAAAGTAGCCATACGAATTCCATATTTTTTAGAGAGACGGAACAAGCTCATGGGCCCATCGAGAAGGATTTCATAGCCACTGTCCAGGTCCCCCGTAACACTATGCAGAAGCTGGTAGAATTTGATAAATTTAAAGAGTTGTTTGTATCGAGCCGGAATATTACGATAGGCAATTAAACGCATGCGTACGCAATTGTAGAGAATTCCCTGAGCCAGAGCCAGGTTATAACGATGGATCAACCACTCTGGAGTTGGGGGTTCGAAGGTGGCCAGGAGGTGATTCTGAGGTAAATCGGCATACATATCTGAAAGGACTGCTTCCGGTGGGATCTGGAGCTCCGAGGCAACCCCCCGGATAATATCCTCCCGGGTAACGGGATGGAGAATATCCGGATTTAAGACGATGGGACGATTTTCCTCTGCCAGTTGAAAAAGTTTCTTCCTTAAGGCAGCCGGTCCCACTCCACCGGCTACGACGACATGAAACTCGCACATATCCATGAGAAGTTTGGAAAATCCGCGATGAATCAGATAATCAGGACTATCTGCCAGATGAAGTCGAAGGGCTTCTTGAATCTCCCCTCGGGTTTTTCCTTTGTGGGCGTTAATCAGGTTGATAAGGTCTGTAGCCAGCTTGAGGTACTCCTCCTGATCCAACCGGATATATTTGGGACCGATATAGGGTCCTTTCTTCCATGTACGAAGTAAATCTGCCGTTAACATAAAATCACCATTGAGAAGTCAGAAACAGGCATTCTTTTTATTGGCATATACAGGTTTCCGGTTATTTTGGCAAGAAAAAAGTTGCTTCTCTAACCTATCAGGTGCTAACAATATATAGTGTATGGCAAGATTTCCTCCTCTTGAAGAAACTGCAAAATTCTTGAGTGATCCACATCTTCAAGGTCGATCTCCTGGTACTGAAGGTCATGAGACGGCTAAGGTCTATTTGATAGAAGCTCTAAAAAATCTCAGCTTTTCCCCTGCCGTTCAAGGTTCTTGGGTGCAACCCGTTTTTCAGGATCATTGGGAAATCGGCCAAAATATTGTTGGGGTAAAGTTTGGGAGTGGAGAAAGCTGGATTCTGGTGGGTGCTCACTACGACCACCTGTATGGTATCCCGGGGGCCGATGATAACGCGGCGGCCCTTTCAATTCTATTAGAAACCTCCAAATTTTTAGACGGATGGAAGGGCTATTCCAATTTGGTCTTTGTATTTTTTGATCTCGAAGAACCTCCCTACTTTTTAACCCCTTTTATGGGAAGTGTCCAGTTCGTAGAAAGATGTCCATTTCCTCTTAACCAACTTAAGTGCGCAGTTATTCTGGATCTTTGCGGTCATGATGTACCTATTTCGGGCCACGAAAATGCTTTGTTCGTACTGGGAGCCGAATATGCAACCGGCTTAGTTCAGGCTGTTCGTAGCTCGGATATGGGAGATGGTCTATCTATTTACATGAGCCGCAATGTGCGTATTGGGGATCAATCCGATTATCACGCCTTTCGTCTCAGAGGTAAACCATTCTTGTTTCTTACTTGTGGTTGGTGGGCCCATTATCACCGTCCAACAGATACTTTCGAGCGTCTCAACCTTATTAAAATGAAATCTATTTCTCAATTTCTAGTCAGACTTATCAGAACCTTGGATGAAAGCATCATAGATACTCGCCAACGCCCGGATTTTGTAGATGTGGAAGCTGAGGCCCTCAGTCGACTTCTAGGCATTCCGATTCCTAAAAATCCAGATGCTGTGGATGCAGCCGCATGGAGGGTTATTGAGAAACTCTTGCCGTGAAGATTATCGGACTTTATTTGGGCTCCTGAATTCACAAAACAGATACACATTTTATCTTAGACCTCTTTCCTGGGGCCATACTAAAAAACTGTGTAGATCTAACTGAAAATCCCACTGTGTTCGAAATTTCCAAATTCAAGATACGGTTTTTTGGTAGGGTCCCGCTTACTTAACCGGTAAATGGATTTACAAACGAGTGCACTCTTAACCGACCTCTATGAGCTTACCATGCTTCAGGGGTATTTTGACCGGGGGATGGAAGAGATAGCCGTCTTCGAGTTCTTTGTCCGTAAGTTGCCCCCTACACGAGGTTTTCTGATAGCAGCGGGTCTGGAGCAAGTTCTGAACTATCTAGAAAACCTCCATTTTACTTCCGAAGAACTGGAGTGGCTAGCAGGTAGTGGCCGTTTTAGTAAGGATTTTGTGGATTATCTGGGACGATTGAGATTTACAGGGGATGTTCATGCCATGCCGGAGGGGACTATCTTCTTTTCAGATGAACCCATCTTACGGATCACGGCACCCTTGCCCCAGGCCCAGTTGGTAGAGTCTCGATTGATTAACCTGCTTCACTTCCAGATCCTTATTGCTTCTAAGGCTGCACGAATGGTTCTGGTTGCACCGGGAAAGCTATTGGTGGATTTTGGTTTGCGCCGTGCTCACGGTGCCGAAGCCGGTTTACTGGCAGCGCGGGCCAGTTATCTGGCCGGATTTTCCGGTTCGGCTACGGTGTTAGCCGCTCCTCTTTTTGGGGTGCCGATATACGGTACTATGGCCCATTCCTTTGTTCAGGCCCATGAGGATGAAGTAGCCGCCTTTGAGAACTTTGCCCATGCACAACCGGATAATGTGGTTCTCTTAATCGATACTTACGATACTGAAGCAGCCGCCAGAAAAGTGGTAGCTCTGGCCCCACGCTTAAAGAAAGAAGGTATTACCATCAAATCGGTCCGCCTGGATAGTGGAGATCTGGCCGACCACGCTCGAAAGGTACGTCGTATTCTGGATGAAGGGGGGCTCAAGGAGGTTCGAATCTTTGCCAGTGGCAGTTTGGATGAATATGTATTGCGGGATTTGATAGCTACCAACGCTCCTATTGATGGCTTTGGCATTGGTAGTCGTTTAGATACTTCCTCTGATGTTCCTTATCTGGATTGCGCCTATAAACTCCAGGAATACGCCGGACGTGCACGACGTAAGCGCTCTGAAGGTAAGGCTACTTGGCCGGGGCGTAAGCAGGTTTATCGTTATTACGGACCGGACGGTCGCATGGCCTATGACGTCGTAACACTTGAAGAGGACACCCAGGAGAATGGAAAAGCCCTCGTTCAACCCTTCATGAAAGCCGGTCGACGTCTGGCCCCTCCGGAACCACTTTCAGATTTACGTAAGCGGGTTGCAGAAGAGTTGGCCCGCCTGCCTGAACATTTGCAAAAACTCCAGGAAGAACCTCCTTACCCCGTGAAAATATCCCAGGCCCTGCTCGATCTGGCTCAAGCCGTAGATGTACGTTATAGGTGAGAACCAAATTTTAAGAATCAAATGCTCGTAGTATTTTTCCCATTAATACCTAAATTATAAGGACAGCTTCCTGAGACTGTCCTCACCTTCTAAAACCAGGATGACCGGATTCCAACCTCATCCAGGTGGCGCAACAGGTCCGCAGGATCTTGATAAACCCGATAAGCCCCTGCACGTTCCAGTTCCTCCTGACCGTAACCTCCTGAAAGTAAGCCAACCCCCAAAGCCCTGGCACGGCGAGCGGCCAGGAGGTCCCAGACACTATCCCCTACTACAATCGAGTCACTTAGGGATACTCCCAGACGTTCGGCAGCAGCCAAAAATAAGTCCGGATCCGGCTTGGCATGCTGAACCAGGTCCCGGGTGATGACGGGTACTTCAGGACCTATTCCAAGAATTTCCAGTGTAGGGCCTGCGCTCTCCCACCGCCCACTGGTCGCAATAGCCCACGGTACTCCAATTTGTGAGAGATAGCTTAAGAGCTTTCTGGCACCGGGAAGCGGACGAACCTGTTTTATTTTTTGAGCATAGGCTTTTGCGTGTAACTGCTGGAGTCGTGCCGCTTCTTCCGCAGTCACCTGACGACCGGTTTCCCGTAGAAGCGCATTCAACAACAACCCTCCGCTCATTCCAATCCGACGATGGATACGCCACACAGATAGTTCGATACCGGCTTCCTCCAAGGCTTCCCGCCATGCCAAAACATGCTGATAAACACTATCTACCAAAGTCCCATCTAGGTCGAATAAAAAAGCCATTTTACCTCTCAGGGTTGTTGCTTCGTTGGTTTGGTTTTCCATTCCCGGGTGTTGCCCGGAGCTATCTGAAACTGGTTGATGCATAAGGTTCCTCCTTGTCTTTCTCTTGGGTTTTATAATGGAATATCAGTTATAAAATCTACCCTAAAGGGTGAGTCCCCTGCCAAAGAAATTTCCGGTTCCTACAAAATTACTAAAAGTATAACAAAGGTAGTACCTTGTTTATTTAGTTTTACTTGACTTTTAAGTAGCCCTCACCCCCTGTCCCCCTCTCCTGTGTAGGGGCGGGAGGCCTCCCGCCCCTACGGAGAGGGGGAACTGGGGGGCTAGGGGGGGGATGGGGGTGAGGGTCGCTTAAAAGTTAAGCAAAACTAAGTAAACCAATTAACAGAAACGATCTGGTAGGATAAAGTTTCAATAAAACCCGAGGTGGAAGAAAAATAAAGGATGGAAAAGAACCGTTTTTAACCTTAAAATTAACCCATGAGGGTGTGAAGTAGAATAAAGCTTAATTTAAAAGGAGGTTTTAGAAATTATGAAAATTCAAGAGCTTGGACATGTGGTTCTTTACGTAAGTAACCTGGAGCGATCCCGGCATTTTTATCGAGATATCCTTGGCTTCAGAGAAATCGCTTCCCGGGGAAATATGGCCGTATTTTCATCTGGACGGACCCATCATGAGCTTCTCCTTATTGAGGTAGGAGCAAATGCAACTCCCATTCCTTCAGGACGCCGTTTAGGTATGTATCATTTTGGTTTAAAAATTGGCAATAACGATGAGGATTTGAGAAGTGCTTTAAAAGAACTCAAAGCAGCCGGTGTCTCTATTATCGGTGCAAGCGATCACACGGTCACCCATAGCCTTTATATCGAAGACCCGGATGGGAACGAGATTGAACTTTATATCGATGTACAGCCTGAGATCTGGCGCGAGAATCCCCAGGCCATCCTGGCCGAAATAAAACCACTTAAATTATAATACATCCCACCAAGTCCCACACTTTGACCTATAAAGGCCTGGATGAGCCGGGGCAAGATAAATTTTCGGTTTGTAAATTATATTTCCCTCACAGAAGTCAGTAAGGAAAATTGCAACCCTTGAAAATAAACAAGATTTTAGAGCTTATAATTGACATTTTAAATGAAGTTTATAAATTAAAAGCGAAGGTAATTCTCCCTTGCCTTCTAAACTAAAGGGAGGTAGGGTATTCTGGGAAAATATCGCTGTAGATTTAGACATTCCATGGGAATGCCTGGTCTGCTTTATCCTTATGAGAGGAGTGGAATTATGAAATTTGAGGTTATCCGGTATGCGATGATTCAAAAACTCGGAATGATTTCAATGCTTATCGGCTTCATTCTTATCCTTTCTCTTCCATCTTCCGCTGCGCCCATCCCCTCAAACCTGTCAAGTACAACTCCTGTATCTCCGGATAAAAATGACCTGGAAACCATTCGCCAGTTTCTGGAAAATAAGATGGTACTTGAGAAATTAAAGGCCTTAGGGCTTGATGAAGCTCAAGCTAAAGAGAAACTGGGTAAATTAAATAAAGAGCAGATCCACACCCTGGCTATACAGATTGACAAACTTGTTGCGGGAGGCAAACAAGACTTTACAAAGAATTCTGCCATTACCATAAGTGATAAAGCTCTCCTTTATCTTTTAATCGCAGCCGTCTTCATTATTCTTATCCTTGCCCTGGCTAAATAATACTACGATAGTTCTGATTTTAAGGCGGCTTAACCCAGTTGATAAGGGAAGCTCATGGTGAGAAGATATCTTTTCCCTTTTCTCGTTGTGGGGTTGTTGAACTCTTGTAATTCCAAACTCCCGGATACGCTTTTTTCCTTTTATAATTCTGTTGAAGCTTATCATCTCGACGTACCCTTTGTTCCTCAAGAAAAGGAGGGTTATTGTGGACCTGCCGCGTTGACCAGCGTGTTAAATTACTGGAAAGATAAGGTGGATCAACGTCAGATTGCGGAAGCTACCTACTTACCGTCCATAGGAGGTACGCTTTCCTTTGATCTTGCCCATTATGCAAAAACCCGGGGATTCCATGTGGAGCTCTATTCGGGAAGTTTTCAAGATTTAAAAGATAAAATACTCTCCGGATACCCCCTTGTGGTGGTGGGAGGATATCAGAGAGATGCCCTGGGTCATTATATAGTTGTAACTGGTTACAATAATCGTAAACGGCAAATAATTGTCCATGATGGAAAGTCAGCCAATGTAACCATTCCCTACAAGAGGTTTTTTTCACTGTGGAATAACATGGATAGATTAACCATTTTCATAATCCCCCAGAAATAGAAATTATGCGAAAATATCCTTGGGTCCTCATCTGGAGCTGTATTTTTTTTGTTTCTCAAGGGTGTGGGGTCCTAAAGTACAGACCTCAGAAACCCCTTCTCACGCCGGGAGAATATAACGATCTGGGAGTTACTTACGAAAACCAGGCACAGTATGAACTTGCCATCAAAGCCTATAAAAAGGCCCTTGAGATTCAAAAAAATTATCTTACCGCCTGGATTAACCTTGGAAACGTTTATAGCAGAATGAAAGATTATCCTAAGGCAGAAAAAGCTTACCGACAAGCATTACGTATCGATCGATCTTCCTGGATCGCAAGAAATAATCTGGCCTGGATATATGTGGAACAGAAGAAAAACTTGGAAACTGCCTTAACTCTCGTTGAGAATTGTACCGATATGACTTCTGAGTACCGGTCTTACTGTCTGGATACCCTGGGAATGATCCACTATTATAACGGGAACTCGAATAAAGCTCTGGCACTGATTACAGAAGCAATTCAATCCACCTCCCCTGAGCAATCTACTTTACGGAGCCAGCAGTATTTCCACCTGGGTATGATTTACCTCTCCCAACAAGAGAAAGACAAAGCTATACAGTGTTTCAGGCGATCCATTGAATCTGAACCTGGAAGTGGGTGGGCTGAAAAAGCCAGGGAACAGCTCAGGTTCTTGCAAGTTACCGATTAGCTCCAAACCTGTCATACATTTCAGAAACAATTCTCAATTTCAGGTCAATTTTTTTTGACATCCTATAAGATTTTAAATATAGTAATCGACAAGACTAGTGAAGAATTATTCACAGACCCATTTGCCAGGGCAGCTTTTCTTAGATTATTTGTTTTCCCATAGACCATGGTTGTATATCCTGTTAGGGTATTTTCGTGTTAAAAAAATCTTTACCGCTTATAAAAATTTTCATAGGATTCCTGTTGGTTTTGACAGGGATATCCGACCTGATGGCTGCAGAGCCTATTATACTCGAAGGACAATTGAACGGATATTCCCTGGGAACCCACAGCGACATCTTAGAAGATAAAACAAAGGTATGGACCTTGGAAGATATCCATTCAGATAAAATCTCCGCTTTATTCTCACCTTCTCAAGAAGAATTCCCGGCCTTTGGATTTACTTCATCGGTTTACTGGATCCGCTTCACGGTCATCAATCCACTGGATAAAGAAGTACCCTGGTTTCTTGAGGTTGCTTATCCTCTCTTGGATGATATCGACTTATATATTCCCCAACCCGATGGTCAGTACCGCCTGAAAAGAACCGGCGATCATCTCCCTTTCGATACCAGAGAGGTTAATTATAGAAACTTCGTTTTCAGACTTCAAGAGAGTCCTGGGGGTCCCCATACTTACTATATTCGGTTTGAAACCGAAGGGGTCATGAATCTCCCCCTCAAGATGTGGTCCTCTATACCTTTAGCCGAGAAGATGGCTCAGGAACAGATCTTATTGGGAATATACTATGGAGCCATACTGGTTATGTTGGTCTATAATCTCCTTATTTTTACCTCTGTGAGGGACAAAAGCTATCTGTATTACGTACTGTTTAATACGAGCTGGCTGTTAGCTTTATTTATACTTAATGGTTTAGCATTCCAGTATCTCTGGCCCCATAAACCCTCATGGGCCAATATAAGCCTTCCATTTTTCTTTTGTCTGACCTATGTATGGGGGTTACAGTTTAGTCGGTCTTTTCTGAATACACCGGACTTAACACCCGGTTTCGATAAAATTCTACGTGTTTTATTGATCCTGGCCGGGGTAGGAATCTTATCTTCCCCTTTTATACAGTTTGCCGTTCGACTGGCTAATCTATTGGCTGCCTCTTCGGTATTTGTATGGATAACCGGCTTTATCTGCCTGATGCGGGGATGTCGCCAGGCTTATTATTATGTTATGGCCTGGTCTGCTTTACTTTTTGGAGTTTCAGTATTCGCAATGGGAAACTTTGGGATTTTACCTCATAATTTTCTTACCGATTGGGGTCTTCAAATCGGCTCAGCCTTGGAAGTTGTATTGTTCTCCCTGGCACTGGCGGATCGAATTAATACCTTGAGAAAAGAACTTACGGCCCAGCAAAGGTTCTTGGGGGAAGTACTGAATCAAATCCCGGCCGGTATCATCATCGCCGAAGCTCCTTCCGGGAAGTTTATCCTTAGTAATAACCAAATGAAGCATATTTTAAGCCATCCTTTTCTCCCATTTTCTAACATCAGAGAATACTGCGAGAACAAAGGTTTTCATGCTGATGGCCGACCCTATACACCTGAAGAATGGCCGATAGCAAGGTCCATCCAGAGAGGTGAAGAGGTGATGGGAGAAGAAATTGACTTTCTTCGGAGTGACAATACCTTAGGTACTCTGCGGATTAGTTCTGCTCCAATCCGTGACCGTGATGGACAAATCATAGCCGGTGTGATGACTTTCTACGATATCACCGAGCGAAAACGATTAGAAAATGAGCTTCGGGAACAAGCTAAAGCCTTAATAGAGGCTGATCGACGTAAGGATGAATTCTTAACTATGCTGGCCCATGAATTACGAAATCCCCTGGCTTCTATTTCTAATACTCTGGAACTGATTCATCAACATAGCGAGGATCCTGGGTATCTTTCTCGGGCTCTGGATATTTTAGTGCGACAAACCCGGTCTTTAACCCGGCTGGTCGATGACCTGTTAGATATCTCCCGGATCACCCGGGGTAAGATTACGCTCCGGAAAGAACTCCTGGAGCTCTCTATAGTAATATCCAGAGCTGTTGAAACCGCCCGGTTCTCCATCGAGTCCCGCAAACACCACTTGCTGGTATCCTTGCCCGAAGAACCTTTATGGCTCATTGCAGATCCTGTTCGAATGGAACAGATCCTTGTTAATCTGTTAAACAACGCGGCAAAATATACAGATCCCGGGGGACGTATCTGGTTAACAGCCTATCTTGAAGGTAAGGAGATCGTACTTCGGGTACGGGATACAGGAGTTGGTATCCCGGCCGAACTCTTACCGCGTATTTTTGATCTTTATGTTCAGGTTGATCGCTCTCTGGATCGTTCCGAGGGAGGCCTGGGAATTGGACTCACACTCGTTCAGTATCTGGTACAACTGCATGGAGGGAGTGTTGCTGCCTATAGCGAAGGTGTTGGTCGGGGAAGTGAATTTGTAGTACGTCTCCCGGCCCACTTGGGCTTTGCATCTAAAGTGGAAGGGTCTGCCCTGGAAAGTCTAATTCCGCTAACTCAAGGTAAAAGAAGAAAAATCCTCGTGGTGGAGGATGATAGTGCTGCCTTGGAAACCCTCAGCGAACTCTTGAAACAATGGGGTCACGAGGTAAAGGTTGCTCAAACTGGCTCTTCGGCACTGGAAACGGTTATCCACCACCAACCCGAGGTGGTCATATTGGATATCGGTCTTCCGGATATGGAGGGTTATGAAGTAGCAAAGCAGATCAGGCAAGGAGACCGGGGACAGGAAATTTTACTTGTGGCCTTAACCGGATATGGAGAAGAAACCCGGCGCCGATCTCAGGAAGCGGGATTTGATTATCATTTTACAAAACCTATAGACCTTGCCGCTTTGAAGGAAGTATTAAAAGTCAAAAAGATACTTCCCAGAGATACTGGGTTAACTCCAGAGTTTCAGTAGTTAGAATCCTTAATCTTTCCCGCTATCTTCCAGATTCCACCAACTAAGCCCGCTATGATAAACCAAATGCCGAAATACAGTATATCCTTAAAATCTTCCCAAACGGCACCTGCTCCAGGTTCCTTTATTTGTTGATAGCTCCATTCTGCTTCTTCCCATTTCTCCTTGAGATCTTTCCGTTTGCCTGTTTGCTCTATCTCTCTATCCCGGTCAGCTAGGCCGACCTTCGCTTTTAACTCCTGAATTTTTGTACTCTCCTTTTTCATCTTTTTGGTGAGTTTGCTTTTTAGATATATTTTTCTATTTTTACTTATTTTAGAATTTAAATAGAAAATAAAAGATATTCAATGATATTTTATACTAAAATATATCAAGAAAACTGCCCAAAATTCATACTGTCAGTTTTTGTTTAGCCCAGAGGGGGGAAGAGTGGCCTGGATCGGGAGTATCGGTTATCCTATAGGCATCAGGCTAAAAAGAGGAAAAACCTTATCAGAACCTATCGTGAACGGGAGGGGGTAAAAGCTATAAAAATTAACGAGGTAGTAGATTTTTGCTTGACCTTATTATTTTTTTTTGTATGATAAGTCTCCCAGATTTTAAGGAATTTATGAGTTACTTTTTTTACACTTCTAAAGAGTCCTATGCCCGGTCCACTTTATGAACCTAAATCCGGTTCACCCCTTCAGGTGGATCAAACCTTTTATGGTCGTCTGGGGAGTGAAGTTGAACGGCGTACCCTGGTTAATAAATTTACGGTACCGATCCGTTCCGGTAAAGCGTGGCCCATGGAAGCAGGTCAAATCTGTCGAATTGTGGCCATCGAAGGGCCTCAAGTTGTGGATTTTAACGCCTGGAACTTACACAATCCCCGCGAGCGTTTCTGGGCAGCGCGTACCAAGCAACTGCATAGTGCCCACATGAAAGTATTTGATCGATTCTGGTCGTGTCTGCCTTATTTGCGCCCTATGGCGACGGTTATCGGCGATAGCATTAATTATGGTATTGATGAAGATGGGGCAGGGTGTCATGATTTGCTGGGAACACGTTGCGATCCTTATGTGCATAAGATGTTAACCGGCGAAGAGTTGGATGTTTGTTGTCATTCAAATCTTGTGCGGGCCGTGATCCCTTATCGTCTCCATGAAGGGGATATACACGATGTACTTAACATCTTTCAGGTTACCGGGCTGACCCGGGACGGTCATCAATATTTTGTTAAGCCTTGTCCGGCTAAAAAGGGAGATTACTTTGAGCTTTTTGCCGAAATTGATTTACTTTGTGCCGTTTCAACCTGCCCCCATGGGGACATGTCCGTTCCTATTTGGGGGCCCCATGCTGCAGATCCCCTCACCGTTTGTCGGCCTGTGGAAGTAGAAGTATATCGGGTAGATCCGGAATTGTTGAAGGGCTGGAATTCTCCCCCGGTTTCGGACTACCGGGGGATACACGGAATACGTTTGGAGTAAAATCCGAGTCAGGACTTCAGAAGGTAAACCGCCAGCTAATAAGTAAAAAGAGTCTTTATCCTTCCAGAATGCGCTTAATCTCCAGAAAACGGAGGAGGCCATTTTTCGTGATCATGCCGACCATCTTTTGATTTGACTGTATGACTAAAAGGCGGCCAATGCCTTCGCGGATCATCTTCTGTAAGGCTTCTGTCAAAGGAGTTTCTGGGGGAATCGTAATTTTATCGCTGAGGGGTGTCATGACTTCTGCCACGGTTCGGGTTTGCTGCTCTGTTTCAGGAATATCCTTCACATTAGAAAGGGAGACCACTCCCAGTACAGCTCCTTCCTGAATTACGGGAAATCCTCGGTATCCATATCGGAAGAAATAGTCCTTAATCAGGCGATCTAAGGGGAGATTAGGTTGCACACTGACGACTTCTGGAATCATCACTTCCCGGACCTGGACCCCTTCCAGAGACTGTTTCATAATCATTTCCTGATAACCGCTTTCGGCAACTCCCCGGAGGAACATGCCGATAAAAATGAACCATAAACCTCCGATCAAAGATCCGGTAAAAATTTGAAGCCCCCCCAAAACCATAAGGGCTAAAGCAAACCCCTTTCCCATATCTGAAGCCACTTTGGTAGCCTGTCTCAGGGAGCCGGTCTTCCACCACCACAGAGCCCGTAAAACACGACCTCCATCCAGTGGAAACCCGGGAATGAGGTTAAAGATACCAAGGGCTATGTTAATCCAGGACAAGTAATCGAAAATAGCCACGAACAGGGAGGGCTGCTTTTCCTCCAAGGTTAGCTTAATCCCCAGGAAAAGTAAGGCCAGAGCAAAACTACTCAAAGGTCCGGCCAGGGCAACTTTTAATTCAGTTTTAGGATCCTCTGCTTCTTCAGAAAGTCGAGAAACACCCCCAAAAATAAAGAGGGTAATTTCCGGAATCTTAATCCCAGAACGGATGGCTACCAGGGAATGGGAAAGTTCATGGGCCAGAATCGAAAAAAAGAAGAGAATCGCAGCAATAAATCCGGCAATCCAATAGGTTAGTATATCCTGACCCGGATAATGATGGGGGAAGTAGCCCGAGGAAAGACTCCACAAAACCAATACAAAAATAATAAGCCAGGAATAATCCAGAGTGATCTGAATTCCGGCTATTTTAAAAAGTTTTAATCCACCTCTGTTTTCTTTTTCCATAATCTTTAAAAAAAGCTAAAACTCCCTTCCGAGAGGAAGGGAGTTTTAGCTTTACCGTCCGGGATTCCCTGCGGGTACCCATACTTGATGCTCTGGAACCCATTGCCCATTGACCCACTGCCCGGGAATGGTTACCCAACGACCGTAGCCTGGAGTATAAGCAGAATAACCCAGATCAGGACCGGCCGGCGGGGGACTGTAACGATAGCCGTATCTTTGAGCATCATAGGTATCCATGGCATTTCCTATTACAGCCCCGGTTAATCCACCTAACGCCGTACCGATTAAGGTGCTCTCAGTAGTATGTCCAATGGCTTGACCGGCTAAGGCTCCAGCTCCAGCACCTATGGCGGCTCCAGTTTGGGTACGGTATCCAGCACAACCCACCACCCAGAGTAAAACACCCATAATTAACAAAATTAAATTGGATCTTCTCATCGTGTTGCCTCCTGTGTACCAAAGAAGGAGAGGCCCTGCGGTTCCAGTTTATGCTCTTTATTCCTTCTCAGGCTTCTCCTATCCCATTGATAGGATTTATCTGTCACGCTGAGCCAGGATAGTAATAAAGTAATCTGCTTTTTCCATCCTTCCCTCCAATTTAAAGAATTACTACCCGACCTCTAGAAGAATCTACCAATAGTATCTCTAGAAGAATCTACCAATAGTATATAGTACAAAAGTCTTAGTTGGCAATAAAGAGATCATTAAATGAATGTTTGAGATCCTTTACCCATTAATTGTGAAATTATCCTACCTTTCTATAAAGAAGCATCCAAAACTTCGAAGGATCCAAAAGAGGGTAGTATTTTTCCATTCATCCTGAAAAATTGCCTGAATAGATACCGTAATTAATTTTATTGAATTTACAGTGAAAATATTGTTATCTTACTGCTAGCCAGATTGTTTAATAAACAAGTCGCTACTACCTCTTTAGGAGGAATAGCTCCTACATAAGGAAAATTCTACATAATTAGGAAGGAATATCCATAGATGAGTGAAATCTCTTCTACATGGCAAATAGAAGGACAGGCGGTACCTGTATCCCATTTGGACAAACCTTTCTGGCCCGAAGAGGGTCTAACTAAAGGGGATATGTTGCAGTATTATCTGGACGTAGCCCCTGTAATGCTTCCTTATTTCAAGAATAGACCCGTTACGTTGCGGGTCTTTCCCGATGGTATCCACGGGTTCTCTTATTACCAACGAGACTTGCCTGAAAAGGCTCCAGAGTGGTTTCGTAGCATAAAGTATCGCCCTAAAACAGCTAAGCACGTCATCCAACTACCCCTGGTAGATAATACAGCAGGATTGATTTGGTTGGCCAATTTGGGTAGTATTGAGTTCCACTTATGGGGATCCCGAGGGCCTGACCTTGCACAACCGGATATGGTGATTTTGGATTTGGATCCCGGAGAAGAGGCCAGTTTTGCAGACGTTTTGCAGGCAGCCCTGCGGCTCCGAGATACTTTAGACCGAATGGGATTAAAGAGCTATCCCAAAACCAGTGGAGGAAGAGGTCTCCATGTCTACCTCCCTTTAGCCTCTGGGTATTCCTTTGAAGCCGTACGTAGCTGGGTAAAAAAACTCGCCAGGCAGCTTGCTACTGCGTATCCGGATCTTATCACCATAGCCCATGGAGCTACTCATCAGGGTCGACAGGTTACTATTGATTATGCCCAGAATAGTATAGGCCGTAATACGGCTGCGCCTTATACCTTGAGGGCCCATCCGGGTGCACCTGTTTCCACACCCTTAACCTGGAAAGAGGTAGAAGAGGGCCGGTTAGCCCCCTCAGATTTCACCTTGAAAAGTATCCCTCGGCGCTTGCAAAGGGTTCAGGATCTATTCGCACCGGTACTATGTGGAGGCCAATTCCTTCCCTGAAGGGAACTCTAGCCCTTTAGGAAGGCGCTTCAGTTAAAAAACTATCTCTAATCTGGATCGAAGTTGGGAAGGAGAGTATCCCTGCGAGTAGCAATACGAGCCGGGATCCAGAACCAAGCAGTAGAAGTGATGCAATCTGCTTTTTATGCTTCTATTTTAGCTTGGCGAATGGGTATAAGACGACAAGCCCATGACTTTTAGTTTCAAAGGGGTGAGACCATGTTATTCCAAAATCGAGAACAGGCTGCCCGCTTGCTGGCAGAGAAACTGATTAAGTACAAAGGGCAAAACCCTCTAGTACTGGCCATTCCGAGAGGTGCTGTGCCAATGGGTAAGATTATTGCGGACGCCCTGGATGGTGAACTCGATGTGGTATTGGTGCGAAAGCTAAGGGCCCCAAACCAGCCCGAGTTGGCCATCGGTTCCATAGATGAGACAGGCCATGTCTATCTGGGAGAATATGCTCGCGTTCTCAGGATTCCTGAGGAATATCTGGAGGCAGAAAAACAAAAACAACTGGAAACTCTACGTAAGCGCCGTAGTCTGTATACGCCTGTACATCCACCCATTGATCCGGCTCATCGTATTGTGATCGTGGTAGATGATGGCATTGCCACCGGATCTACCGTAATCGCTGCATTACGTGCTCTACGGGCTAAAAATCCTGCCAAACTCATTGTTGCCACCGCAGTAGCTCCTCCTGAAACGCTGCAACGAATCGAAGTAGAGGCCGACGAGGTTGTTTGTTTGCAAGCTCCAACCTTTTTTTATGCCATCGGGGAATTTTTCCAGGACTTCTCACAAGTCTCCGATGAAGAGGTCATAGCTATCCTAAAGCAAAGTAGAGCCAGATTCGAATCGGGAGAATCCCCAGGGACAGGGAAATAATAAATAAAAGGATTACACCAGGAAGGATTTGCTAAAGGGTCTTCTTTAAGAAATTTTTTTAATCCCTTGACTTTCCCCAGGGGATGTATTATAACGATCCCCAATATGGAAGCCAGTCTGGAAATTCAAAACCGTCTAGCTAAAGCAGAAAATTATAACACCTGGATTTATGAAAACATCGCCCCTTTCTTGGGGAACAGAATCCTGGAAGTAGGCTGTGCAATCGGTAATTTAACCCAATTTTTTTTAGATCGGGAGTGGGTCACCAGCCTGGATATTTCAGAAAAGTATTGTGATTATGTTCAAAGAAAGTTCGGAGATCGCAAGAACTTTGAAGTAATCTGCTGTGATGGGGCCAGCGAAGAAATGTTAAACTTACGCCCTCGCCATTTTGATACGGTGGTTTGTTTGAATGTGCTCGAGCATATAGAAGCAGATCAGAAAGCCCTCCGAAATATGTTTGAGGTCTTAATTCCAGGGGGAAAGCTTGTTCTATTAGTTCCAGCGTTTCAAGCCCTATACGGAAGCATGGATGCAGCCGATCATCACTTTAGGCGATATGGAAAGAAAGAACTTTGTCATAAACTTCAGCAAGCCGGTTTTCGGATTCAAAAAATCTTTTATATGAACGCCCCTGGGATCTTAGGCTGGTATATCAACGGGAAAATCTTGAAACGACAGATAATTCCGGAAAAACAACTCCTTTCTTATAATAAAATCATTCCGGTCATCAAAAAAATTGAAAGAATTTTTCCTCCACCCTTGGGACAATCTCTCATCGCTATTGCGGAGAAACTTCAATGAAAAGCCCAGGTGTCAGAAATCGGGAATTCAGAGGCTAGAGACCCTGGGGTCTCTAATTTCTGGCTTTCGGCTTCTGACTTCCAAAGATATCCTCGTCTTGTTAATCCTTGGAGGGATCGTCCTCGGATTCTTCCATTCCCTGATCTTTTTAGATCAACTCCCCAGTTTCCGGGATATGTATATGTTTGCTTATCCCATGAAAGTTTTCGCATCCTACTCCATCCAAAAGGGACTCATTCCTTTATGGGACCCCTATAGTGGGGTAGGAACTCCCTTTTATGCTAACCTGCAATCGGAGATATTCTACCCACCGAATTTTCTATTTTATCTCTTTCCGACTCAAACGGCCCTAAAGTTCTTTATTGTCCTGCATTTTTTCTTTGGGGGGGTGTTTACCTATCTTTTTTCCCGCGAACTGGGTTTATCTCGGTTCCCGGCTCTCTTTTCGGCTATTGGTTTCAGCTTAAGTGGAAGCCTGATCTCTATCATCGATACCACTTCGGCCCTTTGTGCCACGATCTGGTTACCCCTGGTCCTTTTCTTGAGCCACCGCCTGTTAAAATCTCTTGAACTGAAGTGGATGCTTCTTACAGGTTTTACCCTTGCCCTCCAATTCCTGGCCGGATTTCCTGAAGTTTTTATTCTAACTTTACTTTCCATGGGAATGATGATCCTCCTTCTGAAGAAAGGGAAAAAAGGGGAGAGGGGATTGGCGGGCGTCGTTTGTTTTTTATCTATTATCCTTGCTCTAAGCCTGGTCATGGGTCAGCTTCTTCCATTTTTGGAATTCATAGGATTATCCACCCGGAGTAAAGGGCTTACATACGATGCAGCGGTCCAGGGAGCCCTCCATCCGGGTCATTTGATTAAACTTTTTATTCCTGACTTTTACGGAAACCCTATGGAGATCAGGCCCACGCCGATCCCGGAAGGCTGGCTTAAAGGTATCTACTTCGGATTAATGCCCCTTATCCTGGCAATTTTAGCTACTTTTCGTTTAAACCGTGAAAAAACCCTGCTGATCCTTTTAAGTGGGATGGCCATCCTTTTTTCTCTGGGAGATCACTTTTTCCTTTATCGCTTTCTTTTTCCCTTAGGGTTAAGGATTGTTCGATTTCCTTCCAAGTTCTTTATCCTGGTTACCTTTACCTTGCCTATTTTATCAGGATATGGCCTCGAGGAAATTCAGACCCTTGTAAATAACCGAAGAAACCCGAATCACTCTGAAAAGGAGCGTCGTCGGATGACTTTATTCTTAACTATTCTCATGGTAACCGGAACCCTGGGTGTACTTGTCTGGATAAAGCTGGGTCTGACCTGGATTCCCAAACTCTATGCCTGGAACAACTCCTTCAGGCCGGAGTGGGCTCAAACTTTTTTCTCAAACTCCCTTCTCCCATCCTTTCGATCTCTGACGATTCTTCTCACAAGTTGTGGAATTCTTTTGCTGGTTCTCTACCAGAAATTACCCCCGGCCTTTTTTAAAGGGCTGGTTCTGATTCTGGTGGTATCGGATCTTTTTGTTCATAACTTCAAGCTTATGCCTGTAGTCAGCAGCCATGCCTTTGAATTTCCAACCCGAACGGTTAGCTTTTTAAAAGCAGAATTAAATTCAGAAGGATGTAGTGATGAACTTTCTGGATGTGTTTCCCCCTTCCGGGTTTATTCAACTCCTCTTACCCAACAAGGAGCACAATTTTTGCTTGCATCCCATAGGTATGATGAACAGACGATCCTGACCGCTACCGATTTATTAATTCCCAACATCGGTTTGATTTTTCAGATTCCCAATGCTCTGACTAAAGGTTCTGTGGAGTTAGCTTCTTATGAACGCTATCATAACAAATTGGAATCCCTTTGGAGATCCGGGTACCAAAAGGATACCTCTCCTTCGAAGGAAGCAACTTATGAAGCCCTTCTGGATAGACTCAATGTTAAATATGTTGTTTCGGTTATTCCCTTAGGTCCGCAGGAATTTGACCTGGTCCAGGAAGGTCCTGTTAAGATTTTTCAGAATAAAACCTTTCTTCCGCGAGCTTATAGGATACCGGATAAAGATTTGTTCAAGGCTCCAGAAATCCCCGCTGATCAGGTAGTCCCGGTAAAAATTGAACAGACAACGCCCCATGATATAAAGATTGAACTCTCGGAAGAAGGAGGTTCATGGTTGGTGCTGGCCAACCAGTATTATCCAGGATGGAAGGCTTATGGAGATGGCAGGGAAATGATGATCCAGGCAGTGGATGATCTGTTTATGGGACTTGAATTACCTCCCGGTATCCGGCACATCGAGTTTAAATATCAACCCAGTTCTTTTAAGATCGGATTATTTGTAAGCTTGTGGACTTCCCTGGTTATTCTGTCCGTAGTCTGTCATGGATTGTTCGTAGTAATCCGCAACCTTCAACCGGTAATGAACAATAAATGTCAGACAACGTATAATGGGTCATAAACAGTTGATAATAAACCAAGAATCCCAAGAATCACAAACTCTTACCACCCCCTTTATTTTAGGTTTTTATTTGGGATTGACCCTCCTTTTGACCTATCCCTTGATAAGGTATTTTTCAACGGCTTTCCCCGGCGACCAACCCGATCTCTATAAACATGTCTGGAATTTATGGTGGATAAAGAAAGCTTTACTGGAGCTTCAGACCCATCCGTTTTTTTCCAATTATATCTTCTATCCCCTGGGAGCTCCCCGGGTATTCGATACTTCTCCCTTGGTGTCCTCTCTACTTTCAATCCCCCTTCAGCTTGTTTTTGGCCTGGTTATAACCTATAATCTCCTCCTTACCCTCTCCTTTATCCTTTCTGCCTATGGAACCTATCTTTTGATCCATTATCTTACTTCTAATTCCTACGCAGCCTTGGTAGGCGGAATGATATTTGCTTTTTGCCCTTATCGGCTTGCTCATCTTAGAGGACATTTTGACTTGATGTTTACAGAAGGAATCCCCTTCTATGTACTTTATCTCTTCAAAACGGTTGATGCAACTTCCGAGAAATCCAGCCCTACAAGTTCAAAACCCGGCTCAGACGTATCCGGAGAACGCTCTGCTTTTTTGGCCGGACTTTTTTTTCTACTGACGGCCCTCCAATCCGGTTATTACGCAGTTTATCTTGGAATTTTTACTTTGACTTACCTTGTCTTTTTACTTTTTCAAAATAAAAAGAAACTCTTCACAAACCCGAATCAAAATGCCTTATCCACTTCCTGGACCAGAGCTTCCCCTCTACCCTGGAAAAGTTTGGGAATCATCCTTCTCATCTTAGGGATAGGACTTTCTCCCAAGTTATATATAATCTTTAAAGCGGTTTGGACGGGTCAGGTGGTTTTAACAAAGGGATGGGGAGATATCTTTAATAAATCTGCCGACCTTATGAGCTTTTTCTATCCCAGTCCCCATCATTGGTTATGGCGAGAATCTGAAAGATATGTTTATCTCATTACCGAAATGTTTCGAGGAAGTGATCTGGAAGCAGATGTGTTTATCGGCTATACCGTTTTAATTCTCGCCGGCTATGCTATTTTCAGCCAGTATAAAATTAATCCCGGGGTTAAATTTTGGACACTCGTAGCACTTATTAATTTTAGCCTCGCCCTAGGACCTTTCTTACAAATCCATGGATATCTGTTCCGAAAGGTTTATGGCTATCCCCTTTTGTACCTTCCTTATAACTTAATTCACCAGATTCCTATCCTGGGAGAAACCAGATATCCTGCCCGATTTGCCGTTATGGTCATGTTAGCCATGGCAGTTCTGGCGGCCTATACCTGTGTCCACATTTTTTCTAGACTCCCCACCCGGAAGGCCATTCTGGTCCAAACCTTCGTCCTGGTACTCTTGATCCTTTTGGAGTATGCGTCTATTCCCTTTCCCCTTACCAGCAGCCGGGTTCCTCCCGTGTATGAGGAGTTACGTAAGGACCCCGAAGATTTTACAGTTATGGAAATTCCTTTTAGCTGGAGTGATGAGCGGACCCGTTGGGGTTCTTCGAAAAAGGATTTTCAATACTTTCAGACAATCCATGAGAAAAAGATTCTGAACGGGCATGCAACCTGGGTTTCTTCTGGCTTCCTGGATTTTTATGAGAGCTTGCCGGTCCTGTCGACCCTCTTTAAACTTCAAACGGGTAAAGTCCAGGACCTCGAGGAAGCCGATCTTCTCCAGGATCGTGAGAAAGCCCAGAAGGTTATGGATTCCCTTCACATCAAATATATTCTTCTTCATCGCTCCACCCAGGCCTTTGAACCGATCCAGAATTATCTGATGAAGGTTCTAAAGTTTAAGAAGATAGATATAAAAGACGAGATGGTGATTTATACCCTTAACCATGAAAAGTAAAAGCCTTCTAATTCTTCTGCTTCTGTATTCTTATTTACTCTTTTTCCAGATCCATCCCAGTCTGGTTAATCCCGATGGAATCGGCTATTATGCCTATGTCCGGTCTTTGTTCTTAGATAGAGACTTAAATTTTTTAAACGAGTTTAAAGCGCTGGATATACTCCCTCCCTTCGTATATCGAACCTCAACCGGTTTAGTTGGCAACCAGTATCCCATTGGCTCTTCGATCCTGTGGGCTCCCTTTTTTTTAATAGGTCATTTATATACCCGACTCAGTCCTTATCTTTATCCTTCCTCTCCAAACGCAGATGGTTATTCGGTTTTTTATTTTATTTTTATCGCCGTAGGGACGAGCTTTTACGGCATTTTAGGTCTTTTCTTAGTGTATGAAATAGGAAAACATCTGTTCTCTCCCAAAGCGGTGCTATCGGCTATTTTACTCATTACTTTTGGAACCCCCTTTTTTTATTACCTGGTTATTCAGCCAACGTTAGCCCATATTAACTCTTTTTTTACCCTTTCCCTTTTCCTCTACATTTGGTTTTTCACCCGAAATCAAAGAACTTTAGGGCAGTGGATGCTTTTAGGATTGCTAGCCGGACTCATGGGTCTCGTTCGAACTCAAAACCTTCTTTTTATCCTCTTACCGGTTCTTGAGTTGGCAGTATATTCCCCAGCTCTTCCATCTTTATGTCTCCAGGTTACCGTTTTCCTGAGTTCTCTGTTATTTGCCCTGGTTCCCCAGATGCTTGCCTGGAAGATACTCTACGGAACCCTGTTTTCTCCTATCCATGGTACAATGAATGTAAGTTTTCAAGACTGGCATTTATGGGAACTTCTCTTTTCCTCTTTCCACGGTCTCTTTTTTTATTCTCCCCTCCTTTTGAGCACTCTACCCGGTTTTTACCTTTTAACTAAGAGGGATTTTTTACTGGGTACGGCTTCGGGGGCTTTCCTCTTACTTCAAACCTTTTTGAATAGCTGGGCTTTGTACTGGTGGGGTGGATATGCTTTTGGTTCTCGTTTTTTCGTGGATTATACTTTTCTTTTTGTCTTATCTCTGGCGGGAGTTATTCACCAACTTGAGGGAAAAAGTAACAGGCCAATCCTTGCAGATAAGGAGTTGCAGACAGAGAGTTCCAGACAACGACCCATGGGCTATCTTTTGGCGACTACTTACTGCTTGCTGATCCTGCTCGGTCTCTGGAATTTCCTCCTTTTGATCCAAACTTTGTTACAAAGACAGGATTTAAATCATTACATCCCCCTTCCGGTTTTACTTCAAGGACAACTCTGGGCCTTAAAGAATTTTATTCCGTCCCTTATCCAGATCCTCTTTTTACCGAAATTACGGGGGTATGTATTGTTGCGCCTTGCCCCGGTATTTCTGATGGTTACTTTTATTCTTGGAACAATCGGCTGGCTACTGAGACGTGTTTATCAACACCCACCCATGGCCCAGGGTGAACAACGAACCAGGGTTATAAATATTTTTCTGATCTGCTATTTGTTAAGCTTCATCATCGTATTGTCTTTCGCCTCTGTGAATCCGAATCTGCCGACAAGTAAAACCGAAATAAGTGAGACCGTAGAGGATTTTAAAGCTTTTTTACGACTCCAATCCAAAACAATCTATGAAGAGTATCTACGAAACAGATAAATCTCTCAAGCCCTTATCCCTTTCCCTCTGCCGGGGTTTCGAGGGAAGGATAAGAAGAGAAGACTTTAATATCCTGTTCTCTCCTTTACAGGGGTAAGTTTTTTGTGATATATTGAGCGGAGGTTCCTCACCCTTTGTTCTGAGTTTATCCAATGCGATCCTTTGCCGGGGGAGAAAAGATGATCCTTAGAATTATGTAGGGGCATACAGCCGTATGCCCCTACATAACCCCAAGGGTTCAAGACGAGCGAAGTACGGTTCCTTACAAGTAGGGGCATACGGCCGTATGCCCCTACTCCTCCGGCGTGGGGGAGGGGTTAGGGGTAAGGGAAGGCGCGTAATCTACTTTTCAGGTTTTAAAAAAGGCAACGGTCTGGGCCAGCCCCTCATCTAAGTTCACCCGGGGGGCCCATCCCAGAACCTCTTTAGCTTTCCTGGCATCCAGAACACTTCGTTTCTGCTCTCCTTCCTTGGCTGGGCCGTGAATTTTTTTTACCTTCGCCTGGGTCAGCTCAACCAGACGATCAAATAACTGGTTAACAGAAACTTCCCGACCGGTTCCGATATTGTAGCATCCAATGATATCTTTGGAGAGGGCCAGCAAATTGGCTTGGGCTACATCTTTTACAAAAACAAAATCCCTGGTTTGTTCACCGTCCCCATTGATAATGGGTTGTTCATTCCTTAACATTTTCTGGGTAAAGATTGCAACGACCCCTGCTTCCCCATGGGGATCCTGGCGGGGACCGTAAACATTGGCATATCGCAGGGATACATATTTGAGTCCGTAGGTGGTGTAATAAAAATAAAGGTATTTTTCTCCACCCAGCTTTCCAATTCCATAGGGGGAGAGAGGGTTTGTTGGGTGATCTTCAGGGGCCGGAAACTTTTCCTGTTCTCCGTAAATGGCCCCTCCCGTGGAGGCAAAGATTATTTTTTGAACCCCCGATTTGACGGCTGCCTGCAGGACATTAAGGGTTCCCAAAATATTAACCTCCGCATCATAGATCGGATTACTGACCGATTTTCGCACATCCATCTGAGCGGCATGATGATCCACTACGGCCGGTTGCTCATCCTGGAAGATTTTATAGAGCTCATCACTCCGGATATCTATTTGATAAAATTTTGCCTGGGGATTAAGGTTTTGGCGTTTTCCGGTAACCAGGTTGTCCACGACTACCACTTCATGTCCTGCCGACAAAAAGGTATCTACAACATGGGAGCCGATAAACCCGGCTCCGCCGGTGACCAGGATTTTCATAATGACAGAAGTCACAAGTCAGAGGCCAAAAGCTGAACGGTTTTCTGATTCCTGACTTCTGACCTCTGTTTAAATGTTTTTCAACATATTGAAATAATCAGCAAAGGGCAAGGGATATTCACCCGGATATCAAACCTCTTGCTGTTAACGTCTGGCAGTCTCCAGTTTCTGCTTCATCCACTCCAGGGTATTTATCAATCCCTGTTCCAGGCTAACCTTGGGTTCCCAGCCGAGGATGCGTCGAGCTTTACTGATATCTGGCTGACGGACTCTGGGGTCATCCTTGGGAAGAGGTTTAAAAACTATTCGACTTTTACTTTTTGTAAGGGAGAGGATTTTCTCGGCAAACTGGAGGATGGACATCTCTTGAGGATTTCCTATATTTACAGGTTCAACTTCTCGAGATAGCATCAGGCGGTAAATCCCTTCTATTAAGTCGCTGACATAACAAAAGGATCGAGTCTGAGAGCCATCTCCGAAAACCGTGAGATCTTCACCCAACAGAGCCTGACGCATAAAGGTCGGTACGACCCTTCCATCGTAAATGCGCATTCGAGGACCAAAACAATTAAAGATACGGGCAATGCGGGTTTCTACTCCATGATAGCGATGGTAGGCCATGGTAATGGCCTCTGCAAACCGTTTAGCCTCATCATAAACACCTCGAGGACCGATGGGATTTACATTTCCCCAATAGTCTTCACTTTGAGGATGGATCAAAGGATCTCCATACACTTCCGAGGTAGATGCCAGGAGGAAGGTGGCCTTTTTTTCCTTGGCCAATCCCAAAGCTTTGTGGGTTCCCAGGGATCCTACTTTGAGGGTTTGAATGGGTAACTCCATATAATCCACGGGACTGGCCGGACTTGCAAAATGTAGAATATAATCCAGAGGTCCTTCCAGATAGATATAATTGGTGACATCGTGTTTGATAAATAGAAATTTCTCACTCCGAATATGGGCAATATTAGAAATATCCCCCGTCAGGAGATTATCCATGCAAACCACTTCGAATCCCTTTTCTAGAAGAAAATCGCAGAGATGGGAGCCTAAAAATCCGGCCCCCCCTGTTATAAGTACTCGTGGCATCGAACAGCAAACAATGAACACTAAACAATCAACACGGAATCCCCGCTAATTGTTCAGGATTGCTCATTGTTAAGGAAGGGTTACCTTCCAATTCCATAGTACTCAAAGCCCATTTTTCGCGTAATCTTGGGGTCATAGATATTACGTCCGTCGAAGATAATGGGTCTTTGCATGGAGTTTCTGATTTTCTCATCGGTATTAAGATACCTAAACTCGTTCCACTCTGTGACCAGCGTCAAGGCATCGGCCCCTTTGGCTACTTCGTAAGCATTTTCACAGTAGGTAATATGGGGAAAGATCTTTCGTGCATTTTCCATGGCAACCGGATCATAGGCTTTGACTTTAGCCCCTTCTGCTAATAACTTTGAAATAATCTCCACCGATTTGGCTTCTCGCATATCATCTGTATTGGGTTTGAAGGCCAATCCCAGGACCCCTATGACTTTACCTTGAAGGCTCCCCAATACCCGCTTCATCATGTTAATAAAATGGGTGGTCCGTTCCATGTTGATTTCATTGACGGCTTTCAGGAGCTTAAAGTCATATCCGTATCGGGCCGAGGTATGGATAAGCGATTGTACATCTTTGGGAAAACAAGATCCTCCATATCCCAATCCCGCATTTAGAAAAGCGCGACCAATTCTGGAATCAAATCCCATTCCTTTCGTGACCTGGGTTACATCTGCTCCCACTTTCTCACAGATATTGGCAATAGCGTTGATAAAGGAAATTTTGGTTGCCAGAAAGGCATTGGAAGCATATTTAATCATCTCCGCACTGTGAACATCGGTAATCAGCATGGGGCTTTCCAGAGGGGCATACAATTCCAGCAGGATCATGGCTACATTCTGATTTGGGGCTCCGATAACAATACGCTCCGGATAAAGTGTATCGTTGATGGCCGATCCTTCCCGCAGAAATTCCGGGTTTGAGACCACGTCAAAGTCTACATTACGCCGCTTGTTCGTCTCTATAATCTGCCGGACCAGGTCTCCGGTACCCGGTGGAACAGTGCTTTTATTCACAATAACTTTATATCTATCAATAGCCCGTGCAATTCCCCTGGCCACTTCTTCCACCTGACTGAGGTCCGTCTCCCCGTTTTCCTTGGGAGGGGTTCCAACGGCAATAAAAATAACCTCGGATTTTCTTACGGCCATATCCAGGTCACAAGTAAAAAATAACCGTCGCTCCTTGGTATCATCGGTATTTCGGGCAACCATTTCCTTCAGGCCCGGCTCGTAGATGGGCATAATGCCTTTTTTAAGCTTTTCTATCTTTTCTTCATCTTTATCTACACAAATTACTTCATTCCCTAAATCGGCAAATACGGCTCCGGTAACTAAACCTACATAACCCGTGCCAATAACTGAAACGTTCATTCTTAAAAAGTGAAAGGTAGAAGGCAAAAAGGTAAAATCACCCTGTGCCTTGCTCCTTTCACCTTGCGAGCTAATACGCACCTTTTCCCCGTAAAGCCACAGGGATTGTCCTCAAAATGATCTTTAGGTCATTGGAAAGGGACCAGTTTCGTATATAGTATAAATCTAGTTTGACCATCTCGTTAAAACTTAATCCACTCCGTCCACTTACTTGCCAAAGCCCTGTGATACCCGGTTTAACCCATAACCGCCGGTATTGCCACTCCTGGTACCGGGCTACTTCATCGGGTAAAGGTGGTCGAGGTCCGACCAGACTCATCTCGCCTTTAATTACGTTAATCAACTGAGGTAACTCGTCCAGACTAAACCGCCTGAGAATTTTTCCGACCTTCGTTAATCTGGGATCCTCCCGGATCTTGAATAAAGGCCCATCTGCCTCGTTGAGATGCTCAAGAAATTCCCTTTGTTCTTCTGCTTCTTTATACATGGACCGAAATTTGTACATCAAAAATCGCCGCCGGTTTTGACCAACCCTTTCTTGCCGAAACAAAACAGGCCCCGGAGACTCCCACTTGATCAAGATTCCTATAGCGAGAAGTAGTGGGGACAAAAGAACAAGCCCGGTTAAGGAGAGGATCAAATCTAAAGCCCGTTTAAGAAAAAGATTAATCCCATGAAGGGGATCTGCTTCAAAGGTAATGGTGGGAATACCAGCCAGTTCCTCGATAGTAGCCCGGGGGGTTAAAATTTCACTCACATCTGTTACAACGCGAACATGGAGGGTTTCTGTACCATTCTTAGCTATCAGGTTAAAAATCTCGTCTTGCAAAGGATCTAACTCTGTTACGATCACCTCGTTGATTTTCTGATCTGTAACCAGATGAGGAAGATCTTTGAGGGTACCCAATATGGGAAGGGTTGACAGAGGAGTCGCTGAGAATCTGGACCCGGGGGAGATCTGGTATTTTTCCTCCTTACCTCCATTCTTAGTTTCTTTGCCTTCAGGCTTTCCGGGCATGGCCACAAATCCTACCACGTCATACCCCAATTCCCGATGTTTATCCAGTTCTTTTTTCAAACTGGAAGCTTCTAAACCGGTTCCTAAAATAAGAACTCGTTTTAAATCGAAACCTTGCTTCCGTAAAAATCTGAAAACACCCACCAGGGTCCAGCGAAACAAAAAGGCAAAACCGCTTCCAAGGATTCCAAAAATAAGGGTGATGGACCGGGAAAACTCATAACCCTGGGTCAAATAAGTACCTGCCATAATCATAAGGCAACTGATTCCCATGGCTTTAAGGACCCGGAAGAGTTCATCAACCCAAAGAAGTCCCCTCGGAAATTTATATAAGTGAAGAAAATGAAAAACCGTTAGAGTCGTGACATTAATAAAAATCAAAAAGTCTCTATAAATCCAGAAGGGAAGATCCGGTTTTTCTAAAAAAAGTCCTATTCCGTCGGATAGACCCAGGGCGAGACTTTTTCTCAGTTGATAAGCCCCATAAAAAGAAAGATTAACCACAAGTATATCCGAGATGACAAATACCGTATGGGTCAGGAGGCTGTTATATTTGCGAAGAAAATACATGAGATCGCTCCATTTATCGAAAAAATGAAGCATACTTCGAAGATGAGAGAAAAAGGTTCGATGGGTCGGTCCTCGGGCACTCTCCCGCCGGTGCTGATGGATCATCTCAGCATGGGGAAAATAGCAAACCTTCCAACCCCCTTTTTTCATCCGGTAACACCAGTCTACATCCTCAAAGTAAAGAAAGAATCGCTCATCCATACTCCCCACATCTTCCAGCGCCTTCCGTCGTACCAACATGCAGGCCCCTAAAACCCAATCCACTTCCCGAACAGAGGCATGATCCCAATCCATCATCAAATGATTTCGTACGATCTTACTATCGGGAAACAGTCTGCGAAGAGGAGTTCTTCTCAAAAGGAGCGTCCTGAAAGTATAAAAAGTTCGACAGGAGTACTGTAACGTACCATCCGGATTGAGAAGCTTTCCTCCTACGATACCTACCTGCTGGTTTTCATCCATAAACTGAACCATCCGCTCAATGGCGCCAGGTTTTACCTGAACATCAGGATTCATCAGCAGGAGATATTCCCCCTCGGCTATCCGGATACCCTGGTTGATCGCACGGGCATAACCTACGTTGGTTTCGTTGATCAGTAGCTGTACCTCCGGAAATTTTCCACGAACCATTTCTACCGATCCATCCTCAGAATGGTTATCGATAACGATAATCTGTCGGTTGGCCGTTGTTCCCGGTCCATAGTTCATGGTTTGTGAAGTAACCGCAACTTCCTCGTCCGGATCCTCAGGACGATCGGCCAGAATCGAGTTTAAACAAAGCTCCAGCAAATCCTTTGTTTTATAATTGACGATAATAATAGAGAGCTTCATTAATTAGTCCCTATTCGATGGTTTTTATATTAGATAATAAGCTCCGGACAACGGCTGAAGATAGCCGATCCCACCTTTTTATATCCATTATATCTGAGAACGTTATACAGGACCCGGAGGTAAAAGCTTATCAATCTACCTGTTTTAGGAAAGAAAGCCGATGAATGAGTCTGTTTCGGGTTTAAACAGAATATTTCTAAGGGTTGAAGGACCGAAGGCCAGGAGAACTTATCGGCAATTCGACGTACATTGGCTCGACATTGCTCAACCTTTTCGGGATGGTCTGCCAATTCCAATATAGCCGCCTTCATTTGATCTACAGATTCCGGGTCGACCGTGATGCCTAAACCCTCTTTTTCGATCAAATCACCCCAGAAATCTCCTCTGGTAGCGATAACAGGTAGCCCACACCACAGGTAATCTAAAATGCGAGTCCTCCCTGCCAGACGAGACTCGAAGCTTGCAAAATGGGTACTGATCCCTATATCGGCTTCTAGAAGATAGTTCTGCCGCTCTTGATAAGGAATCCACTGCTCGGTGAAGAACACATACCGATCATATAATCCTAACTCCTGGCTGAGTTTAAGAATCTCTTTATGGGACTGGGGAACGGGATCCTCTATCTTACCTAAAAAAACCAGTTTAATATCTGAACGTATCCGATGAATCTCATGAACTGCCCTTATAACTATGCAAGGATCAAACCAACTCCAGAGCCCCCCACCCCATAAAATCACCTTATCTGAGGCTGAGATTCCTTTCCTTACCCCCTTGAGAACCTGCTGGGTATGGACCGGTTTTTCAGCCGGTAATCCAAAGGGAACCGGTTGAATCAATTTTTTCAACTCCGGATCTTCTCGATAAAGTTCATGGGTGATTCTTCCCCAGGCGGCCAGCATCCCGATCCAAAAATCCCGTTGTCGCTCATGACTACAAATAAAAAAATCCCCTCGATTTAAGAGCAATTGAACCCGAGCTAAATAATAGGCCAGGGATAACCGGGCTTCCGATAGGGAAGAACTCCTGTGATGCTCCAGGAGTTCTATAGGCAAAGGAGCATAGAGATCTACGACTAGAGGCTTTTGAGAAAGAAAAATCAAATCTAGAGGGAATTTGTACCCTGTTGTCACAATGACATCCGCCCAGCCTAACCACCGCTTCAAGTTCTTCCGGGTCGTCTTAAAAATTTGAAATTTAGCAGAGATGAGATCCGTCTCACCTGGAACCAACAGAACCACGGCGTGTTTTTCGGCAAGGTAAGTGGCCATTTCCCAGTATCGTATTCCAGGCCCGGTCATCCGTTGATTCACCGGGTTTGAACTGATCAGCAGAACGGAACTCATGACATATGGGAACGGGGAGGTAGGGAGGGGTATGGGTGCGGGGTTACAGGAATTTCATCTCTACCTCCATACTCTTCTACTTTCCTATCCTCTTCTTCCCAGGTCTTTTCTATTTCTCTCATCTTTCGTTTCTTAAAAAGATAAGCCCCGAAGAAAATGAGTGTAATAAGACCCCAGAGCACGGTTATACTGGTTACAACGGGAATCCAGGAATGCTTCTCCCTGAGGTTTCGCTGCCAGTCTTGTTCCAATGTGTTCAAATCTACACCTGTCGCTCTCCGCAGAGCCGTTTCCGGACTTACTCCCTCTCCCAGGTTCTTGATAAGCCGATGAAGTGCATCTTTCCCGTAGGTATTCAGAATATAGGTCACCAGACTCAGGCTCTGGGCGTAGGCAATTCGAGCTTGTGCTGCATCGGACGGGAAAGAAAGGGTGAGCTCAGAGAGAGGGATAAAATTCTCTAAAAGTGCCACTTCCTGAAGGGTCATCTCCTCCGGAACTCCCCATTCTTTGGCTTCATACATGGCAAATCCTTCTGAAAGCCATCGGGGTGCTCCACCTATAGATTCTAAAGCCTGTTCGAGGGCAATATGGGCAAACTCATGTTTAAAAAGTTGAAGGGGATCCAGAACCTGACCGTTAATAACCAGAGAAGATCGCATGACAATCCGATTTAAGGATGGATAAGCTACCCCCACGGCCCAATGTGGAACATCCTGAGAATAGGGTTGTTTCTCCTTAAAACAGGTCTCAGTAGGGCAGAGATAAACCGAGATTTTTGCCTTGGGTCTATACCCCAGATCCTCGGTTACCTCCTCGTAAATTTTATCTACCTTAAGACTCAAGAACTCCACCAACTTCTGGTTCTCTCCAAGATAATGGAGGTAAAAATGCCGGGTAGACCGGGTCTTCCATTCCTCCGCAAAGGCCGGAAGTGTTCCTATACCCCCTAGAAAAAATAGGATTAAAAGAATCTCTATCCGGCTATTTCCTTTAAGTTTCATTTTTAATCTGTTTGGATACAATCCCTCGAAATCTCTCCGACCAGGGGGTAGATTTCTGGGTCTTAGGGTCAATCTGAACATGCACTTGGGTAGCCTCCAAAATCTCCTCTTTAGTTTTATCATTAATAATTCGGAAGCGCAAATGAAGGCTTGAATTCCCAAGCTTGATGACCTCGACAAAAATCCTTAAAAGATCGAAAAATCGAGCCGGTCTAAAATATCGAATGTGCATCTCTACAGTGACTACTGTATCCTCAATACGTATGGTCTCTTCTTCAGAAAATCCCAAACTCTGCCAGAATTCGTCCCTTGCTCGATCTAAATAAGGGAAGAACCTTCCATAATAAACGCGACCCTGCGCATCGGTATCGGCATAGGCCACCCGCAAACAATAGGAAAAGGTTTCAGTTGAAATAATTATACCTCCCGTTTTTTAGACCTAAAAATCTCTTACCCTTTATAATGACAAAAGCCGATCCTGTCAAATAAAATCTCTCAGGTGAGCGAAAGCCCAGGCAGGAACCTTCGATCCGCAGCCTGGCAAAAGAACTTCTTTGCTTAGTATAAGCCCTGGGTCTTCCGGAGGTCCTACCACTAAACTTACCTTCCCTCTGAAGCAGAGGCAGGAAGATCTCCAGGTACTTTCCCAAGTAGTTGGAATAGAGCTTTTAAATCTGGAAGAGGTAAGAACAAACCATTGGCAACCGTGATTCTAAAGCCTGACCATCAATGCCAGAGCCCAGCCATGGGGGATATTCTAGGGGGATTGAGATCTTTTCACAATTATCTTTAAGGTTTGTTATCTTGATAGATTAGATCCAGGTGACTAATTTATAAAATAACAAAATTTTCATTGGAGCAGGATAAAAGATTTGTTTTTATAATTAACCAAAACCCCTAATAAAGTATAGACGGATTAAGCTTTCCCCTATACTTGCCGATCCTTAAGGAGCCTGTAATGGAACCAGTTACTACCCATGAGATTAAAACGACGGCATGTCCCCACGATTGTCCCGATACTTGTGCTTTGGAGGTCCATGTACAAGATGGAAAACTCGTCAAAGTAACCGGAGATCCTCATCACGTAACAACCCGGGGATTTATTTGTGCAAAGGTTCGGTACTATCCCGAGCGGGTCTACGGTCCAGATCGTATTTTGACGCCGTTACGCCGGGTGGGTAAAAAAGGAGAAGGAAAGTTTGAGCCTATTACCTGGAATGAAGCCCTTCGACATATCGCGGATCGATTTAAGGAGATCATAGCAGTCTATGGAGGAGAAGCTATTTTGCCTTATAGTTATGCAGGAACCGAAGGGGTTCTGAATAATGCCAGCATGGATAGGCGGTTTTTTCACAAGTTGGGAGCCTGTTTACTGGCCCGGACCATTTGTTCTGCCGCGGGAAAAATGGGATATGCTTATACCACCGGGGCTACCTATGGTTCAGATCCGGAGAATATTCCCTACGCTCGCTTGATTATCGGTTGGGGAACCAATAGCTCCTCGCAGAACATTCATATTTTACCCCTTATTAAAGAAGCACGGGCTAAAGGAGCTATCTACATTCATATCAATCCCCATCGGAGTGATGTGGCCGAAAAAGCCGATTATTTCCTCCAGATTCGGCCAGGGACCGATGCGGCGCTGGCCCTGGGTATGATGCATGTCATTGTAAAGGAAGGTCTTTACGATGCCGATTATGTAGCCCGATTTACCTATGGGTTTGACAAATTGAAGGAGCGACTGGAGGCCTATCCTCCGGAAAGGGTTTCGGAAATTACAGGTATTTCCGTGCAGGAGATACAAAACGTTGCCCGTCTGTATGCCAGGATAAAACCTTCTTTCCTTCGGGTGGGCTGGGGATTTCAGCGCCATTCCAACGGTGGTATGACCATGCGAACCGTTTCCTGTCTTCCAGGTCTGGTAGGAGCCTGGGGGCAACTGGGGGGTGGATTTTTATATAGTAATGGAGGCTTATTCCCTTTAAATACACAAGCTTTGGAACGACCGGATCTTATGACCAGAACCCCTCGGACTCTCAACATGGTGGAGCTGGCAAAGATTCTTACAGAATTGGACAATCCACCTATTAAAGCCCTATATGTGTACAACTGTAACCCGGCTGCTGTGGCACCTAATCAGAATAAGGTTATCCAGGGACTCCTGCGTGAAGATCTCTTCACGGTGGTCCATGAACAGGTTTTTACAGATACCGTCGATTACGCCGATATTGTCCTTCCTGCGACAACCAGCTTTGAACATCTGGATCTTTATCGATCCTACTGGCATCTCTATCTCCAGCTTGGAGAACCGGTAATTCCTCCGGTTGGAGAAAGCAAATCCAACGTAGAAGTTTTTCGACTTCTGGCTCAGGCCATGGGATTTGAAGATCCCTGCTTCCGGGATACCGAAGAAGATCTGATTCGACAAGCCTTGGATAGCCCACATCCCTTCCTGAAAGGAATTACCCTGGAGCGGTTACGACAAGAAAAGCGGGTTCGCCTGAATACACCTACCTATCCCTTCATCGCCTTTGCAGATGGGAAATTCCCAACCCCCTCAGGTAAAATCGAGTTCTACTCTGAACGGATGAAACAGGCAGGATTTGACCCTCTTCCCGCCTATATTCCTGAAACTGAAAGTGCAGAAGGGTCTCCGGAACTCCATGGAAGATATTCCATTTCCCTTATCAATGCCGGTGCAAAATACTTCGTCAATTCCTCCTTTGGAAATCTTAAGTCCATGCTGGCCAAAGAGAAAAGGCCGGTAATCGAATTACACTATGAAGATGCCAAGGCAAGGGGAATCTCAGAGGGAGACCGGGTTCGGGTTTACAATGATCGAGGAGAATGTTTCCTTTATGCCAGGGTGGGAGAGACGGTTCCAAAAGGCTCGGCCATTTCTTTCAAGAGCTGGTGGAACAAAAAAACCGGTTTCAACGGAAACCTGAATCGGATTACTTCCCACGAATTAGAACCTCTGGGAGGAGGTGCCGTGTTTTACACAAATCTGGTCGAGGTGGAAAAAGTAGGCAATTGAAACCATAGTAGGTCAAACGTCTTGTAGGTCAAACGTCTCGTTTGATAGTAAGGAGTAACCCCTCGTTGCCCCTGGTACGGGCGAATGGTCATTCGCTCGTACCGCTATCCCTTGTCTGTTATGGCAATATTTCTGATCGGTATTTACGTAGCCTGTGAATTGATCGCAAATGTTACGGCAAGTAAGCCGGTAACCCTACATGGTATAGTCGTGCCGGCTGCAGTTTTCATCTATGCGCTTACCTTTACCCTGGTTGATCTCATCAATGAGGAATTAGGAAAGAAAGGGGCTCAACGGGTTGTCTATACGGCCTTCCTTGCCAATGTTCTTCTTGCACTTTACGTCCAGTTAACCATTGCGCTTCCACCGGCCGTGTTCTACAAAAATCAGGAAGCTTTTGAAAGTACCCTGGGCTCCACTCCCCGAATTGTCATTGCCAGCCTGATAGCTTACCTGGTCAGTTCTCTGATTGACACAGAAGTTTTTGCCTGGTGGCGAGAACGGATCGGGAAATGGAAATGGGCTCGGGTTTTACTGAGTAATGGGGTATCTACCCTTGTGGATAGTATCACGTTCATCACGTTAGCCTTTGCGGGAACCGGACTTCCCCTGCTTGCCCTCATTCAAGGGCAATATATCGTAAAAATGACCATTACGGTCATCAGCATTCCTTTGATTTATCTGGTTAAAAGCAGAAGATGGGGGTCTGAGACAAAAGATTATGCTACCGAATACCTGAGATAATCGTACCAACGTTATACCCGATAAGGAATTGGGGATTAGGAGTCGGGGATTTAAAATTCCCTAATTCCCAATTACACTGAGGAGCGGCCTGTGAAACAGGTCGCCCCGCCGGGGGTTAACCTTCTTATCCTGGCGCGTATGCCGCCGACCTCTCTCCTGCAGCGTAGGCAAGGGGAGCCAGCAAATCTCCACATCAACTCCCCAAGTGCCCCCTCTCCCGAAGTTTCGGGAGAGGGGCTGGGGGGGAGGGGAAAGGTAGTAAATACGGGCGGAAGGCCTTCCGCCCCTACTGTAGGATGATGAACTTCAATTTAAAGGTTAAAGTAATTTGATCGGCCAAAAAATGTAAAACTCTAGAATTTGAAAAGAAGTCTTAAAACCTCGATATGGCGTAAGTTCATAGATTTCCTACCGTTTTTATCCTTGACAGATTTCCTCCAGTTGAAGTAACCTAATTTTAAAGGTTATCATAACCTAAAACTGACCGAGTATACCCATAAGATGGCCTTAGTTTTATTTAATAAATGAACCCACGCATTATCACAGACCCAAACCTTTTTAACGGAAAGCCTTTTATTAAAGGAGCGGGTGTCCCCATTCATACCATTTTAGATCTCCTATCAACAGGTTCTTCTTTCAATGACATTATTGCCAAATACCCCAAACTGACGGAAGATGATATCAGTGCAGCGGTGGAGTATGCCCTTTTAAAAACCCGGGACGAATTATTGAAACCTCCTGAACCTTCCGAACCCAAACCCTCTCCCTCCCCTCAACCCATAGGTCGCGGATTTCCTCGTATTCCTACCAGGCTGACACAACCCAAGGAACCGGCTGGGGGACAGGCATCGGAATCCCAGGTACCTCCCCATCGACCCATAAAATTCACGGACTCCCGACTTTCCGGACCACCAGAACCCAAACATCCCCCCCGACGACTGGTAGAACCCAGGCCTCCATCAAATCCGCCCCCGGGATCTGGACCCATTTCGGCCTCTCCCAGAGGACCCGAGTTGAAAAGGCCTTCGGAGTTCGATTTTAGGGTCGATAGATCAGAAGATGAATGGGAACTTTCCTTTTGGGATAAATTCACCCGAACCCTGGATCGAATCAAAACCTTTCTGGTTCTGACCACCAAAATTATTCTAGCCGTTCTGATTTTAACTTTGTTTGGCTTTTTCGTTTACTATCTGGTTAATGGGGAGCCAAGTATAACGGTTTTACCTTTTGAGAGCGGTATGGGATTTGAGACCTCGGAAGCCATGGGTGAAAGCCTGGCCAATCAACTGGTCGGTGAATTGGTGCGAATTCAAGATCTTCAAAAGTTCTCTAAGGAAGAAGAACACCCCCTGATACGGACTCTCTTAGAAGAGAAGCCAATTCTTCTACCTCCTGCTACAGAACCCCTTCGGGTTACCTTTAAAAAGGCCGAGTCTATTCGACTGGGTTCCTTCAAAATACCCCTTTATCCTGCCCTTTTAGAGGCTAAAAAGCTGTTGAATCAGGAAGATAAATTCCTCTCAGGAAGTATCCAGAAATTTGGATCCTCCTACTCCATTGTGGCGTCCTTAGGCAAGAAAAAATTTTTTAATGTATCCGAAACAGATCTGGAAGTCTATCCCCCTGCGCCTGAAACCGAACGTCCTGATGAGAAGATTCAGAAGCTTATCCGAATTTTAGCCTATAAATTGGCCTCTGCCCACGTAAGTACTATACTCCCCTCTTCTACCGATGAGGGATGGAGAAGTTATTTTTACTTTTCAGAGGGCTTAGAAGCCTACCAAAAATTTCTTTCAAATCCCAAAACCCATGGAAAAGATTGGGAATTGGCCCTGGATAACTTTCAAAAGGCTCTGGCTTTCCACTATGCAAATCCTAAGACCCACTTTAATCTGGGATTGGCCCATGAGATCGCTGTAGATCAGGAGATTTCAGAATCCAAATCTAAAACCGAGCATTTGAACAAAGCGGCTGAAGCTTATCGAGAAGCTATTAAACTGAAACCCGACTTTCCGGAAGCTTATTACCAGCTTTCAACCCTTTACAGGGTCCAGAAGGATTATCCCCGGGCCATATGGAATCTTAATAAAGCCATTGAAATTAAAACGGCGATCCGGGATCAAAATCTGAATTCCTCGACAGGTAGCTCTGAATTTTCAGATAAGTTTTTATTCCCCCTTCTCCATTTAAAATTAGGAGAACTTTACCTTTTAACAGGCAAATACGGGGAGGCCAAAAATGTCTATCAAAGTCTGTTGTCTCTAGGAGAAAAGGTGTCAGAACCCGGAAAATATGATCCCACGCAGAAGGAAGTGGAAACCCTGGCTCATTACGGGCTGGCGAAAGTTTACCAGGCCTCTGGGGATTTTAACGCTGCAGTCCGAGAATATAACGAGGTTTTAAAATCGGATCTTCAACCCTCTTTAAAGACCCTGGCCCATCGAAGTATCGGACAACTTTATACCGAGCAGGGTAAATATTCCGAGGCCATTTTTGAATACCAACAGGCCCTTCGGCTTAATCCAGAAGATGAAAAATCCCATCTCCAGCTCAGCCTTGCCTACTCCCATTTAAATCAATACCCCGAAGCCATTAAAGAACTAAAGGAAGCCATCCAGATTAATCCCAACTATGCAGAGGCCTATCAGGCTTTGGGAGATGTTTATTTTAGACAAAACAAGACCTATGAGGCTATAGAAGCTTATAAACAGGCTCTTCAGATACGACCCGAATATCCAGAAGCGCTTTACGGCCTGGGACTTGCTTATGCTCGGCGGCAAGCTAATGCCGAAGCCATCGAACAATATCAGAAAGTTCTTCAAATAGATCCCAAGTTTCCGGGAGTACGAACGAATCTCGGCTTGATTTACTACCGTTTAGGTAAATACCCGGAAGCCATTTCTGAGTTTATTCAAGTTTTGCAAGAACATCCTGAAGATGCCTGGTCTCATTTAGGTATTGGGCTTGTCCATGCGAAACAAGGCCATTATTCAGAAGCAGAAGCAAAGTACCGGGAAATACTCCAGATCAATCCTAATTTTGCTCCGGCCCATAACCACCTTGGACAGGTTTATGCCGCTCAGAAAAAATTTTCGGAGGCCATAGCCGAATACAAAAAGGCTTTAGAGCTTGATCTGGAGTATGCAGAAGCCCATGCGAATTTAGGTATCGCCTATGTAGAGATGGGAAAATATGATGAAGCCCTTTCTGAATTGAAAACGGCCCTCAAGTTGAATGAAGCTCTCCCCGAAGCTCAAGTTGGCCTGGGGAAAGTTTATACGAAACAGGGTCTGATTCCGAAAGCGATAGCCGCTTATCAGGAGGCTTTGCGACTGGATGATAAAAATGTGGAAGCTCTCTATGGATTGGCTACCCTTCTCCTATCCCAGGATAAAGCCTCCGAGGCTCTGGTTAAACTTCAACAGGCCCTAGAAATTAATCCTAACTTCCTGGAAGCCCGGCTGAGCCTGGCCAAGATCTATCTTCAACAGGGTGATTACCCGAAGGCCACCGAAGAATTTAAGAAAGTCCTTAAACTCGACCCTAAAAATACCGAAGCCTCCCAGGGGTTAGAACAGGCTGAGCAAAACCTTTCTAAATAGGAATCTTTGGATTTATTCAAAGTTCACCTTCTCTGCAATAACATAAATCGGTTTGTGCTGAGATTCATAGTACATACGTACCATAATTTCCCCCAAAAGTCCCATGCAGATTAAAATAATTCCGACCAGGAAAAAGATGATGGAGAGTAGAAAAGTAGAGTTATTACTGAGGAGCGTATGATAGGTGAACTTAAAAGATAAGGAAACAATGAGCAAAAACAACGAGCAAACCATAAAGAAAAGCCCTATTGAGCCGAACAAATGGAGAGGCTTTGTTGAATAACTCAGTAAAAATTTAACATTAATCAGGTCTAGAAGGACCTTAATAGTTCGAGATAAGCCGTATTTACTGTTTCCATATTCCCGGGGACGATGATTAACTTTAATTTCGGCAACGCGCACTCCCATCCAACTGGCTAAAGCCGGGATAAATCGATGCATTTCACCATAAAGCTGAATGCCGTCCAGAATCTCCTTCTTATAGGCTTTGAGCGTACACCCGTAATCATGGAGGTGGACCCGGGTAGTTATGGAAATAAGCTTGTTGGCCAGATAAGACGGCAATTTTCGGGTCAAAAACCGGTCCTTTCTGTTCTCTCGCCATCCACTTACAACGTCATACCCCTCTTCCATCTTTTCTAAGAGGCGGGGAATATCTTCTGGATCATTTTGGAGATCTCCATCCATAGGGATAACTACTTTACCCCTGGCCAGATCAAACCCGGCAGATAAAGCAGCAGTTTGACCGAAATTCCTTCTAAATCGAACCAGCTTGAGATTCGGATCCTGCTCGGCCAGTTTTTTGAGGGTTTTGAATGTTCCATCCGAACTTCCATCATCTACAAGAATGATTTCGTAAGTTTTTTTGATTTTATCTAAAACACTCTTCACCTGGGGGATTAATATCTTGATATTGGTCTCTTCGTTATAAACCGGAATGACTACCGATAGATCTATATCCATCATAAAACTCCTTTTAAATCATTACAAGTAAGGTCTCCTGGTTCTTTTTTCTGTTTTTTCAGATTCAACCGATTTTTTATTTCTTTCCGAGAAAATGGGAGTTTCTTTCTTATTAAAATTTTCTTTGTAAGCTACCGGCAATGGCCTTTTCCTGCTCGGCTTCTGGAATCATGCCCTTCTTTTGATAGAATCTGGATAAACTGGTATGGAGCAGGGGGTCCTGGGGATCCAGTTCAATGGCCTTTTTAATTGTTACAATGGCTTCATCCAGAGCCTCTTTTTTTTCGTAGGCCATAGATAGGGCCAGATAAGCCATTGTAAATTGGGGATCTAAGGCGATAGCTTTTTGATACTCGGCGATGGCCTCATCCACCAGGCCTTTAGCAAAAAAGTTAAATCCTTGCTCATAATGTTCTTCTTTGGTACTCATAACCGGTCATCTTCCTTTTTAACTGGATAAGTCGTCTTGTTGCGTTACAGGGAATTTAATGCCTAATTTAGGCTATCTGAAAAAAAAGTCAACCTAAAAGCGGTTATTCATAGAAACATTTTCTACCCTTAATAGTATGGGCGACCGGCCGGTCGCCCCTACAATCCCCCTCTGTTTAGGTTTTCGCCCCTTCATTAAAATAGCGGTATAAAGACAGATTATTTTCACTTCACTCTGGATGACAGGATACATCTGGATGACAGGATCCACGTTGGATTACAAGTGAGTGGCATCAGATATGGGACTTTCCAAGGTTGGGGAGATAAAAACCTTTAGGGGAAAGAAGGTAGGGGCCAGAAATCAGAACCGGAATAATTTCTAAGTTCTGATTTCTGGTCCTTGATTTTTAAATCAGGTTTAATTCCTTCAATCCGATCCTTAGTTTTTCCTTGTTGGCCTCTCCCATTTCGCACAGGGGTAATCGGAAGTAGGCCTTCATTTTACCCATCATTTCAAGGGCGGTCTTAACCGGAATGGGATTGGTCTCGATGAAGTTGAGATTCATGAGAGAGAACAATTGATTATGGATTTTAAGGGCTTCATCAAATTTTTTATCCAGGCAGAGATGAATCATCTGACTGAATAATCTGGGTGTTTCGTTGGCTACCACCGAGATACAACCATCTCCACCTAGAGCGATCAGGGGATAAGCAAAGACGTCATCTCCGGCAAGGACCCTAAAATGAGAGGGACGGTCCTTTAGAATCTGCATCATCTGGACGATGTTTCCGGAAGCTTCTTTAACGGCTACAATATAAGGTTCCTGGGCCAGGCGGAGGAGTGTTTCTGCGGTGATATTCGTTCCGGTTCTGCTGGGAACGTTATAAACGACGACGGGAATTTGGACTTCTTGGGCAATGGCTTTGTAATGCCGGGCGATACCCTCCTGGGTGGGTTTATTATAATAGGGGCATACGATTAAAACCCCTTGTGCCCCCAGGGCTTTAGCTCGTTTGGACATTTCAATGCTGGCAGCCGTGTTATTGGTTCCAGCACCTGCGATAACCGGAATGCGCCCGCGGGCTTCTTCTATTACAATTCGGATGACACGCTCTTGTTCTTGATGCGTCATGGTTACGCTTTCACCGGTGGTTCCACAGGGTACAATGGCATCTGTACCCTCTTCGATATGCCAGTTAACTAGCTCCCGAAGTTTTTCCTCGTCCACCTCCCCGGTTTTCTTGAAAGGAGTAACCAACGCAACGATAGAACCTCGAAAGATGGACGTGTCGGTAATAGTACTCATAGTTTTCTCTTTTCTGTCCGTTGCCTGTTGTCTGTTGCCCATTGTAAATGAAAAGCTATACAACGGACGACGAACAACGGACGACGAACAACAGACAAATTTTTTACCTTAACACATCGGCCATGGTATAAAAACCCTTCTTGCCTTGGATCCATTTAGCTGCCAAAACAGCTCCCATGGCAAAGCCTTTCCGACTTCGTGCCACGTGTTTGATTTCAATGGTATCCGCCTCGGAATCAAATCCGACTATGTGGGTTCCCGGGATAAATCCGGCCCGAACACTGGCAACATGTAACTCCTCTTTCTCGATCCTTCGGTCTAATCTATCAAACACCAATTTTTTTTTCCTGTCAATATGATCCAGTAAAATTTTTCCAATAACCTTGGCCGTTCCACTGGGACTATCTACCTTTTGATTGTTATGAAGCTCATAACAGAATACATCGTACATCTCATAGCGATTGAAGAGCCTGGCTGCCTCCTCTATCAATTTGTAGAACAGATTCATCCCCAAGGAGAAATTCGGCGAATAGACAAATCCGATTCCTCCCTCTTCCACAACCTTTTTAATTTCATCCAGCCGATCATACCATCCCGTGGTTCCTACAACCATATTCTTACCGAGTCTGGCCATCTTCTTAATGTTATCCACCGTTACAGAAGGAGCCGTAAATTCAATACCCACATCAATATCTTTTACGCTCTCCTCGGTAATGTCGGGAAAATCCGCTTCCTTGACCAAAGGATCTATAATAGCTCGCACCACCAGGCCTTGCTCAATAGCCGTAGACTGTATTTCTTTTCCCATTTTCCCGTATCCTATGATGGCAATATTCATGCTTCCCCTCACCTCCTTGACAGATTTATTTGTTTACTTACCCAACATGATTGTATTATGAACAAGGAAAGAGATCCTTGACAAGAAGTTTTTTGTTTAAATTTAAAGAAAAGCATGTCCTTCAATAAGGAAACTATAAATAGGTCCTATCAGGAAAACAACGTAATATTGGATCAGTGCGCTCTGCAGGGCAAATTCCGAAAATAAGAAAATATCCAGCGGATAGTCCACGAGCCTTACTCTCATAAGAACCAGATTTATCACCCCATTTCGCCCCCGTAGGGGAAGCCAGAAAATCGTACGAATCAAAGAACTCGTCCAAAAAGGGATAACCAGGAGAACCATCCCCATAAGCCCTCTTTTCTGAGAGATTTTTCGGGCCAGAAAATAAGCCGCCGGATAAACTACAAGCCCACCAAGAAGCATCGTGGGGGCGCAATACCTGTGGTCCGTAAAACGGTATCTAAAATTATAGGGTTACCGAAGATACCAAGATAATTTTGAGGGGTAAAAGATTTCTCCCCTCCTAAAGGGAGTGGGGTATAAAAGCTATAAAGGAGAAGAAAACCCAAAGAAAAATCCCCATCCCTGTCATGGCCAGAGTCAGAAATCCGATTCTTTTTAAAGAGGGTTTCATACGGCTTAATATGAATTCGGATCTGGATTCTAGACTCCTGACTTTTAATAATTTTGCTTCACATTTTGGTTGACAGATTCTGGAAGTCCCCCCTATTTTTGATATAGATTATCAATTTCAACTATCAAAAACTCACAACAACCGAAAATTCAAAAGGACCTATTTAACAAGGAGTGTTTAGCATGAGAACCAAAATCCTCATTTTTTTATTTTTAATAGGGATTATCTTCATCTGGAATAACGGGTCTATGGTCCAGGCGACCGGGGAAAAATCACCCTGGAATGCGGTAGTAGCCAAGATCGATAACACCTTGAAAGAAGCTTTAAAAGCCCAGCAAGCAGGAGATATGGAAAAAGCCAAGGAGTTGATTACCGAAGCCTATTTCGGTACCTTTGAGGCCAGCGATATGGAAGATGCCATCAAAGAACATATTTCCTCGCAGAACGCTTTAGACCTGGAATCCCGATTTGGTAAAATTCGACAAAGCCTGATTTCTCAGGCCCCGGCGGCATCGACAGAAAATCTTATCAATGAGCTTGTCACAGAGCTTAAAAAAACAATTCCGGCCCTGGATCAGGCCAAAGCGGTCCCTAAGATAAAGGTGGAACCTTCTTCTCCTGCACCCTCGGGGGATAAACCTGCAGAGGGGTCTCCTTCCCCACCTTCCAAACAAAATAAAACTTCTTTCCAGGATCAGGTGATCGCTTTAAAAGGTACCCTGGCTAAAGCCTTAGAGACTTACCGCAGTGGAGATCATAAAAAAGCGAAAAACATGGTTTCTGAAGCCTACTTTGAGCAATTTGAAGGAATGGAAGCAGCCATTGCGGTTAAATCCGATGCCTTAAAAACCGAACTGGAATCCCTCTTTGGTAAGGTCATCAGTTTAATGGGATCGGATGCCTCCAACGAGGAGGTCGAGAAGATGATCAAATCCCTGGAGGCAAAACTAGATCAGGCTGTTCAGCTTCTTACTCAGGAAAAGGAAGGTAAAACTTCCCTTTTTTTTAATTCCCTCATTATTATCACCCGGGAAGGTTTCGAAGCGATTCTGATTGTCAGTGCTTTGGCGGCCTATCTGGCCCGAATTGGACATTCAGATAAAGTTAAATTTATTTATCAGGGTTCTATCGTGGCAATGTTGGCCAGTTTCCTGATAGCTTTCCTATTTCAAACCCTTTTCAGGACCTTTACTTCCAGTCGGGAGTTTCTGGAAGGGGCCACGATGATCCTGGCTTCTGTTGTTCTTTTTTATGTCAGTTACTGGTTGATCAGTAAGGCTCAGGCCAGTAAATGGCAGCAATTTATTCAAAAGAAAGTCCAGGAGTCCCTTTCCAAAGGAAGCCTGATGGCTCTCTGGTTCACAGCCTTTTTAGCTGTTTTCAGGGAAGGCGCTGAGACGGTTTTATTTTATCAAGCGCTCTTATCCAGCGCTGAAATGGGGGGAGAACTCAACATTATTTTGGGTTTCCTGGTAGGATGTGGTCTATTGGTAGTCCTTTTCCTTCTTTTCAAATACGGAAGCCTCAAAATTCCCATCAAAACCTTCTTTACCGTTACCAGTATTCTTCTTTACTATCTGGCTTTTGTTTTTGCAGGCAAGGGAATTGTCGAGCTCCAAACGGCCGGGGTATTGGAAGCAACACCGGTTAAGTACATACCTACCATCGGTATCTTTGGTATTTATCCTACCCTGCAATCCCTGTTAATTCAAGGGCTTTTACTGCTTGCAGCCCTTTTTGCCATGATTTATGTGTTTTTACAAACGCCCAAGGTAAATACGGCGCGTTAAATTCCCATTCAACAAGGAGGTTTTTAACTTGAAAGCCGTCGTTAAAAAATCGGTGGGGTTTGGTAACGTAGAACTCATGGAAATTCCGGAGCCTGTCCCGGGACCGTATCAGGTGAAGATCGAGGTAAAGGCTGCCGGGATTTGTGGGACCGATATTCATATTCTTCGGGATGAATATCGAAGTGTTCCACCGGTTACGTTGGGTCACGAGGTTTGTGGGCAGATAGCCGAGGTCGGGGAGAAGGTCACCAGAGTTCGTCCAGGAGACCGGGTAACCACGGAAACCTATTTTTCAACCTGTGGAACGTGCCGTTTCTGCCGTTCCGGAAATCCCAATCTCTGCCCGGAGCGCCGGTCTATTGGAACCCATGTCCATGGGGGCTTTGCAAAGTACCTGATCGTTCCCGAGGGAAACGTACATAAACTCCCGGATACCGTGGATTATATCGGAGGGGCCCTCTGTGAACCACTGACCTGTTGCGTCAATGGGGTTCTGGAAAATACGCGAATCCTTCCTGAGGATGTGGTACTGATCTCAGGTCCGGGTTGTATCGGTCTCCTTTGTATGCAATTGGCTAAAACTGCCGGAGCAACCGCCATCATCTGTGGGATGAGTCAGGATGCCGCACGCCTGAAACTGGCTAAGGAGTTGGGGGCTGATGTAACTGTAGATATACAGAAAGAAAAGCTGGATGAGATCGTCCTGGATTTGACAAAGGGATATGGAGCCGATGTGGTCATCGAATGTGCCGGGGCAGAGAAGTCGGCCCAGCAATGCCTGAATCTGGTTCGTCGAGGTGGGCAATATACACAGATGGGACTCTTTTCCAGGCCTGTTAATCTGGATCTAAATACCCTGGTGATGAAAAACGTCTATATGACCGGAGTTTTCGCCCATGTACCTAAAGCATGGCTTCGGACCATCGCCCTTCTTGAACAGGGCAAGGTCAAGACCCGTCCCCTTGTGACTTGTCAGTTGCCATTGGAGGAGTGGCAACAAGCCTTCGATAAGGTGAGTGCCGGAACAGAATGTAAAGTGGTTCTTTGTCCCTAATAAAAATAAATAAGAGATAATACAACCTATTTTATTATAATTTAACGGGGGTACGGACGGACTGAAAATATTAATTGATAGTCTTCTCGATCATAGGGATGAGAACCAAAAAAGGGAAGAACACCCGGATTATCAACCTCGGCTGCAACTTCATAGTTCCCGGCAAGCAGGAGGATTGTTTCGGTACTCCAAGGCCTTAAAGTGACCTGACGGATGCTGGGACCCCGGAAGTAAACGGTTAAATTATTTGGGGTATCATTAAGGATCTTGACCCGGGGAGTTTGACTAAACTCCGGTTCTATGACGTCCGGGAGGGGAATGGTTATATGATTCCTGGCCCGAATAGTCTGAATGCGCTGCTCTATCGTTAAAGCAGACGGGTCTAAAGCCTTGCCCCTGGGTTCTCGGGCCGGTACAGGAGATAGACCGGCCAGAAGGAAGATCAGACTCATGATCCCTGTTAATAAGTTCCAACGCCTTTTCATCTCCGATGACCTCGCTTATCTAAAATCCCCCGAGATTACCCCCTTCTCTGTCTCCAGGAAGTTCCAGGGGATTCAACTCTTGTCGAAACAGGTTTTGTATCTATGTATATTTAAACAGAATCGCGCCATTTTTGTCAAGATTTTTCTGGAAAGTACTTTTTTCTTGACAAAGATCCCTTTTTCGGAGTAAGACACCAAAATAACAGATTTTTACCCTTTCTACCTTGTGCTTTTCAGGGCTATTCCAATTTTAAATATCTGAACGGTCAAACCGATATAAAATTATTAACCTGAATTAACCTGAGGGGGAGTAAAGGTATGAAGAGAGGAAGTTTCAGAAGAGATTCCCTGTTTAAGATTCTGTTTGTTTTGGTCTTTTTCATCGGTTTTGTGGGGGAGATCGGCTTCTCGGAAGAGATAAGCGGACGTACGGTCGTTGAGACCAAGTGCGCGGTGTGTCATTTTCAAACGGATGGGATGCGAAGCCGTATCTCGTTCCAAAGGAAAACGCCTGAAGGGTGGGAAATGACGGTCACACGGATGCAGATAGTTAACGGCTTACAAATTACTCCGGAAGAAAAAAAAGCCGTCATTAAATATTTGAGTGATGAATATGGACTGGCTCCGGAAGAAGTTAAAGATTATCAATACCTTCTAGAAAGGAAGGATTGGATTGTAGAAAAGCTTCCGGAGTCTTTATCTCTGGTCAAGACTGTCTGTACCCGGTGCCATAGTTTTGCCCGAGCCGCTCTTCAAAGACGGACATTGGAAGACTGGCTTTTGCATATAGATTTTCATGTAGCCGCCTTTCCAACCATAGAGTATCAAGCCGGGGGAAGAAATATTGATTGGTATGGAGACGCTAAAAAAGTGGCAGAGATTCTGGCCAAGGAATTCCCCTTTGAATCCGATGCCTGGACAAAATGGAAAAATAAACCCGACAAGCCAGACCCTCAGGGGAAATGGCGTGTGATCGGTTATCAACCCGGCGTGGGAAGTTACCAGGGTATTGTAGAAATAACTCGAGCCGGAGGAGATCATTACAAAGAAACCTTTACGGTGGAATATGAAAACGGAACCAAACTTTCGGGAACCGGCGTTGGAACCCTCTATACGGGATTTCAATGGCGGGGCAGTGTGAAACTGGACAATGGAGGCAGGGCCAGGGAAGTTCACTTTCTCTCTGAAGATGGCAATACCTTATCCGGTCGATGGTTTTTACCGGATCACAGTGAAATAGGCGGAGAGGATATCGCCTATAAGATAGGAAGTGGATCCAAAGTACTAGCGGTAAGTCCAAAAGCTCTCAAAACATCCCAGGGAACCACTACCCTTAAGATTTTCGGTGTGGATCTTCCAAAAAATCTTCAAGCTAAAGATATCTCATTGGGAGAAGGACTTTCAGTAACCAAGATTAACCAGGCAGACGACCAGACTTTAACCCTTGAGGTTACCATAGATGGGAAGGCACCCATCGGAAAACGGAATGTAACCGTAGGTCAGATAACCGGTCTGGAACTCCTAAGGGTTTATGACAAGGTCGATTATATCAAAATTGTTCCGGATTCGGCAATTGCTCGTCTTGGGGGGACTACCGCACCCAAACAACTTCAGCAGTTTGAAGCTATTGCCTTTTCCAACGGTCCTGATGGAACCAGAGGGACCGAAGATGATATGGATTTGGGACTTGTGAAAGCTAAGTGGGAAGTTAAGGAATTCTTCCGAACCTTTGATGAAGAGGATGTCAAGTATATGGGATCTATCGATCAGAATGGGTTGTATACCCCAGGGGAAGAAGGCCCTAACCCGGAGAGACCTTTTGAAACCAATAATGCCGGAGATGCCTGGGTGGTAGCAACCTATCAACCGGAGGGAGCTAAACCCCTTATGGCTCGAGCGTTTTTAATTGTAACCCTTCCCAGATGGAATAAACCCCCTTTAAGATGAAAAAAGCACTGAGTATTAAGTGCTGGGTACTGGGTAATACTGATTTATTACTCAGCACTCAGTACTCAGTATTCAGTACTCAGTACTCGAATGCCTACCCTTCAACTTAATCCGGAAAACTTCCATGATGTGGAGGTCAACGGAAAAAGGTATGTAATGGCAGTGAGGGATACTTCCATCTTTGAGCTGGATGAAGCATCCTCGGTTTTATTAGATCACTTGAAATCCGAAAGGACGGTAACCTCAGAAAGCCTATTTCGGGTCATGGAAGCTAAATATTCCCGGGAGCAGATCCAGGAGATTTTAGAAGGACTGACAGAACTTCAGATTATTACCCAAGATCCTGGAAAAGAAATACCTGTTAAAAAGAAAGTAGAGATCAAAAGCACTCCGCTCACAACCATTGTACTAAACGTCAGCAACAAGTGTAATATGGGGTGCCACTACTGTTATGGGGAGGGATTCGAAGATCTTAAAACTGGCAAACAAATGGAATGGGAAGTGGCCAAACAGAGTGTGGATTTTCTGTTTGAGAACAGCGGATCCAATAAAAAATTGACGATAGTCTTCTTTGGAGGCGAGGCTTTACTTAACTTTAAACTCATCAAGCAGGTTGTACCCTATGCCAAAGACCTGGCAAAGAAGATGGGTAAATGGGTGGACTTTACCGTAACGACCAATGCGACCGTCCTTAATAAGGAGATGATTCATTTTCTAAAGGAACATCGATTCGGGGTTACGGTCAGTATCGATGGCCCTAGGGAGATTCATGATCAGCAAAGGGTCTTTAAGGGAGGACAGGGAACCTACGACGTAATTGTTCCGAAGGTCAAGGAGTTGTTGAGTACCTATCGGTCTCGACCTATTGGAGCCAGGGTAACATTGACGCGAGGGGTTACCCAAGTGCAGAGGATTTTTGATCACCTCATGGAGTTGGGGTTCTATGAAGTCGGATTTTCGCCGGTTACCTCGGGAAGTAACCAAAGTTTTGCCTTAACGGTGGTCGATTTGGCGGAAATTTATGCAGGCTTCAGGGAACTGGCTCAAATTTTTCTAGAAAAGGCTTTGAAGGACGAGTACCTGGGCTTCTCTAATCTCAGTCAAATCGTCATGGACTTTTATCATGGAACCAACAAATTCCTTCCCTGTGGAGCTGGAATCGGGTTACTGGATATAGACCCCAAAGGAGATGTTTATCTCTGCCATCGATTCCCAAGCACGCCGGGTTCTGAAGTCCACTCTTATGGAAACGTCCAGAAAGGTGTAGATTTTACGGGTCTTCGAATGTTTTTGGGGGAGGCCCATATTGATAATAAAGCAGATTGCAGCAAATGCTGGATTCGGCACCTTTGTGCAGGAGGCTGCTATCATGAAGCCTTTACACGATATGGAGATGCGCTGCATCCCAATTTGCATTATTGCGATATTTTAAGAAGCTGGCAAGAGATCGGGCTTCGAGTCTATTTAGAAATTATGGAGAAAAACCCCGGGTTTATTACAAAATATTTAGAACCAAGGAGGGCAAATTATGAAACACTTTAAACCTGTGAATAAAAAGGCTCAAGCTACTTATCTTTCCCAGGGAGAAGAAACCGTTGACCCCAAGGAAGAGAGAACGGATCTAAAAGAAGAAAAGGCAGACGTGGTAGGTATGCAAATGCCTCTGGCCTGTGCCTCTACGCTGGATCCCGGATGGGAAGTAGATCCTTTTGGCGGGGTAGCTCAACTTTGTCAACCCATGGAATCCGACCTATATGGTTGTACAGACCCTTGCTGGTGGCCTGCGCAAGTCCCGGATAACCTGAATACCTATCCCAACTGGTCTGCCAGTTGTAATGCAGCCGTCCAGGATTGGCGAACGCTGGAAACGGTATTCCCGGAAGAGGAACCGGAAGCGTAAGGAATAGTAGGGGGGGTGTGGAAGTATGGGAGTGTTAAAAGAAGTGTGGGAGTGTGGGGGTGTGGGAGTGATACCCCCATACTCCCACACCCCCCCTACTTTCTTTCACACTCCCATACTCCCACACTAAGAAGTTTATGACTAACAAAACCAGGTCTGTTTGGATGGGATGGTTCTGTTTTGTGATTTTAGTGGGGATCTTCGTTTTGAACTCTGAGCATGCTCCAGGAAAAGATTTGCTGATTGCCGCAAGCCGTAGTAATTATGTTTATGTCATCGATGGAACAACCGATGAAATCATTAAAACTATCGAATTGCAGGGACGTGGATTTCCTTTTAAGATTGCTACAGACCCCGCAGGAAAAAAGGTCTACGTCATTACCAATCGCTGGGAAACTATTGCCATTGTTGATATTGAACAGGGGAAACAGATAGATCAAATTGAGCTTTCAACACCCAACGAGCGGGTTAAGGCTATAGAAATTGCCGTTAATCGGGCTGGTGACAAGCTGTATGTTTATGAAGCTCCGGTAGAACTGGCATCGGACCGGTATAAAGTACTCCCAACCCGAATTCGAGTGATCGATCTGGCTACAAAGAAATTTATCCGGAGCTTCGAGGTCCCCAGACAGGTCTCCCTTCTGTATTTCTCCACAGATGGAAAAAAGCTGTATGCCCAGGGTCCAGATATTTACGTCCTTGATCCCGATCAAGGTAAGGTTATCGATACCATTCCCCTCAAAAATATAGGTATTACCGGTTTGGGAGAGGTGGATGTTCTTAATTTCTGGCCCCATTATGAACAAACCAATATCGTTTCCAATGTTTGGTCGGCTCCAGATACCATTAAAGGAAATTTTGTGGTAGGTATTATGAACCTGGATTTGAACAACGGCAATACCGAATGGATGGAGCTGGAAGTATTCAGTAACATTATCTTTTCCTCGGTGATTTCCCCAACCGAGAAAAAAGCTTACCTGATTTATACCACGCTCAGCAAAGTGGACCTGGATCAAAAACGGATTACCGACCGAGTTAAGCTGGATCATACCTACTACGCCGGAAACATCAGCAGTGATGGTAAGAAACTCTACCTGGGAGGAACCCAACGGGACATCGCCGTCTACGATACTTCCACCCTGAAGCAGTTAAAGAAAATTCTCCTTAAAGGAGATCAATCCGTTGCTTCACTTAAGATGATTAAAGTCCCTTAGGGTCTAGGAGTGTGGGGGTATATGAGTATGGGCGTGTGGAAGTTGTGGAAGTATGGGGGTGTGGGGGTATAGGCGTATAAGTACTTAGCCTCCCATACTCCCACACTCCCATACTCCCACACTCCCATACTTCCATATTTCCATTATGGAATGGGCCATTCTCCTCAAAGAACCCGGAGATCTGAACCGTTTAGAAGAATTCGGTACCTTTCAAAGGATCTCCCAGACAGAGCTGGAGGACGAAGATCCGCTGAATCCTTACCGGAGGCTTTTCTACCAACAGGTTTCCAAATACTTTAACTCCTTGGTCTTCACAAGGGTTTATTTCGGGAATGAGTTCTGCCAGCATTTGATCCCAAGTTTGGGTAAGCTCAAACGGGTTTATGAAGACTGCAAGGAAAGAGGAGTTAATTTTTCTTTTGTGACCCCTTATGTCACCGATAAAGGGATCAAGCGACTTAGGCCGCTGTTGGATTTCCTTGCGGACTCCGCCCCTCACACAGAGGTTATTGTAAACGACTGGGGCGTTTTGAGAATGCTCAAACGGAACTATCCTGAATTACAACCGGTCCTAGGCAGACTGATGAACAAAATGCTACGGGATCCCAGGGTAACAGGCTTATATAAGCAGACCGCTCCGGAGACTGTGATAAAAACCCTCAATGAACCTGCGATGGCTGCAACCCTTTATCAACAATTCTTGACAGGATTGGGAGTCAGGACCTTAGAGTTTGATGTCCTTTTACAGGGGATGAACTTTTCCAGCCTGGCAGATAGCGGTCTTACCGTCTCGGTCTACGTTCCCTATGGTTTTGTAGCTACCGGGCGTGTCTGTATGATTGGTTCCCTGCATCTCCCAAAACCTAAAAAGTTTGATGTGGATATCAGGTGTTCCTTTGAATGCCAGGAATATACCACCGAGTTACATTATACTTCGCCGGTCAACAAAGTTGATCAGAAGTATTTTCAAAAGGGGACAACGGTTTTTTATACCCATAGCAGTGAAATGTTGGCCTCCACCTTTGAAGAAGCCCTCCGGGGGAGAATACACCGGATTATTTATCAACCCGGATTAATGTGACGTTGCCCGTTGTCTATAAGGTCGTGGTGAAGGGGGATGAACTCCCCGTACCCTTCTTCATTCTTCCACTTCCGTATTAGACTACAGGCAATGGACCTAACTTTATGAAAATTACAGCACCCATTACATCCCCGGATGAGTTGGAGATGTTAGTAGCCAACGGGGCCGGAGAACTTTATTGTGGTTTTGTACCTCGGGAGTGGCTGTCTAAATTTACCGGAGCCATCTGGCTCAATCGTCGAAGTCCCAAGGGTGCAAACCTGGAAACTTTATCGGATCTGGCCCGATTAGTTCAAGAAGCCCATCGTTGTGAAGTCCCGGTGTTTCTTACTTTCAATTCGCCCCACTATACCCGGGAGCAATTACCCCATGTATTGGACCTTGCTAAAAGTGTTGTTGAGGAAGCCGGGGTCGATGCCCTTATTGTGACCGATCTAGGCCTTTTGCTGGCCTTAAAAAACCTGGATCTCAAAGTGGCCATTCATATCAGCTCAGTGGCCTCTGCCCTGAACACGGAAGCCGTGTCTTTCTATAAAGAACTGGGAGCAACCCGCTTGATTCTTCCCCGCGCTGTAACTCTTCAAGAAATTCAGGATATAGCCACCAACCTTCAAGGAACCATGGAATTAGAAACCTTCATGATGAATGATGGTTGCGCCTTTGAAGAAGGACATTGTCAGACGACTCATCACCATGCCGTAGGGGCGTTCTGTACCAGCATGCGAGATTGGGATTCTACATTCTACGCTGAAAATGGGAAGATCAGCCCGGATGAAAATCGGCTTCTGGAGGAAAACCTCAAGGATTATCGTAATTGGGTCTGGACTATCAACGGAATGGGAATTACCTTTTCTCAAAATGGATTTCCCTTAGGACCCTGTGGAATTTGCGCAATTCCGGATTTTTATAGGATCGGGGTACACTCCCTCAAAATCGTAGGACGGGAAGCTTCTCCCTTTAAAAAACTCGCCAGCCTTAAGTTAGTAAAATCCATCGTAGATAAAGTCGCAGCAGGAATGCCTGAAGACAAAGTAAGGGAAAAGGCCCAGAAATTAAAAGGGACTCCAGAATTGTGTGCAAGTAGATGGGCATGTTATTACAGGTTCTAAAGTCTAGGGTCTGTTGCCCATGGACTAATCCTCCTCTGTGTTTCATAGCTGAAGGACAGGTTTCCAACCTGCTTTACAGAAGAGTGATAACGACCCCATGAGATGCAAAGGGATATAGGATGGACAACAGACAATGGACGGCGGATAACGCATAACGGATAGCAAACACTTAGATAAAATCTCTCACCTTCTCCATTTCCTCAGGCCTTATTACGTGAAAATGCTGGGGGTTTTTTTCCTCAGCATCTTGGCCACTCTCTTCGGGCTTGGTTATCCCCTCTTTACCAAATTTTTCATCGATGAAGTCTTACTCAAAGGAAACACGCAACTCCTGGTTACTCTGACCGTCGGGATGTTTGTTATAGCCTTGCTCGGTTTCCTGCTGGCCGGTGTAAACCGGTATTTATATACCTGGATTTCGGCCCGAATTCTCTTCGATATGCGAATGGCCCTATACCGGCATCTCCAAGGGCTTTCTTTGCGATTTTATACCCGAACCAAGATCGGGGAAATATTAGCCCGAATCAATACCGACCTGGCCGAAATTCAGCGAATTACGACCGATGTCCTCCTCAGTTCCTTCACTAATCTCTTGACCCTTATGGGCACCCTTGGATTTCTCCTCTGGCTTAACTACAGGCTCTTCCTGGTCAGTAGCCTCCTTCTTCCATGGGTTGCACTGGGATTACGATATTTTCGTCCCAGAATAGCGGATAAGGCTCGAGAAATTCGAGATCGAAATGCCGATCTGGGGAGTTTTTTGATAGAAACCTTTCAGGGGATTAAGCTCATCAAAGCTTTTGGAGCTGAAGAACTGGAAGTAGAGAGGTTTGCCAGGAAGCATGAAGCTTACATTCAGGCAGTTCTCGATCTCCAAAAGCTTTCCATCTTTTCCGGAGGTATTTCCGGGTTGCTCCTTCCTACAACTTCTCTCCTGGTATTTCTCTATGGTGGACATTTGGTCATTACAGGAAGTATGACCCTGGGTGATTTGATTGCTTTTTCAGCCTATCTCATCCGGGCTTTTGGTCCTTTACAAGGTCTTTTGGGCCTCTATGTTCAACTGCAAAGAGCCCGGATTTCTCTCCAGAGGGTCTTTGAGTTGATGACTTTGGAACCCGAAGTTAAAGAAAAGGAAGGGGCAATCTCACCGGAAAGTATCAAAGGAGAAGTGGAATTTGAAGAGGTTTCCTTTGAATATGAGCCGGGTAAGCCGGTCCTTCAAAACGTGAGTTTTCGTGTTCCGGCAGGAACAACCGTTGCCATTGTAGGCCCTAGCGGGATGGGAAAAACCACCCTTATCGATCTCCTCCTCCGCTTTTATGATCCTCAAAAAGGCTCCATTAAGATCGATGGAATAGATCTTCGGGATTTGAAAATCCGATTTCTACGCGATCATATAGGGGTTGTTGGCCAGGAGACTTTCTTGTTTCATGCCACCATCGAGGAAAATATCCGATACGGTAAGAACAGTGCTTCCCGGGAAGAGGTCATTCGGGCTGCCCAGGCAGCCTATATCCATGATTTCATCGAGTCTTTACCCCAGAAGTATGAAACCATCGTAGGAGAACGGGGCGTTCGCCTCTCCGGCGGGGAGAGACAGCGTGTTGCCATAGCTCGGGCCATTTTGAAATCCCCCCGGATTCTGATCCTGGATGAAGCAACGTCGTCTCTAGACTGGATGTCTGAACAATATGTGCGGACTATGCTGGCCGGGCTTATGAGGGGGCGAACGACCATTATCGTTACTCACCGTCTCTCTTCCGTCCAGAATGCCCATCAAATTCTTGTTCTTCATGAGGGTCAAATCATTCAGCAGGGTATTCATGAAGATCTCCTGAAAGTAGAAGGATTATATCGGCAACTTTATGAAGCAGAGGTCCAAACCCGGAATCGTTCTACAGGAGATCCGCGCCCTGAAACCCTGGATTAAAAACTCTGAAAGCCTATGCCTGAAAGTTTTAATTTCTCCGACTATACCGGTAAGGGCGTGAAGGTTGCCCTTATCGACAGTGGTATTAACCCGGTTCATTCCCATGTGAAACGGGTAAGTGGAGGGATCAGTCTGATCCTGGACGGGACGGGTAAAATTTCCTGGGGAACCAATTATCAGGATCAGATTGGTCATGGCACGGCTCTTGCCGGTATTTTTCGTAAGAAAGCACCCGACGTGGACCTTTATGCCGTTAAAATATTTCATCGAATCCTAAAAACCCAGATCGAGGTTTTAAAGAAGGCTATAGAATGGGCCCTTCAGGCAGACATGAAAATCATTAATCTCAGTCTGGGAACCTCTAACCCGGACCACGAAACCCCCTTAAGAGCCCTCTGCGATGAGGCGGCAAGTCGAAAGGTTCTGATAGTCGCTTCGGGATTTCCAGAACAGAAAGCCGGTTATCCGGCTGTTTTTCCCAATGTGATCGGTGTAGCCGGAGATGAGCGTTGTGGCTGGGATGGTTATTTTTATGTAAAGGATCACCCTATCCCCTTCCGAGCTCATCCACAACCCCGACCGATTCCTGGAATTCCCCAAGAACGAAATTTTAAGGGACATAGCTTCGCATCAGCCCATATCGGAGCTCTCATGGCCCGCATCGTAGAGAAATATCCCACAGCAGATTATCTGCAAGTAAAGGAGATTCTCATCTCCCATAGCCGTCCCCCTTTTTAATAAAAATTTCACAAGATAGTCCGTAGGTAAATATTTCTTTACAACAATTCCAAGAACCATTATAATTTTTTTATCTATTTTTTAGATCCTATATCATCAACCGGGACGGTTAACCTATCATCAACTGGGACGTTTGACCTACCATTGCATTCTTTAGTAACTTAGTGATTTCGTTTATCCACGAAGAGGGTATAAAAGCAGGAGAAGGGGGGAAGTAGGTTAATCGTCTCGATTGATATAGTATCCATATCAATTTAGTAGATGGAAAAAGAAACACCCCCTATTCCCCCTCCAGGAGGATGGGGGGTGTTCAGACAGAAAAAGTGACACCTACTACATTGTTATAGTTACCTTGATATAGGAGAGCAAATTCTCCTACATTCCATATTTTTCCATTTTTCATGGTCCTTCGGGGGCTAGGGATCAAGAACTGTGAAAGTATAGATTTTCTATTCGATTCCCCCTGCGTGCGGGGGGATAAAGATAAAAGGGCTACTTTCATATCCATTCAAGTTTGAAAGGAACCATAAGCCGGGTCACGTTTAGGCTGAATCCCTGGATAAACCCCCGGGATAGGCCTGCCGAGGTATGAAAGGTATTGGTCCTTCGACACATCCAGAGCGAACAAAGGGAGGACGTAAAGTTTATAACCTATTTTAAAGGGGATTTGGGATAAGATGGAGAGACCTTCCAACCATGACAGAAAAAATCCTTCACATACACTACGAATTTAACCTAAAAAACGGAGTTCAAAAACAATTTTCCCTTAACTTATCAGGTCCTACTCTGGCCCTGGAATCTGAACCAAAGCCATCCTATCCCGAATGGACGGTATTAACCCACCATCAGTGTTCCAACTGTCCACTCCATCCAGAACAACATCCTTATTGCCCTGTAGCGGTAAATCTGTCGGAAGTCATTGAATTTTTCAAGGACTTTTTATCTTTTGAAGAAGCTGAGGTAAGAATATATACCGAAGTCCGGGAGTATTATACCCGGACTCCCCTTCAAGAGGGTCTCAGTTCTTTAATCGGTCTTATCATGGTTACCAGTGGCTGTCCCATCCTGAATAAACTAAGACCCATGGCCTATACGCATCTTCCTTTTTCTTCCCTGGAAGAGACCAAGTATCGGGCTATTTCCATGTACCTGTTGGCCCAATATTTTTTATACAGAGAAGGGAAGAAACCCGATTGGGAAATCAAGAATCTGGTCCATATCTATGAGGAGATTATAAAAGTAAATCAAGATTTTTCTCGCCGGCTGGCGAGTATTTGTCCTAAGGATGCCAGTCTTAATGCCCTTGCAAGCCTGAGCTGCTTCGCTTCCATAACCTCTCTTTCTATCAAGGATGATTATTTAGAGGATATAAAAGCGCTTTTTACCGTTTATCTGGATGAAAAAAACCTCTCCTCAGAAGTTAACCCATCTTGAGACCCTTCTTCCTGCAGGCGAGAGATTAACTTTTCTTTCACCTGTCCTTCACAAAGAATACCTTGACTTTTCAAGTTAAAACTATACCCTTATCAGATAAGATGACTTTTAGCTGACTTTCCTCAGATTACCCATGAAATATCTCATTATCAACGCAGATGATTTTGGATTGACACCGGAAGTCAGTCGAGGGATTCTTCAAACTGTTCGGGAGGGCATTGTGACCAGTACTACCGTTCTGATTAATTCCCCTCATGTGGGAGAACTTCCGGAACTCCTTAAAACAAGGGTTGGAATTGGACTACATTTTAACCTTACCTGGGGTTCTCCCGTCTCTTCTCCGGAGGAAGTTCCCAGCCTGATCGATGAAAAAGGATTTTTTCACTCTGATCCCTCCTTTCTAGGTCCGGAAGGCGAGTCGGTCTATCCCAGGAAATCTGAGGAAATCCAAAAGGAGTTGGAAGCACAAGTTGAGCGATTTTTAAGGCTACTTCAGAAGCCTCCCACCCATATAGATGTCCATAAACATGCCCATAAATATCCGACGGTATTAAATCCCCTTATAAGAGTAGCAAAAAAGTATCGAATACCGGTTCGTGCCATCAACTCTGGGATGAGGACTGTACTTCAAGAAAATGGATTGGTTACTACCGATTTCTTCATGGGGGGTGCTTTACCGGAAGGACCTTACTGGACTAAAGAGCAACTCCTGACCACTCTCATCCAGGTTCAACCTGGAGTAACCGAGATAATGTGCCATCCCGGGTACGTCCCGGAGCCGATTCCTGGTATGTTTTATAATCAACAGCGGGAGGTTGAGTTGAGGTCTTTCTGTGACCCGGAGGTTCAGGAAGAAATTAAGAAACAAGGAATTCAACTGGTGGATTTTTCATTTATTAATCGGCCATAAAGACACCAGGCCATTAAGATTTATGAAAAGATACTTCCTCCTCTTTGGGTGAACCTTGATGCCTTGGGTCTTTTTGGTCAAATCTCAATTATGTCTAAATTAACCGTAGATGACCTTAATCTTAAGGGACTCCGAGTGCTGATTCGAGTCGACTTTAACGTTCCTCTCAATGAAGCGGGAGAGATTACCGATGATACCCGGATTAGAGAGACTTTACCGACCCTTCAAAAAATTCTTCGGGATAAGGGAAAATTGATTCTTATGTCCCATTTAGGAAGACCCAAGGGCCAGCGAGATCCTTCCCTGAGTTTGAAACCTGTAGCCGAGAGGCTTTCTGAGCTTTTGGGAATTCCGGTTTATATGGCTCCGGATTGTGTTGGAGAGGAGGTCGAAAGGATGGTGAATTCCCTGAAGCCTGGAGAGGTTCTCATGTTAGAGAATTTGCGGTTTCATCCAGAAGAAGAGGCCAACGATCCAACCTTTGCCCGGCAGCTTGCCAGACTCGGAGATGTTTATGTAAACGATGCCTTTGGAACTGCCCACCGGGCCCATGCCTCCACAGAAGGGGTTACAAAATTCTTTAAAAAATGTGCAGCCGGTTATCTGATGCAGAAAGAACTTAAATTTCTCGGGAAAGCTTTAGAAAATCCGGAAAAACCTTTTGTAACCATCCTGGGTGGTGCAAAAATCTCCGGGAAGATCGACGTCATTCGAAACCTTTTGCCCAAAGTGGATTATCTCCTTATAGGCGGTGGGATGATGTTTACCTTCCTTAAAGCCCAAGGATTTGAAATCGGAAAATCTTTACTGGAGAGTGATAAGATTCCACTGGCCAGAGAACTCTTGAATCAGGATAAAAAGGGAGGAGCCCAGTGGCTACTTCCCATTGATTGTGTGGTAGCCGACGAATTATCCGAGACTGCAGTTACCCGGGTCGTTCCCATCCATGAAATTCCTCAAGATATGATTGGTGTGGATATCGGGCCTCAAACGATTGCTAAATTTACCGAGATTATCCATCAAGGAAAAACCCTGCTATGGAATGGACCCATGGGAGTATTCGAGATTGATAAATTTGCCAGAGGAACGGAGGCCATTGCCAGGGCCATGGCTGAAGCAACGGAGAAGGGGGCTATCTCCATTGTAGGGGGAGGAGATTCTGCAGCGGCTGTAGCAAAGGCCGGTTTAACCCATAAAATGTCCCATATTTCCACGGGTGGGGGAGCCTCTCTGGAATTTTTAGAAGGAAAAGTCTTACCGGGGGTTGCTGCATTAACAGATAAATAAGATACACTGTAATTTTTATTGACTTTTAAATCAAACAACGCTACGCTGGCTTCCATGAAATTCGATGAAATCACCTTTGTGATTTTTGATTTTGAAACCACGGGAATGAGTCCGATTTACGGGGACCATATCTGCGAAATAGGGGCCGTTAAGGTTAAAGGGAATACGACGTTAGGCCAGGTTAGCACCCTGATTAATCCCCAACATCCGATCTCTCCAGGGGCTACCGCAGTAAATGGAATCACCGATGAAATGGTAGCCCATGCCCCTTTGATCCGGGAAGTTCTTCCTGCTTTCTTAAAGTTTATTGAGGGGGCCATATTGGTTGCCCATAACGTTCCGTTTGACTTGAGTTTTTTAGCCGCGGCTGTGTATGAACAGGGGTTGGCCCCTCTTCCCAATCTTCTGATTGATACCCTTATTCTTTCCAGAAAACTCTACCCACAATACTCACGCCATAGCCTGGATGAATTACGCCAACGATTTCAAATCTTCTACCCGGGAGCTCATCGGGGACTTGGAGATTCTCTGACTACGCGGGATGTACTCTGGATTTTTTTAGATGAAATAAAAAGACGGCATGGGGAAGATTTTGAATATCTTCTGAGATATCACGGCCCCCCTTATCTCTTTCCGGCTCAGATAAATTCGGATTTAATCTCCTACCCTCCAGAACTCCTGGAGGCCCTGGAAATTGCTTTACAAGAACGAAGATCTCTCTTTATAGAGTATGTTCCAGAAGGTCAGAAAAGACCCGGTATCCGAAAGATCGATCCTTACTTCCTTGCACAGAGAGGTCCATATGTTTACCTTCGGGCTTATTGTCATCTTCGCCGGGAAATAAGGACTTTTAGACTGGATCGTATTGTACGGCTTAACCTCACGGAGTATCCATTCATCAAAAGTGCCACCGATTCAAGGGAAAAGGATTTTTAACCGGGGTCACTTTTTTCTACCCCAGGAGGGTCCCTAAAATAACCTTCCGACTTTCCATTTCATGCAGAATATAGAGAGAAAATCTTCACAAAGAACAGAAGTCCGGACTTGGAAGTCGATAACCCGAAGGGGGGGTGAAAGACTCAATCTTGTGACTTCTAACTTCTGACTTCTGATTTCTGATTCTTATGCCTTCAAAAACGCTCAAGATCGGAATAATTGGAGCAGGTAATATTGTTCGGCAACGTCATCTTCCCAATTTAAAGAAAATAGAGGGAGTTGAGGTTGTGGTTGTCTCCAATCGACGACGGGAAACTGCCGAGAAAGTTGCTCGAGATTTTAATATTCCAAGGGTGATGGATAACTGGCAAGAAGTTATCAAAATGCCCGAGTTGGATATTATCTGGATTGGTACCACCCCCTATATGCACGAGCCGATCACTTTGGCGGCTTTGGAAGCCGGGAAGCATGTATTTTGCCAGGCGAGGATGGCCATGAACTATCAGCAGGCCAAAAACATGTACCAAAAATCCAGGCAAACCGATCGGGTAACCATGCTGTGTCCACCACCCCACGGAATGAAAGGAGATCGCTTTATCCGGAAGCTAATTTCTGAGGGATTCCTGGGAAAGCTTTATCATGTTCGGTTGACAAGCCTGTCCGCTCAATTTGCAGATCCCGATCAACCGGTCCACTGGCGACAGGAAATCGAGGTATCCGGCTATAATGTGCTGGCTCTCGGGATTTACAACGAGGTTTTGAATCGCTGGGTCGGATACACCCGAAGTGTTCAGGCGAACAACAAAGTTTTTATTCCTACCCGGACCCACCCGGAAACAGGCAAACCTTATACCGTCCGGATCCCCGATTCTGTAACCATCCTGGCCGAATTGGAAAACGGTGCCCAGGGGGTCTATCATCTCAGTGGAGTGGCCCGATTCGCTCCGTCGGATACCATCGAGCTTTATGGAAGCGAAGGGACTCTGGTTTATCATATTCAAGGGGATACGATCCTGGGAGCCCGAAAGGGGGATAAAGAGCTCAAAACTATGGATATTCCCAAAGAATTGGAAAAATCCTGGACCGTTGAGCAAGACTTCATAGATGCGGTTCGAGAGGGAAAGCCGGTATCTCCGGATTTTTATGAAGGACTTCGATACATGGAATTTGTTGAGGCTGTGGCTCGAGCCGGTGAAACGGGACAGCGAATTACTCTGCCCCTGGAATCCTAAAGACCTACCCTGGCTCTTCGTTCATTGCCCGTGATGGTATCTGTCGTAAGGGATAATGATCCTAACCGCGAGCAATGGACGAAGAACTGGATTATGCCGGAAATTCGACAAAACATCGTCACCCGGGAATGGGTTATTATAGCAACGGAAAGGGCTAAAAGACCTGAGGATTTTGCCAAAAAAGAACCGACTAAGAAAGTACTTCCCGAGTTTAGCCCCTCCTGTCCGTTTTGTCCAGGAAATGAAGACCAGACACCACCAGAGGTATTTAGATTAGAGGAAAAAGAATCCTGGTTGATTCGGGTCATTCCTAATAAATTTGCTGCTCTTTCCCGGGAGGGAATCTGTGAAAGAAAGGTAAACGGGATTAAACGCTCTGTATCCGGTGTTGGAATTCACGACGTTATCATTGAAACCCCCTCCCATAATCTTACCACAGCTTTACTTCCAGAAACACACGTGGAGAAAATTTTACAGGCTTATAAGCGCCGTTACCGGGAAGTATGTGAAGACCCCCGGGTTGAGCAGGTGATTCTCTTCAAGAATCATGGGGAAAGTGCAGGAACTTCCCTGGAACATTCTCATTCCCAGCTTGTTGGGACCCCACTTACACCCTATCAAGTCCGTAACCGACTGGAGGAAGCGGCTCGATATTTTGATGATACCGGTGAATGCGTCTTTTGCAGAACTCTCCAGGATGAACGTCAGGATCAGGTGAGAGTTATCGCAGAGAACCCTCATTTTTTAGCCTTTATTCCCTACGCAGCCCTCTCACCTTTCCATACCTGGATATTTCCGAAAAATCATCAGGCCAGCTTCGGAGAGCTCCAAGATGAGGAAATTCCAGATTTATCGAGGGTGCTAAAACTTGTATTAGCAAAGCTGTACCATGGATTAGAAAATCCCGATTTTAATTATGTCATTCGGTCCGTTCCATATAAAGAAAAAGCCGTTGAGTATTACCACTGGTATATCAGTATTGTACCCAGATTAACCAAAGCCGCAGGGTTTGAGCTTGGCTCCGGCATGTATATTAATACGACTTTCCCAGAGGAGAGTGCTGCCTTTTTACGATCCGTTCAACTTCCCCACCTTGAAACAGGATTTAACACTTGAAAACCCTGAGAAGGTTGCCGAGGCTTACTTTAAGTGGTACTGGCAGAACGAGTTCCAAATTGCTGCCGATTTATTCGGACGTGCCAACAGATGAAATCCTGCCCATATCCTTACTTATTGGTGCTGGGTAGATGCCCTGTCTATAAGTAGCTATCTATCGGTTTCCCCCTATGTGGATAAAGAAAAAATCGAAAAAAGCCTTGTTAATTCCTCCCACATGCAGGGGGATATAATGGGGGCTCAAGTACCCAATGTACAAATGCGCAGAATGATACAGATATGCCGCCTGGAACTTATCTAATTATGCTTGATGACATTCCACTGGCAAGGGATACTGTCCATGCCGATAGGTTCTACTGTCCGGTTGCCCCCGAAATTCTACAGATATTGGGGATTCCCAGGGAATCTTTAATCGAAGCCTTTCACTCCTTAACCGGTAAACCCGGATGTTGGATGAGTCCGGACAACGGGGAAAAGATCACCGGCAGGGGTTTCAAGCTTTGGGATGATCCGTTAGTCTTCGTATTTTACCATCTTAAAGCCATATTACGTCAAAACCTGGTAGACCTCCTGGGAGTTCAAAAGGAAAAAATCTTCAACTTTCATCCAAAGATTAAATTTGTACTTTAGATCTCACGGAAAAGGTATTGACAAGCAGACAGATCAACTGTAAAACCTAGAATTGACGGTTATGATTTTTACAACTTCAGGACAATTTGACAACAGGGAGATTAAATGATGAAACCGAATCGATTGGTAATCTTTTCTCTTTTAACTTGTTTTCTCATGGTCTTTGGAACCTGGCTTTGGGCGGAGCAAAAATCTATAAAGATAGGGGTTCTGGCTCCTTTGAGTGGGGAGCGGGCTCCCATTGGACGGATTATCAAAAACAGTGTTGAGATGGCCGTTGAGGATTTGAATAAAGAGGGTGGAATTAATGGGGCTTCTTTAGAGGTTGTTTACGAAGATGACCAGGATACAGAACAGGGAGCCGTTGAAGCTATAAAGAAGCTTGTCCAGGACCCTCAAGTGGTCGCAGTAATCGGAGAACTCTTCAGCCGTTTCGTTATGGCCAGTAAAGATGTTGTGGAACAGCAGGGAATTCCCTATCTTACAGGAGGGACCAGTCCCAGAACCACAGAGAATGCAAATTGGATCTTCCGGGTAGGAGCCAGCGATAACCTGCTTACCAACCTTATAGCTCAATATGTGGTAGAGGATTTAAAGTTAAAGAACCTGGCGGTCCTTCATGATAGTACGGGTATTCATAATACAAGGGCCGAGATGGTCGTCAAGATTCTCCAGGAAAAGTATGGAATTACCCCCCTGGTTCGCGAATCCTGGAAGCCGGGTGATAAAGATTTCAAGCCTCAACTGGAAAAAGTCAAATCCAATCCTGTACAGGCCATTATCGCACTGGGTGAGACTGCCGAAGGAGGGCCCTTCCTCAAGCAGGTAAAAGCTTTAGGCATTCAAGTTCCCATTGTTGCCCACAGAGACTTTGGTGTAAAAAGAGTTCTCGAAGAAGCCGGAGAAGCTGCCAATGGCGTTTTAATTGTGACCGAGTACATTCCGGCACTTCAAGAACCGCAACGTCAGGCCTGGACGGTGGACTATCAAAAACGTTATGGGACTGAACCCAATGTCATTGCAGCTCAATATTTCGACGCAGTCCTTCTTTTGGCTGAAGCTGCAAAAAAAGGTGGGGCTAGTAGAGAAGGAATCAAAACCGGATTAAAACAACTGAAAGGCTTCCCAGGAGTTATGGCCGATTATACCTTCGACGAGAAAAATAACGGGGTCCATCGGTTTTACGTAGCCAGAATCGAGGGAGGAAAACCAACCCTGGTGACCGTGCTCGAGGAGAAAGATTAACCCCTGGAGGTATAAAGACACAAAGAAAACACTACTTACGAAGGATCACTAAAAGTATGGGAGTATGAGGGTGTAGAAGTATAGAAGTGTGGGAGTATGGGAGTATGGAAGTATGGGGGTTTTATCTCCCACACTCCCATACTCCCGCCCCCCTATACTCCCATACTCCCATACTTTTAGTAACCCTGCGTGGAAAATTTTAGGTACCTTACAGTTTCTATGGTCAGATATGAACTGAGAAGGTTCTTGAAGGTGAGATGGATACTTGTGCTTGTGCTTCTGATTTTTTTACTAATCTTGCAAATTCCAGGTTTTGCCGGAGATAAAAAAGAAATGATCAAGGAAAAGGTAAGCGATGCCTGGATCACGGCTAAAGTAAAAGCAGCTTTATGGAATGACAAAAGGATTATGTCCAGGTATATCGGTATCCATACCGAAGAAGGAGTTGTCACCCTCAGTGGAGCCGTTAAATCTCAAGAGGAAAAAGATCTTATTTTAAGCACAGTGATTTCCATTAAAGGGGTAACAGGCGTTCGAGATATCTTACTTACTTATAAAGAGTTGGGAGAGGATTGTTCTCATCTTCGCTATTCAGATCATTTGAAAGATGCTCTGATCACGGCTAAGGTCAGAACTATCCTGACAGTTGATAAGATTGAAAGCTTGAGAACTTTATCGGTTATTAACGTGGATACGTGTAACGGTGTTGTAGTGGTGGTGGGTAAGGTCAGATCTGAAAAGGAAAAAGAAATAGCCATCAAATTAGTTGAAAAAATTGAAGATGTAGTTAAGGTCATCGATCTCATCTCGATCCTTCCGGTTGAAATCTAATGAAGGCGGCAAATCAGGGAAACCAGACCAGATTGGTTCCTCGGACTCCCAGGGTTTGAAATTGGCTTCCATCGGTCTTTATCATCCATATCTCACCTCCCTTATGGACCTTCTTGATGAGGAAAGGATTGGAGGTTTTTTCAAGTTCTTCTCTGGAAAAACGCTCAAAGGCAATCCATTGATCGTCAGGTGACCAGGCAGGGTGTTCGTCACTAAAGGAGAAGGGTTCTCCAGAAGGTAGAAGAGCTGATAGGTTCTGCCGGTTTTTATTCTCTAAATCCAACAATTCCAGATGATATATTTTAACTCCATTGGAAACTTTAATTCCCGCTGCATAAACAATTTTGGTAGGGTATCGGTTGGCAAAGCGGGGATCCATGTTATCGAAGGAAGAATCTGAAATTTCTTTAACCTCCCCTGTAGAGGGATGAATGAGGATTTTCCCTTTTAATTCTGGATCCTCCGGTTTTACATCTACAAAAGCGATTTGATCTCCCCTCGCATTAAAGTTACCCACTTCCAGATAGGGCCCTAAAATGGTTATATTGTCTTTGGTAAGCGTCACCAGACTGAAATCACCGACCTTATCCCGTAAAACCAGGGCATTCCCATCCGGGGAGAATCGAAAGGTGTCTTGTTTCAAATGGACGGTAACAATGGATTTTATCAAAGCCTCTATGATCAAACCGGAGGCCGCAGCCTGGTTTATTTCTCGACCCACGTCAAATTTGACAGCTTGCGGAGGGGATTCTCCTAAGTTAGCCAGATAAACCTCCCAATTTGAATATGTGGACCCGTCTTGAGTGATCATCCCGGTAAATCCAAGGAAACCTCTCCCCCAGGAACTTTCAGTACCATTGGAACGTTCAAGGTTATGGGAATATCGGGCATCGGGTGAAAATTGTGGGGTGGAAATTTCAAGGATTTTTGAACCTGGATGTTGAGTACCATCGGAGGATTTAATGGAATCAGAGCTATTTAAGATAACCGAAATTTCCTGCTTTTTCCCACTTTCCAGATTTTTTAAATAAAGTTTATCCGATTGAGAGGGATCCTGGGCTTTTACGATATAGGCCAGGATTTTTCCATCGGATGATATATCAAAGGCCTTGACAGGCTCATCTGGCTCGGTCAAAGGCCATTTTTCCCCACTATCCGGATGAATACGGTAAATCCGCCCGGTCTCTCCTCCCTCCCTGCTTAAATAAGCCAGGTATTGTTTTTTGGTACGAAACTGGAGTGTAAAATCTTTCTCCATTTCCCTTCCTCCCAAATCTTTAGCAGTTTTTTGGAGGGTCAGGGTATAAGTCGTCTCAGAAGTAAGACTATATTTAGGTGTGAAGGCAAATCTTCGCCCGACTGCACTATAATAGCCGTCTACCGGTGGATTCAGGTTAAAACTACGCTCAATACTTTTGGCATCAACCGGACGATTAAAGAGGATTGTAATCTGACTACCAATGGGAACTTCCTGGCTTCCATTGGGAGGGCTTACTTCCAGAATCTCCAGGTTGGTCTGATCGCCTGAAGCGATCAGAAGAAGGATGAGAAGTGCTAAGAGTCCCATGGTGGCTAAAATGAACCGATCAAAATTCAAGATAGGATCTAGGGTCCGGAGTCCGGGGTCCGTTGGGGAGGAAAAAAGGAGGGACCCAGACAGGGACCCATATGGGAATTAATAAAGATATGGTTGGGCCGGACGTTGGGTTTTAACGACTTGAACAGGGCGAATAAAATTCGTCCGTTTACCGGCAATTTCTCCTACATCCCAGGTACCCTGAACCTCCACCCAACTCCCTTCTTCCAGTTCTTGATGGGCGTTATAGCGTACCAGAAGGCCGATGGGTCTGGCATCTACGGCACAACAGGTTACAACGAATCGAGAAAGTAAAAACGAATCTTTGGGGAGGTTATCATCTCGACGGAAGACAAATCCGATGACTTTAACCTTTTTTCCAACGTGGTGCTGGGGTTCCGGGTCCGTATTAAATAACTTAATCCAGTCTTTAATGGTAAATTCTTCAGTATTTCGATAGAATTGAACCGTTTTGCCTTCATCACGGGAAATGGTCAGATTGTTAAAATCAACGCCCCGCTGATTAGCCGTAGCCAGACTGAGAGGCTGCGGGGGCAGGAGAAAACCTACCGCCAACGGAAGTAAAATCAACAGATAAGCCACGCTAGCATGTAAAGAATCTTCTGATTCCCGGTGATGAGGATCGAGTTCATCTGCCGCACCGGGATGATTCCAGGTGAACCCCAGGATTGCTACCCCTACCAGAAAGATCCCTGCCCAAAGGGTTAAAGTAAAGTATGAAGGATGAATGTAAAACTGTAGGATTTGCGTGAAATACCCATAGATTAAATAAACACCATATCCTCCCAAAATCAAGAAATCAATTCGGCGTTTGGTAAAAAACGGTTTCATGATCATCCATTACCTGGTGTCCATTATCTAACGGATCATAAAAAACAACGGACACCAGAGAGGAATTACCCGATCCTGAGATTTAAAAACAAAGTCAAGAGAAGGGTCAGTTGGGCGCTTAAAATTATGATCCATACCACGGTTTTTACCTTAAAGGTTGTCAACATCATCAGAGTACTTTTGATATCCATCATCGGTCCGAAAACTAAGAAGGCAAGTAGAGAGCCATTGGTAAACGTATTTGCATAGGAAAGTGCAAAAAAGGCATCTACGGTAGAGCAAATCGAAATAACAAAGGCTAAGATCATCAAGGAAATAATGGAGAGTATCGGGCCCTGACCGAGTTTAAGAAGAACTTCTCTGGGAACCAGGGTCTGGGTAAGCGCTGCGATGGCAGCTCCCAAAACAAGAATCTGACCCATCTCAAAAAATTCTGTGTAAATAATGTGGAGCACCCGACTCATTTTCTCCTTAAAACCCTTAGAGGAAGTAAAATTTCCAGAGTGCTCACAAAGCAAGAGGGTTTCTTCCTGAAGAAACTCTTCCTGTTTACGATTGAAGCTAAATAAAAATCCGATCGTTACGGCAATCAGCAGGGTAAAACCAAAGCGATAGAATACAATCCGGGTATCAAAACTAAAGGCTGCCCAGGTGGATAGAAGTACCACCGGATTGATAACCGGTGCTGCCAGGAGGAATGTAATTGCTCCGGCGACCGGGAGACCTTTAAGAATAAGCCTTCGGGCTACCGGGATATTGCCGCATTCACAAACCGGAAAAACAGCTCCCATGAAACTCAGCAGGATAAGCAAGAGAAATCGATTTTTGGGTAAATACTTAAGAAGCACCTCTTCTTTTACATAAACCCCCATCAGAGCTGAGACCACAACACCGAGAAGAAGAAAAGGAACGGCTTCGATCATAATCCCCAGAAAGATGGTTACTCCATCCTGGGCCCTTAGAAGTATCTCTCTGGTCCAACCCTGGGTTGGAAGAATATTTATAAAACCGAGGAGTCGGATGCCGAGGAGGGGTATGATAAGGGATAAAAGTACTTTCAGAAAAGTATGACTTCTTTGTATAGAGGAGCTGGAAGCAATCATGATGACCTAAACACAGGAAGGCCAGAATAAGCTCTCATGTGTATCGAATGAGAGATAAAAACTCTCTTATTAATAAAATAGAGAACAAATAAAACTCTTTATTTTAATAATATACTCAAGCACGGAGATGAGTCCAGGGTTACTTTTCTGGACTATCCCCGTGCTTGAATTCACAATCCCCTTTACAGAAGGGGATTTTCCCCGATAGTCGGGCTTTACCTCTGTAAGGACTCTAATCTAAACTATCTGGCTTCGTCAAAGGGGACAGGTAGAAAAGCAGAAAACTTTTTCTTGTAACTCCTTGCAAGGGCAAGCGAAGCAGGATAAATTTAGTGGGTTTCTACTGTTCACCTACCCCTTTAACCCCTTTGCTTTTAATGGCGATGGCCCGTGCAATTCCTCCGCTTCCATCCACAATTTTAGCATGGAGGCTGATAAAGTAAGCGCCCCGGGCCGGAAGTTTTCCCAGGTTGGTGCAGAGTTCGGTCCAGCTCATTCCATATTTCAAACCGGCAACATGGGTAGGTTGGCCGGCTTCTACCGGTCCCATGCTGGGTCCATCTGTTGCCACATGCCATACTCCTTTGCTATGGAGATATTCCATAACTTCTGGAGTTGGTGCAGGCCAACCCGGAGCAGTTTTGGTGATTAAAGGATCAAAGGCCAATCGGTTTCCTTCAGGGAAAGGTTTATAATACTTATCGCTATAACTGCTGTAAAAGGCGACCACTTCACCCGGTTTAATCTCTCCATTCTTCTTCTCCCAGTCTTTAATCATATCCACAGTGATGGCAGGGCTTTTTCCATTTTCAGCTTTATCCAGAATGCTTCGAACATCGATAACATCCACAGGCCCCATCTGGCGCTCCAGAGGATAGTTTGAACCAGTCAGGGAACCTGCTTCTCCCTCAAAGGGGAGACCGCTTCCCTTGGGTGGAATGAAGTGTGCCGGGAAGTCAATTTGAGTTCCCGTATGCTCATCGATGATCATTCTTTGGCCGTAGTAAGGAAACACGCTTTGGGCTAAGTTGTTTTCATACTTCCCCTTGATAGGTTGGAACCAGTTGAAGGTCCATCTTTGGAACTGGTTATGGGTCGGCCAGTGTGCAGGGTAATTCTCTGCGATAAGAACGGTCAAATCTACAATTTCACCGTTGGCAATAGCCGCCGCAATGGCTTCACCTGCAGACATCTCTGCAGCAAAAGAGGATGAATTGATCAGGGAAAAACTTAAAACCATCATGAGACCGATTAAGCTTGCGAGAAATTTTTTTCGATTCATAGGAAAACCTCCTTCAGATTTATCTAAAAGGGTTAGTGGTCGATAGACTAAACTGAAGAATTAAATGTCCGACTGGTAAGATACCAGCCAATATCCAGCTTATGCAGGTAGGAGGAGTTCTGTCAATAAAAATTTCTTCCGACTTATTCCACTTCTTCTGCGTTTCAGGGTTTCATAAGTTTTTTAGAATAGGAAGAGTTTTTTATCGTCTCAAGGCATAGATAATCCCACCTATAACTCCCTGAAAAAGTACCATACCAAAGGTAATCCAGGTAAATGCAATAGCCTGAGCTGGGGTTACCTGAAACTGTCCCAGGAAAAATATATAGACAGCCTCCCGGGCGCCTATTCCATTAATAAAAATAGGTAGTAAAAGAACTACCGTAATAACCGGGATAATAAGGAAGTAATATAGCAGGGGAACCGGGAGGTTCAAAGCAAACGAAAGGAAGTAAAAGTGGAAAATAACATTAACCTGGAGAAGAATGGCCAAAAAGAATGCTATGATCAAAACTCGTTTGTTCTGTTGATAAATGGAGAGGGTTCCTAACAGTTTTTTTAATTTCTCTGTGATTTTATTTAAAAAAGGGTACCGGGTAAAAAAAGGTTGTAAAGCCCCTCCATTCTCAGGTTCTAGAAAGGCATTGATAAACTTATGGACACGGGGATGAAGGGCTGCAATAAATATTACAAATAAAACAAGTAAAGCACTGAGAGCCAGCCAGACCATGGGGATTTGCGTAAAGACCGAAAAGCCGAAGAACAGAGCAACCAGGGCAAAAAGTCCCAGGGCAAACATTCCTGTCAGACGTTCGACCATGACGATGGTTAAGGATTTGGTTCCGGAGTAGGTGTAGGGAATGGTATCATAAGCCCGAACTACGTCCCCACCTATGGTGGAGGGCAAGAAATTATTAAAAAAGATGCCAACCAGGTAAGATTTTATTAGAAATCCCAAGGGAACTTTAGCGCCTTGAGCTTCAAGGAGAATTTGCCAGCGGTAGGCACTGAGCAGGAAACCGATGATATGCAGTAAAAAGGCGGCTATGACCCAAAATGGATTCGCCGCCTTAAGGGCGGATCCAATGAGAGTTAAATCTGTTTTATATAACAGGAAGGAAAGAAGCAGGAAGCTGACGATACATTTGAGTATTAACACAAAAGTAGGAGGGTAGGAGTCTGAGGTAATGGGAGCGTATCTCTTCCATTCTCCTATTCTCCCAGGCTTTTTTTACCTCAAAGCCATCCCTGAGCCTTATACCAATTCAGGGTAATTCGGATCCCGGTTCTTAAGTCTACCTTGGGCTCAAACCCTAGAAATTCTCTGGCTTTTGAGATATCGAAGGATTGGTTCTTTAAAAAGAAGTCAAGTCGTCGGTGATGGAGAGGAGGTTGTAAATGGATCCATTTAAATACTTTTTCACAAACCGACGCTACAAATCGAGCCGACCAGACGGGAATTTTGAGTCTGGGGATTTTCACATTTAACTCTTCGGCGATGGTATCCACGAGTTGACGGAGTGTGACGGATTGAGCCCCGGCTATGATAAAAACCTCCCCTACTGCAGCCGGATGCTGGGCACAGAGTTTAAGCCCCTGAACCACGTCCTCTACAAACACGGGATGAACGAGGGTTTCTCCGGTTCCGATCATGAGAAAGACATGTTTTGCAATGGCATGAAAAAGCTTATAGGTGCGTCGGTCTCCAGGTCCGTAGATCCAGGCAGGTCTTATAACTGAGACCGGTAATTCATATTTCTCTGCATACTCTAAGGCGAGGAGTTCCGCCTGGTATTTGCTTTTCCCGTAGACGTTATCCGCTGCACAGGGAGAAGTCTCACGGGATGGAATTTCAGAGAGAGTTCCCATAACTCCTACGCTACTGCAATGGACAAGGGCCCTTAAACCGGCATAACGACAGGCTTCCAGTAAGTTCTGAGTCCCCTGATAATTAATATCCCAATACAGGGAGTTTGAAACGTTCACCGGCGTCAGTATACTGGCAAGATGAAAAACCACTTCTACATTACGTCCGATCTTTAAAGCCCTCTCAATAGATCCTTTATCCCGAATATCACCGTAAACCACTTCGGTGTCCATTTTTCGAAGTTCTTCCATGTTACTGGTCGGTCGAACAAAGGAAATAACTTCATGCCTATCGGCCAGTAAACTCCGCACGAGATGTTTACCTAGAAAACCTGATGCACCTGTAACCAGAATTTTCATATGGCAAGAATTCAGAAGTCAGAAACCGGGAACTGGAGTAAGAAATTCTGAATTCTGAATCCTGACTCCTGGTATCTTAAGCTTTCTTTGCCGAAACCATTAAAATATAGCCGGGTGTAAAGGAAATGAATTCATCTAGCCGTGAAATAACCCACAAGACCGGATAAACTAAAGAGTAGAGCTTGAAGGACTTCTGATGTTGCTTCAGATCTTCTGGAGAGGAGGGCGCTATACCTCCTTTCAGGCTTCCCTTATGCTGGCCCTTGTTGAGAATAAACATATAACTGTAGTTGACCACCAGTTCGATCAATTCCGAAAAAAACCTTGAGAAGGTGGTATACCCCGTTACTTTAAAGCCTCCTTTTTCCAGCTTTGTGCATAAATCTTCCAGGGAATATCCCTTTCGTACATGCCCATAGTCCGAAGGTTTGAAGCCGAGCCACCATCGGAGCCGATTCAGGATCAGGTCTTTTCCCCCTCGGGTGTGGGGTACGGTTACATACAGGCTTCCAGAAGGCTTAAGAACCCGATAAATTTCCCTAATAAATTCCTGATCTGTTTCGATGTGCTCCAGAAAGTCTATGACCGCCACACAATCAAAGGTTGCGTCCGCAAAATTTAAGCTTCTTCCATCTGTTAAAAAGACCGTATCTCCAACCAGCTTTCGAGCAATTTCTATTTTTTCCTTATCTCCATCTACACTTATCCAGTCACCTCCCCGCTTTCTAAGAAAAAAACTGGTTACCCCGGTATCACATCCAATCTCCAGGCATTTTTTTCCTGAAGTCGATTCAAGAAACGTATCCATCGCTCTAAGTTTACTTTGCTTCTTTAGAGATTTTTTTGCAACTTCCAATTGCCAGACTTTTTCCATTTCCATTGGATGAACCAGAGGGTCAGGAGAATGCGCCAGACTCTTCTTATCCCTTGTATCCTAACACGCTTTCTTTGAGAAAGGTTTTCAGGTTTAAAGTCGGAACGCCTAAAAAGGTTTTTCTTTTAATCATATCACAACCAGAGCAGGGAGAAAGGTCATGGCCCCGACCTTCTTTCATGAGTCTTCTAAGTTCCATCATGGGAGCCGAATTCCAGATTTCCTTGATCGAAGATTTGTTGACATCTCCCATATCTAAGTCACCGTAAAAATCCTGGGGACAGGGAGCTACTTTCCCGTTCCAAAAAATAACCAAAGCGTACCAGGGAAAAGTGCACGGGGAATAATAATCTGTATAATAACTTGGAACATGGTCTTTTATCTCGTAGCTTCCAGCCCAGTTGTGGGGTTCTTTAATAATGAGTTGATCTAAGGGAAGACCTGCAAACTGCGCCCGGAATTTCTTCTGTCTTTCTGCGTCCCTGGCTTCACCGGAAAAATCAATGACCTCAAAGATCGTATACGGCGTAGTCTGACCTAACTTTTTTTTCAAATGCAAAAAATTGAGAATATTCCCTAAGGTCTCATCAAAATCCGATCGTACCCTAATTTTCTCGTATTCTTCTTTTTCATAACCGTCAAAAGAAAAAGAAATAAGATCTAACCCTGAGGTCAGTAAAGCTCGGGCACGCTCTTCATTGAGCAAGGTGGCATTGGTATGGAGGCGGGTATAAATACCGCTTTCCTTGGCATACCGAATCATCTCGGGGAGCCGGGGGTGAAGGGTAGGTTCGCCGGTATGGTGAAGATTCACATCATAAACGAAGGTTTTCGCTTCATCGATGATTTTCTTAAACAGGGAAAACTCCATATACCCTTTGGCAAAGCGCCTCCCAAAACTTTGAGGACACATTACACAACGCAGATTACAGACGCTGGTGGGTTCTACCCAAAGACGCATAGGAAGATAATCCGGTTTCACCTTCCGAATCCAGTAGTTCCAGGCCATACGACCTAAGGTAACATAGCGAGTGAATTTAGTCATAAATGGGTCCCTTGTTTGTTGTCCAGGGTAGCCACACAAATGCAGAGAATCCGGAGACAAACCTTCGTTTTATTTTACCCTGTACCCTCTCTGTATTTCTGTGGCAAAGAACAACAGACAACGGGGAACGGGCAACCTACAGATATCGCTGATGCCACATTTCAAAAACCATCAAAGCCCACAACCGATGACTATGATTTTCTTTCCCGTGGAGATGTTCTTGAATCCACCGGTCTACATGTTTCCAGTTAAAATAGCCCCTTTTTTGGATCCGTGTCTCGGACAGGAGGTCCAAAAGAAGGGGTTTTAGTTCAGCCCGTAACCAGTTTTTGATGGGAATACTAAAACCCTGCTTCTTCTTGTAAATAACTTCCCTGGGAAGGAATTTTGCCATGGTTTTCTTAAGGATATATTTGGTTGTAAAACCCCTTAATTTTAGCTCGCTGGGAATTTTAAATGCAAATTCTACCACCTTATGATCCAACAAAGGTACTCTGGCTTCTAGAGACGTAGCCATGCTCATCCGATCTACTTTGGTGAGGATATCATCGGGTAGATAGGTTTTTAAATCTACGTATTGCTGACGGGCTAAAGGATCCGGAAATCCCGGAGTCTGGGGATTCCGGGGTCGAGTTTGATCAAAATAATATTGAAGGGACTTATCGGGAGTCTCGTCTGCCAGTTCTTTTTTAAAGAAGTCGGTATAAAGCCGGGATTTTTCTTCTTGCTTTAGAAAGGTCATCCAGCGGGCATGCATTAAAGAGCGAGGAAGTTCAGCTCCTTCTACAAAACGTTTGACCAGGTTAAGGATCCCTTTCTTTTTTTGGGATGGGGGAATAAGGTGAAGCCACCTGGCTATAAGGTGGTTACGGAGAAAACCCGGAATTTTTTCGTAATATTCTCCTATACGGTTTGCAATATACGTATCGTAACCGGCAAAAAGCTCATCCCCCCCATCTCCAGAGAGGGCAACGGTTACCTGCTCCCGGGCCATTTTAGAAACCAAATAGGTGGGAAAAATGGAGAAATCGCCCAAAGGTTCATCCAGATAATCCATCAGCGTCATGGCCAGATCCTCAATATTCGGTTTTAAAATAAATTCGTGATGATCCGTCCCAAAATGCCTGGCTACTTTTCTGGCGTAATCAAGCTCGTTATAGGATTGATCTTCAAATCCAATGGAGAAAGTTTTTACCGGGCGATCTGACATCTGGCTCATCAGAGCTACCACAGAGCTCGAGTCAATCCCTCCACTGAGGAAAGCTCCCAGAGGAACGTCACTGATCAGTTCCAGTTTCACCGACTCTTTTAATACCGCATAAAGTTGTTCGGCATACTCCTCCTCTTTTCTGGAAAGTGCAGAGGCAAGGGGATAAGATGGAGAAACACCCTCAAGACCCTCCCCCTGGGTGATCCCATTCCCGGCTTCCATATCCTCACTCTCCCACTCTATATCCCAATACGGCTTAATCTTCAACCCCTTATCCGACCAGACCAATATATGCGCCGGAGGAAGTTTGTAGATTTTCTGAAAAATGGTCTCAGGAGCAAAAATGTATTCAAAAGTTAGATAGCGATCTAAGGCTTTAAAATTAAGCTCACGAGAAACTCCTTTACAGGTTAAAATGGATTTTATTTCAGAGCTAAAAATCAGCTTTTCGGCATCCAGATAGTAATGAAGAGGCTTAATTCCCAAGGGGTCTCGTGCGAGGATCAGTTTTTTTTCCTTTTTATCCCAGAGGGCAAAGCCGAACATCCCCCGAAAGAGTCTTACACATTCCTCTCCATATGCCTTGTAGCTGTACAGGATAACTTCGGTATCGCTTCGAGTACGAAAGCGATAGCCTTTTTTTTCTAATTCTCTTCGGATTTCTTGAAAATTGTAGATTTCCCCGTTGAACACTATCCATAGGGATTTATCTTCATCGGACATGGGCTGATGTCCACCTTCGAGGTCAATAATACTCAAACGGCGCATTCCGAGTCCTATGGGGTATTCCAGGTAAAAGCCCTCATCATCTGGGCCACGGTGGCGAATGACCTCACACATCCTCTGAAGATCTCTGTTCTCAATCTTATATCGAGGATTTAAACTTACTATGCCTGCAATTCCGCACAATTTAGTAGGGTAATGAAGCGGTGAATGAGGGGTCCATTTACAGCTCATTCATCGCTTTGAATTCATCAGGATATAGTCATATACTTCGGCCGTTCGGGAGAGGTAGACTTCGTAGCTATATTTTGTCTTACTTAATTTGAGGGCATTTTGACCTAATCTAGCTCTGAGGGAAGGATCCTGAATGAGTTTAAGAATTCCCCGGGCAAAATCCTCCGGATTGGGTTCCGTCAATACGGCTACATCTGGATTAAGAGCCTGAGTATGGGTTAGAAGATTTGTGGCAACAATGGGTTTACCAGAACTGAGATAGGTATAAATTTTAAGGGGCGTATTTGTTCCCGTTTTTCGAGGTGACACCAAAATATCTGCTAACTGGATAAAACTGGGCATTTCTTCAACAGGTCTCTGTCCTATGAACAGGACCGATTCTCGCACACCGAGAGAGTCGGCCAACTCCAGTAACGTTTTCATTTGATCTTCGGTCCCTCCTACCAAAAGAAACTTAACATCTTTAACATGTCGGGTAACATATCGGGCACTTTCTAAGAGAAGCTCAATTCCTTGATAGGTCTCCAGAGTTCCTGTATAAAGGATAACCAGTTGATGTTCCAGATTTAACTCTTTCTTTAATCTTTTAACTTCCTCATCCTTTCCCAAGAAAGCATCTTCCGTTAAGTTAGGAATGTTTTCAATGAGGACCGTCTTCTTATCCGGCATGATCCGTCTTATTTTTTCCTGTAAATAGGGGCAGATGGCAATGACAATACTGGAGTATTTTAGAGCCCAGCGCTCGAATAATTCCAGATACCGAATAATCCGATGCGAACGGATGATCCCAAAATTAAAAAATTGCTCCGGTAAGCTGGAATGCATATCATAGACGTGGGGATATCTAAAAATCCTGTTTAAAGCGGCTCCCAAAAAAGTTCCTTCCTCGTGGGTATGAATACAGTCGTACTTCTTCTTCATCAGCAGAACCGTTGCTTTGATAAACAAGAAAATATCTAAAATCGGCTTTAGGAAGGAGGGGCCGATTTTTACCCGTTTTACAAAGGGGGGCTTCCAGGAGCGATAAATCTCAACTTGATCTATGAAAACATCCTTACCCAAGGGGTAAGTAACCAGGTCTATCTGATGACCCAGTTTAGAAAGGGCTTCTAAACGGTGGTACACACTAAAAGGGGTCCCTCTCGGTTGAAAAAAGGGCTCTGGTGCAACCATGAGAATCTTCATAGGCTTTAGGCTCACGTAGAAGAGTTGTTCAAAGGAGCTTTTTGTCCGGCTATCTGGTTAAAAACTTCCTTCTAACCCCAGGCTATCTTCTTTTCACGCTGTTAGAAATTAACCCGGCTAAAGGTCAATGTCAAGAAGAAAATAGGCATATGAAAGGAAATTTCCACGTCGCAATGCCTAGGAAAGGATTAGGAATTCTCGTAGAGGAATTGGTCTAATGAGCCATCTTTTCTATTTAGCGAAATGCGTCAAAAGTCTTTTTCGTTCTTGTAGCCTGAAGGATACATTTTTCAATGGCCGGTACCGGACGTGTTTCAGTCGCACGAGCTGCCTGTCAACTCCGGACAAAGACATCTAAGGAAAGTATATTCAAAGATTACTCAATTTTTGGGACAACATGTCATAATTTTATGACACAATACCTTAAAGACTCTAAAAGGCTTCGAAACCGCTATATAAACAGGTTTTAAAACCATGCTCTTTCTTCCAAACGTCATTTTTCTACGACAGATTCGCCCAGGCTTAGGGGGGTTATCGCCTTAAAGGGATCAGAAGATTTTGATTTCGCGCTCAAGACCTTAATAATCCGCCTCTGGCATCAAGTTTGTAAGACTAAAAAAAGAACCTCCTAGATTTAATAGCGCCTGGGTAACTTTCCTGAATAAGAAGTTACCTGGGACCTGTTTTTAAACATTTCAAAGAAGGTGAGGTATACTCCCTGAAAGGTTAAAAAAGGTTAAAAGGGGTCTTTATTAAAACACCCAACGTGTAAGAATTGTGGCTTGAAAGAAAAGCCACACCCTGTTCGCCCTGGGTTTGTCGAAAGGCAAGTCCTTTACTATCATCTCTAGCTAATCCCGAAGAGTTCCTCAGCTTAATAAACCCACCATAAACCTCAACAAACCCAGGGCGAACTATATACTTTTTCTTACTTTTCCGTAATCTGGAAGACCTGGCTCTCCCCGCTCAAAACTCTGTCGGGAGTTAAAATTTTTATTCGATAGTTCCCTTCGGGTAGATTTTCGGGAATATGCCAGCAGTAATTAAACCCCGATACATGGGTAGCAACCTGGGAAACTAAGCTCCCATCCGGTTTATAAAGCTCTATATCGTATTTAAAAAAGGCAGGATTACGCAAGCGTCGTATAATCCTGGGATCTAAGGACCATTCGATAGTAGTAGCAGCCTGACAGGGTAAGCCTTTAGACCATATCGCTCCACCGCCCGGTTTATTGACAATAATCGACTGGTTTCCTAACCCATAAATTTGAGCTACTAAAACGGGAAACAGAAGCAGAAATTTAAGTTGATTCATAATTAAACCTCCCGATCCGTTAAATTTACACCCCAACCGATCAACCGTCTTCCAAATACCCCGGCTTAACTGGTTTATCAGGTTTATCTTATAGAAGCCTCCAGATCTGGAGGGCCGTCTATATATTTCAGATTAAATTTGAACTTAAATCACAACCCTGTCTTTAAGAAGGGGAACCTGTTCATGGGGGTAGAGATTTTATTCTTGTCTAATTCAAATATAGTTGCCCCTTTAAGGGGACAACAACCTTAAATCTTCAAAAAGATCTTGCATAACGACTTTACCTTGTATAGCATCCGGGTCACCCGGCAAACAGGAAGATTTTCTCAATCGATCTATAAGAGATCTATAAAATAGGGAGAATTAAACATGAAACCCCATTGAATTATCGTTCAGAGTATCCTGATTCATCTGAATGCGCACTGCAAGGGTTTACCTGAAGGTGCGTTCAAAGAGAGTCAAGTTGCCTATGAGGATTTATTTCAATTTAGCCCAAGCCGAAACGCAATGAAATCCGTTGTTCTTGACAGAAAAATCCAGGGCAGGTATCTTTCTTATAAGTGTCCTGGATGAGACCAGATAAGCGATAATATCGGCCATTTACTAAAGCAAAGGCCATAAAGTTATGAAATGCCCCAGTTGCGGTACAGAAATTTCAGATCGTGTAGAGGCTTGTCCTGATTGCCATTTTACTTTGGTCCTTCTGGATTCTCGACTTCCTCCTCCGCCGGTTCGATCTGGTTATGTTAATGACTTTGCAAAGGTTCTTTCCAAGGAAGAGGTCCTTCGAATTGAGCAGCGTTGCCATGAGATATTCTTAAAGACCCAAGCCGAGTTGATAGTGGTTACAGTTCCCAGGACAAAACCCGTTAAGCCTTCGGAATATGTTTTCTGGCTTGCCAATCGATGGGATATGGGAGGGACAGAGAATCGGGGGATCATGATCCTTCTCGCTTTGGAAGAGCGTCGGATTGAGAGCGAAGTAGGTTATTCCCTGGAGCCTGTAATCACCGATGAAGAATCTTTTCAGATCTTGCAAAGGCATGTGGTTCCTTTTTTACAGAAGGGGAATTACGGTGAAGGGCTCTACCAGGCAGTGAATATTTTGGGTCAGATTATTGAAGGGACTCAAAAAGCACGAGAACTTAACTGGTGGAAAAAACTGTTTTAAGCTTCCTCTGCTTACTCGGCTGGGTTCTTATTTTACCGATCCAGGCTCAGATTCAATATCCTGAACCTCAAGGCTGGGTCAGTGATTTTGCCAACGTTTTAACCCCCCAAATTCGAGAAGAACTCAACAACCTTATTACAGATGTGGAAAAGCAAACCACGGCTGAGATTGCGGTGGTTACGGTGGAGAGTACTGCTCCTTTAACTCCCAAACAGTATGCAACGGAGCTTTTGAACCGATGGAAAGTTGGCAAGAAAGGGAAGGATAACGGCGTTCTGATTTTATTGGCCGTAAAAGACCGACGAATTGAGATTGAGACCGGGTATGGGGTGGAAGGAATCCTTCCAGATGGAAAGGTAGGGGAGATTATCCGCACGTACATGGTTCCTTATTTTAAGAATAATCGATGGGGAGAGGGATTGATAGCCGGAACCCAACAGATCGCCCGGGTTATTCTGGAAGACACCCAAACTTCCCCTACTTCCTCAAAAAAAGTCGAACGCCGGTTACCAACGGGCGGATTTCTTTACCTGAGCGGTTGGATTTACTTTATCTTTTGGATCTTCTACCTGGGGATTCAGAATTTACGAAATCGAGCTTTGCCCTTGGGTCTTTTAGCCTTGCTTACCCTGCCCGGGCTTTTCTATTTGTTTTTTGCTTTTTTTCCTTTCATTATTCCTTTTATTCCAGGTGCATGGGCATCCGTTCAGAATTTGAGAAATCGATGCCCTCGATGTGGGAATCGGATGTTGGTCCAGAAGAATACGCTCCGACCTGCATCTTATTCAAGTATGGGACTTCGTGAGGTTGTTTATACGTGCCCGGTATGTGGATATCATGAGGTAAAAATGGAAACGACACCCAGGCTGACTCGCACCTCTTACTACGGACCATACGGTGGAGGCTCTTTTGGCGGATTTGGAGGATCTGGCCGAAGTTCTGGCGGTTCTTTTGGAGGTTTTGGAGGAGGCTCCAGTGGGGGCGGGGGTGCCGGGTCGAGTTTTTAATAACGACAGGAGGAGGTTATGCTTCGACGGCCTTACACTTTCTATAAAAAAACTCTCTTGATGCTCTTGCTCATTTTATCAACCTCGGGATGTGGTTACAATACCCTGGTGGAATTAGATCAGCGGGTTAATTCTGCCTGGGCCCAGGTAGAAAATCAATTGCAGCGTCGGTCCGATCTGATTCCGAATCTGGTTAATATTGTTAAAGGTTATGCCGGTCATGAAAAGGAGATTTTTCAAAATATTGCCAACGCCCGAGCTGCCATGATGAACGCAAAAAGTATTCCGGAGAAAATAGATGCCTCCAATCAAATGGAAACAAGCCTCCGGCAACTCTTTGCCGTCGTGGAAAACTATCCTCAACTTAAAGCGGATGCCACCTTTGCCAGACTTATGGATGAAGTTGCAGGAACGGAGAATCGTATTGCTGTGGAGCGAATGCGATACAATCAGGCGGTAGAGGCCTATAACAGTTATGCCCGAAAAATCCCCGTGATTTACACGGTCAAAATTTTTGGATTTGATAAGGAGAAGCCTTATTTTAAGGCAGTTGAAGGGGCTCAAACTGCTCCTCAGATTAATTTTAATAGATAAAAAGGAGTCCTAAACATGGGTCGAGCTTTCCCGGTAATTTGTATAGGCGTGGGAGCCCTCCTGGCCATCATCGGAGCCTTTTATACGATCGGTCTTTTCTTCCAGTTTGATAGATCCCAGGGACCTTTTGCCGTTGACTTGATCGGGTTCCTTGCTTTCGGATTGGCTCCTCTGGGAATCGGTCTGTTGGGAATGGGATATGGGGTTTATCAGATTATCCGGACCAAACAGACTGAGAAAGCAAAACGCAATGCAGAACTTGAAAACAGAATCCTTCAGATGGCAAAGTCTAACCCCCAGGGATTGGCCACCGGGGAGTTTGCCGCCAATAGCCCATTCACCTTACAAGAGGTAGAAGAGAAGGTAGGCCATCTCTATGTTCAAGGAGTTTTGGATATGGAGGTAACAGAGGAAGGTACGATAGTTTATAAACTTCGAACCCCCCTTAAATAGGAGAATGGAAGACCGGGAGAAGAAAGATCTTCGGCCCTCCCCCGGTCTTCCATCTTTTTTAGTTCATTAATGCCTGTAATCGGACTTTAGCTCGATGGGCTAAACTATAATCCGGTCGTATCTCGAGGGCTTTGGTATATTCTTCGATGGCTTCATACCATTTACCCTTTTTCTCCCAGACTCGTCCTAAATTGTAGTGGGGATAGTGGTAGGCTTCGTATCGCTTTGCCACCATGGCTTTTTTTAGATAGGGGATGGCCTCGTCATAACGCCCTAATTCAATTAAGTAAGCACCAATATCATTGTAAGGATTTCCAAAATCTGGGTCTGTTTCAATAGCCTTTTCGCACTCCTCAATAGCCTCTTCGTACCGCCTCATAAAGCTGTAGGTCCATCCCAGAAAGGTATAAGCTTCCGCAGTCGGATAAACTTCGATGGACTGCTTGTAGTAATCGATAGCCATTTCTAGCTCTCCTCTCATCTGGTACTCATAGGCTATTTCGAAGAGTTCCATGGCTCTATCTCGATCCTCCATTTCAATCCATCTCCTCCCTGTTCTAAGGAATATTTAAGGAATAGTGCCAGGTACTATTTCGTGATTTACCTTACGAAATAAACCTTCGCACTATATCCTGCAAGCTTTACAAGAGGCCTTTGAGTATTTTGTTTTCCTGGGTAAGCTGCTTAATAATTTTATAAGCCTGATTCAATCGCTGAGAGAGTTCTTTATTTTTATCTGTTAATTTACCAATAGTTTGATTACTTCCCTGAATCCGATTGGATAAGGTTTTGATGAGCGCAAGGGCTATTTCAGGTTTTTTATGAATATAATCGGACAAAGTTTCCTTGGTCATTACCTGGACCTGGGTAAAGCCTCTGGCTATTGCGGTTATCGATCTGGGTTTATCAGCGAACAGGGCCATCTCTCCAAAAAAATCCCCCTTTTGATAAACAGCGAGAACTTCCTTCTCCAACTCACCCCATTGAACAATCTCCACCTTCCCTGATTCAATATAATACATCTTATCTCCAGGGTCTCCCTTTTCAAAGATAATATCGCCGTCCTGATAATAGGCACAAGGAAGTGGATCACTATCTGAGGAAAGAAGAAGATCGATACCTTTCGTACTTCCCCACAGGCCTTCTTTGTCATCTCCTAAAATATAATCTGAAAATTCTTGTTGGGAAGGTGCAAGGGTCCCCTGGGAAGTGGTGGAGGTAGATAGGGGGGATTTCCCTTGAGTCTGCCGGAGCCGTGTCTCGATATTTTGGACGGCTAAGGACGATATAACCTCGAAGGCTTCTAAAACCCCTTTACCTTCTCGGGCTACAGATTCGAAGTAAGGTAAGTTACCCGGATTCAAATCCCGGTTCAGCTCTTCCAGGGTAAGAATGCCGTCCAGGTCTCTTTTGTTGTATTGAAACACTAAGGGAATATCCTCTAACCGTCGGTTATATCCGGCTAAGTTAAACTTCAAATTCTCAAGACCCAGAATATTCGTCTTTCGACGGGCTCTTTGTGAATCGGCCACAAAAACAATGGCATCCACTCCTTGAAGGACCGCTTTTCGTGTGTTATTATACTTCACCTGACCGGGAACTGTATAAACCTGAAATCGAAGGTTAAAATCCTGAACCTTTCCCACTTGAAGGGGAAGAAGTTCAAAGTAAATCGTTTGATCATCCTCTGTAGCCAGAAAAAATAGCTCACCCCTCCGCTCCGGAATGACATGTTCATGAATATATTGCAAAGAAGTCGTTTTTCCTCCCAATCCGGGCCCGTAATAAACAATTTTACCTATAACCTCTTTGGTTTTATAGTTGAAGATCGCCATAACTATTCCACTTGGGATTAAAAGGGATCTGGCTCTCCACCAAAAGCCCATCTGGCAAAATGATCATACCAAAGTTCTCGAATCTCAGGACAACTTCTTAAGGCTTCTTGCAATTCATCATCGGGTAAAACATGAAGCTTCGCAAACAGATCCCTTAAATTCTCCTCGCTCAGATTCTTCACCTCTTTTTCCAAGATTTTCAGATCAAACTTATCCCGGAGCTTCTCCCACTCTTTTTGGTCTTGAGGAGAAGAATCTAGCTGAGTGAGAAACTTTTCAAGATCTTTTGCTTTAACAATAATGTGGGTCTTTTTCATAAAAGGCTCCTTAACCCTCCATTAAATAATTAACTCCTGGGTTTTTATAGAAAAGATCAAACGGGGAAAAAATTCGGTAAATAAACCGTACCAAAAAAAGTTTTAACTGGCAAGCAAATTTTTCTCGTTTCCAGGACTCAACCTCCATGTAATAGACTTAAGGGTGAGTAAAAAAGTTCCAACAGGTGACGGAGCTTGGAGGTTTTTAGATTCCGTTTGCCATTTTATCCCTATCTCTTTCTATCATCAGGCCTGTGCAAAAAGCCCATCCCCTTTCTTACTCCCCGTATGGGGGGATGATACCCTCTTTCGAATCTTCCGCTCTATAAACCGACCCCCTTCAACGGCCTGGTCTTTGAAGTAAGTTATTTTTTCACGGATCTCCCTTTAATTTTTATCTACCTTGGGTTCCTTATCTTTCTGTTGAGAGTCTAAAGAAGTGGGTATCACAGGTTCTGGTTCATAATCATAGTGTCGCAAGGCCGGAAAGAAGATCATAATACCTATGACGGCCAGGATAGCGCCGATGCCCCCACTTACAATGGAAAATACTACCCCAAACCACTGGGCTACAACTCCCGCTTCTAACTCCCCCAATTGAGGTCCACCCATAAAAAAGATCATATTTACGGAGATCATTCGCCCCCGCAGGTGGTCAGGGGTATGGAGTTGGCGAATAGTCCCCCGGATGACCATGCTGACAGTATCGGCGGCTCCGGTCAGAAACAGGAAGATGAAGGATAAGACAAATGTCCTGGAAAGGCCAAAAGCCACCGTTGCTAATCCATAGATGGCCACACTTCCTAAAATGAGAGGCCCTTGCTTCCTAATCCGACCGAATAAAGAAAGAATGGCTCCCATAGTAACAGCCCCAATAGCCGGAGCGGTATATAGCAAACCGTAACCCTTCGGGCCTATATGGAGAATTTCCTTGGCAAATAAAGGAAGCAGGGCTTCTGCCGATGCAAAGAAGGTTGCAAAGAAGTCCAACAGCATGGTAGATAGGATCATCGGAGAGCGACGAACAAATCGTAGCCCCTCCAGCATGGCCTGGAAGCTAATCTCCCCGCGCAGACTGTGGGTGGTATATGCCGGTAAATTCATGCGTACCAGGGCAATAATAACCGTGAAAAACGAGATTGCGTTGATCAAATAAATAACGGCAACATGGCTAACCGACAATACGACTCCGGTCAGGGAAGGCCCTACAATAGAGGCTATCTGAAGCACGATAGAATTTAAACTGATGGCATTGGATAGATGTTCTCTGGGAACCAGAGCAGGTATCAGCGCCTGACGTGCCGGGTTATCAAAAGCAACTGCTGAAGCCAATAAAGCGGAGATCAAATAAATAAGCCAAACCCTATCCCAGCCTGAGAAGGTCAATATGGCCAAAATACCGGCCAATAAGGCCATAATGCTCTGGGTCAGGAGCATCAATCGCCGTCGATCTACAACATCTGCAACAACACCACCCATCAAAGAGAAAAGTAAAACGGGGATTAATCGGGAGGCACCAACCCCTCCAAGGGCCAGCGGGGATTCGGTGAGTTCAGAAATATGCCACAAGATAGCCGCCGCTTGCATCTGAGACCCGATCCACGAGATAAGCTGACCCAACCACAGAAGACGGAAATCACGATATTGTAGAGCAACGAATCGGGTCCGTTGAGAAGCTTTCATCATGAGGGTCAATTTACCAGGGAGGAGGTATTCCGTCAAGTTACAGTTGCGAAATTTTAACGATTCAGCCTGGGTAACCTGGGGAGCGGTTTATTTTCTATTGGTCAGGAAACTCTAAACGGAAAATTTGGTCTTTATAGCGCTACCAATCCGTTAACACCTGAAGAATTAAAAAAGGCCGGGGTATTTTGGCTGATGAATCCAAAGACTCCAACGTTTATATCAGTCGGCTGCGTGTTCGATACACCCGGGATAAATTTCCAGAAGATCTTGTATTTCAAGAGACTCCGAATCAACAAACTTTTCAGGGCCGATATATCTTCTGCCATCCCTTCACAGGAGAGATGAAGTGTGCAAAAGGATTAAGTTATCAGAAATCTTTATCGGAACGTTACGGGCAGCAGGCGCAAATCCTGGCCCATCTTACCGGAGAAGATATCCAGGAGATTCGGAAAAAGATGGAAATAGCAGATCCCATCGATAAAAAATCGACTCCGGGGGGGAAGAAAATTTTTGAGTAAAAAGTCTCAAAAGAGGGGAAATGGGAGAATGAAGGATTGCCTCTACCAAGGAAGCCCCCTTTCCTCTATCCCCCCGCATGGGGGGGGGAATTGATTGAATGTCTATTCTCCCATTCACCCCTTCAGCGGTTCTTAATTTACTTGTCTGCCGGTCGAACCTCGAAGAGGATCAGTTGGGTTTCTTTGTTCTTATCACCTTCGACTCTGGCCATGTGGGTTCCGGCCGGTTCGAAGTAATATTGGCCTTCCTTATAAGTGTCGGCTTTATCTGTGGTGATTGTCAGGCTTCCGGAGGCAACCCATCTTATACCGGGGCCTTGATGGGTATGTTCTCCGATAAATCCCCCAGGTGCTATTTTTAAGCTGACCAGTATCATTTTATACTTTCCGGCAGTCAGCCCATCGACCTCCTGTTCTAGCGTGGTCTTGGAGGTAATTCCTTTTTTTTCTTGAGCGGCCTGGGCTTTAGTCTCTCCCATAGGGAGTATCTCAAAAACTAAAATTTTTACAGGATCTTTGCCTTCATTTTTATAACTGTGATGAACTTGAGGGGTTTCGGCAAAGGATTGACCAGCTGTATAGGTTTTAGTCTGTCCATCTTCTTTGGAGGTAAGGGTTCCGGAGATTATATAACGGGCTCCCGGACCTCCATGGGTATGTTCACTCATGGAACCACCCGGTTCAACGGTCATTTCTACCGCACGCATTTTATACTTTCCCTCGGTTAAGCCGTCCACAACGGCTTCCAATAAAACCTGCCGACTCACCCCTTGGGCTTCTACAGCTTCAACATTCTGTGGATTAACAAATAAAATCCACAGGGATAAAAATACGTTTAAAATCACCCATTGCGTGATAGCTTGTTTTGACATTATCCACCTCCTTAAAGGGTTCAGGAGTTGATGGGAAAAATTTTTGAACTCCCCCTGAGAACCATTGGGAATTATAACATATATTGTAAGTAGAACAAGGACCTGTCAACTGGAAATTTTAGGAGAGATGTATGGAGCAAAAAAATTTACCCCATCAGGAGTTCAAAAAAATTATACAGACTATTTCTAACCAGACGTATCCCAACCTATATTTCATTCTGAAGGCAAGTTTTGGGGTTCTATCGCCGGGTCAGAAATTAGGCGTTTTCTCAGCTTCTTTTAATCCTCCTACCATCACCCATGTAGAATTGATTAGAAAAGCCCGGCAAATCTTTAACCTGAATGAAGTCTTACTTTTAGCCAGCCCTAGAAACGCCGATAAGACAAACTATGAAGCTTCTCTGGAAGACCGTTTAAAGATGCTGCTCCAGGTCTTCTCATCCCATTCCAAAGTTTCTGTCGGGGTCTGCAGCCATCCTTATTTTATTGATATGCTCCAGGCTATTCAGGCTGATTATCCTGAAAGAACCGAAATTTATTTTATCGTGGGATATGATACCCTGGAGCGAATCTTAGACAGAGAGGGTAAATACTACCCCCGTTATTATAAGAAATACACAAACCGAGAAGAGCCGCTCAAAGATTTATTTGCTACCGGCTATTTTATTGTAGGGGGTGGAAAAGCCAGCTTAATAGCGTTGAGAGAATTACTGACAAAAGAAATGGACCCCGGTCTACTGGCTAAAATTCATTACCTTGAGTTGCCCGATTCTTATCCTCGGGCTACAGAGGTACGAAACCGTAGGAAGCAGGGACTTTCCATAGAAAAATTAGTCCCTCCAGAAGTTCAACGCTACCTCGAAGAAACCGGATTATATAGCAATAAGAACAAATAATAAGGTCCTCCCCGCCGTCATGGTAGGGAATCTCTATCTTCCTCCTACCATTCTCCGTCGGCTAGGTTTTGGCTCCTAAAAGGCTAACCGTCAGATCGTCAAATTGGACAATGGAATTTTTTCTGGTCCATAAACCTATTTTACCCTTACTGAAAGTAGAATCTTGCGCTTTAATATAAAGTTTCTCATCCAGATATCCTTCGAACTGATCGCCTTTACATTGAATTCTAAGGGTATGCCATTCGTTAGGAGTAATCTTTACCGTTTTGCTGGCGATCCGGACCGGTTTTCCCCTGGTAAATCGATAGAGGCTATAGTTATTTTTTAAAGCATCGGCCCGGATGACGTAGTAATTATTAGGATCCTGATAACGAATTACAATCCCACCGGCTTGTGCTGTTTTTCCAGATTCCGGTTTAAACTTTACAGCTACATCCAGATCCTGGTAATCCCCTTCATCCAACAGGAGAAGTTGAAACTGGGCATCGGTTTTCCCTGTGTATTGGGGGGTAAGTACCCAGTTTTGATTAGAGAGGGAGGAATCTTTTATGATTACCCATTTAACTTGAGAACCTCGACCGGTTCGAAAAGCAGAAAATCCCTGAGGAGATTCTCCTTCTTTATCTGCATCGAATCGATAAGTTAAGATCTTGTTGCCATCGGTGTTTTTAGCCGCCGGAGTCTCTACCGGAAGATCTCTCGTCGGGGTATTCTGTAGAGTAGAATGGGTCATGGTATCCGATGGCTGTTGAGGTTTGGTATCTCCAGAAGGCTTTTCCAGAGGTGCGCTTTTTTGGCCTGACACTACCTCATTACCCGGAGCTTTTTCAGATTGAGATAGTGGATTTAACTGGATCTGCGGATTAACCGGACTTTCGGTTTGAGTCTTTCCTGACAGATTAACCTGGCTTTCGGTGTCGGTCTTCCCCACAGTTTTACTTTTTTCATGAGAAAAATCAGGTATTTGTGGAGACTTGTTAAATAACAAGAATAACCCCCAGGCACACAAGGGGGTAATCAAAATAAACAAAATCCATTTGTTCATGGTGCTCATGGAACAAAACTCCTTTTTCTCAAAAGGTCTTTATGATTCAGATCTAAGATCCGAAATAATTATCTTTATAACAAATTAATTTCCTGCAAAGAGTATGCAAAAAATGAGATTTCCAAAGGTTTAACCATCTTTTTATAACTTAAAGTACGTTTTTTAATTTTACTATATAATTTTTTTGCCGGTAGAAGTAACCTGTCCAAACGATTTTCGTCCATCACTGGGGAGCCAGCATACGTATCAAGCTGAGAAAGGGAAAAAGCCTTATTTTCAGCCTGAATACCCCCTTCCCCCCTCGAGGGGGGAAGGGGGTGTTTCCCCATACGCGCCAGGTTAAGCTGAAAAGCCCGTCAGGGCCAACCGTAGGTAACCCCCGATAGAAGTCGGGGGATTCAGTCAGTCAGAATTTTTTCAAGCTTCAGGGTCGTGTCCTGTTAAACAGATCGCCCCGCTGGGCTAACCTTCTTATTCTGACACCTATTGGTTAGGGGATGTTCAGACAGAAAAAGTGATACCTAATAACTTGTTACAGTCACCCCTAAAAAACATATCCTTGACGGTAGAAAAAGGGTCTGGCAAAATAAAAGTATGGAAAAGTTACTCGGCCCTTTGTTAAAATACCCCAGACTTGCCTTGATAGTCCTTATGATTCCGACCCTTGTATTTGCTTTCTATGCCTGGCATGTTACCGTGGATCCTTCCAATGAGTCCTTACTCCCTCAGGGTGATATAACCGTTGAATACTTAAAAGAATTTAACCGGATATTTGGCAGTGATGAGGTTATTGTCATTGCATTACATTCTCCCCAACTTTTTACGGAAGAAAACTTTGCCTCACTCTCGGCTTTGACAGATAAAATTTCGCAGATTCCATACGTAACCCAGGTGGTTAGCCTGGTTAATTTCAAGGATGTTCGAAGTGATGTCTTTGGACCGGCTTTAAGAGTTCCTTTTGAAGAGGTTCTTTCCCATAAAAAAACTCTCCAGGATTTTGCCTCTGAAGTAGCTCAGAACCCCCTCGTGCAAAACCTCCTATTATCCAGAGATGGAAAGACTACAGCCATTCTGGTAGATATAACTCCCCGGGAAGGAGATCCCTTTTATCGAAAGAAGATCGTGGAAAAAATTCGAGAGATAATAGCAGAAGCCGAAAGTCAGGAATCAGGGGTTGGGGATCAGAAGGATAAGGTAAAACATCCCTCCTCAAAACTTGATTTTTACGTTGCCGGTATTCCGGTTGAGGTAACCGATTTAGCAGAGTATATTCGCCGAGACCAGAAGATCTTCCTTCCCTTCATATTTCTGATCATTACCCTTGCCTTGAGTCTAACTTACTCTACCGTCCTGGAAGTTCTTCTACCTCTTCTGGTCATGTTTTTGAGCCTTATCTGGACCATTGGATTATACGGTTTACAGGGAAAAGCTTTGAATGCCATTACCACCTTATTAACCCCTATTGTCATGGTGACCTCCGTTGAAAACGTTATTCACTTTCTGAACCGGTATCGAGAAGATTTTTATAATCTGGGGGATCCACAGAAAGCCCTGGTAAGAAGTTTCTCCATTATTGCAATTCCTTGCTTTCTTACCAGTTTTACAACGGCTATCGGTTTCGCTTCGCTCATGGTAAACCCCATTCCTGCCGTTCAGGATTTTGGTATTTACGCATCCCTGGGAGCTACCTTCGCTTATTTTCTGGCCATGACTCTGGTACCTCTTACGATCGTGCAGGTCAAGGTCGGAAAGTTAGATCCCTGGAAGGGTAAAAAATGGGACTATTTAGAAAAGCTTTTATCCTATCTAGAAGAGATCATCCTTTCCAAGAAAAACTGGGTTTTGTCTATTACAGGAATTTTATTAGTTGTCTCCTCCATGGGTCTGTTTCATATTAAAATAACAACGGATATTATCCGTTCCTTTAAATCTACAGCTCCCTTGTATCAGGCAACTCAATTCATCGATGAACATCTAACCGGGGTAAACTCCCTGGAGATTACCGTTCGGGGTCCAAAGCGACTCGAGTCGGTTGAAGGATCCAGCGTTCAAAGCCCGGAATCTGAAGCCCTCAATTCCAGGATCACTTTAAAAACCTTGAAAAAAATAGAAGAGCTGCAACAGTTCCTGAATACCTTTCCCGAGATAGTTAAAACCCTATCTCTGGTAGATCTGATCAAAAGGCTTTATCAGGCAGACCATGAGGACGATCCGGCTTTTTATCGATTGCCGGAGGATGAATCAGACCTTGAAGAATATCTGGACTTCCTGGCTACCTCCAAAGATCGGGAATATCTCCAGTTTATCACCGAAGACCTCTCCCTTGTCCGAATTTCTTGCCGCGTAAAAGCTATAGGAACCGATCGTTCCCAGCAAATGCTTCAACAGATCCAGACTTATATTAACACGGCTTTCCAGGAGGGAGAGGAGATTCGCATTACGGGAAGCATGTTGGTATTATCTAATATGTCTACTTACCTGGTTCGTAACCAAATCAAAAGTATGGCTGCTGCCCTACCTTTGATTTTAATTTCCATGGGTCTACTTTATCGGTCTACTTTTATCGGTCTCATGAGCGCGATTCCCAACCTGATTCCCATTCTGATGGTGTATGGCTTCATGGGCTGGACCGGGGTTGAGTTAAGTGTACCGACAGCCATGATATCCAGTATTGTCATTGGATTAGCCATCAATAACACCATTTACTTCCTCTCACGGTTTAAACTCGAATTTCCAAAGTTAAAGGATTATACCTCTGCCATTCAGGCCACCCTTAAAAATACAGGAAGAGCCATGATCGCCTCATCGATGATCCTGGTGCTTGGTTTCTGGGTTGGTATTTTCGGAAGTTTTAAGCCTTCTATTTACTTTGCTCTGCTGACCGGGATGACCCTTTTGTTGGCTTTGATCAGTAATCTGATTATCCTTCCCTTAACCCTCATTATTTTTAAACCTTTAAAATAGTACACTGTTTACTTAATTTTGGACTTATAGGGCTGCTTTCACTCCCCAGAGGGATAACTCAAAATTAACTTTACAAAGTAATAGGAGGTCAGGTTATGGTGGGAAAAATTATTTTTTATTTTTTGAGTAGCTTAAGCCTGATTGGGTTTCTCTTATCCGTCCCTTCAGGTTATACAATGGTAGACAGTCGTTTACTATTTACGTTAAAAGATCAACTGGATCGGGAAGATTCTCTTATCAATTATAAGGGGAATGTGGTGGTGCTTCTGGCAGCCGGAAATGGGAAGACTCTGAGGAGGATCAAATCCTGGGAGGAAACCCTAAGGAAAAGATATGGGGAAACCCTCAAAGTTCTTCGGGTTGCCAACGCCGAGGAGGCTAAAGATAAAACTCCCGAAGAGGTAAAAAAAACTCTCCGGGAGCATGTCCCTGAAAAGATCTCCTTGCTTATCGATTGGAACGGTCAGGTCATCCGATCCTTTAATCTCAATCGTCAAGATGTGAACGTGGTTATTTTTAATAAGGACCTGGATATTATCTATACCGACTCTGGAAAAGTCGAAGATCGTAAAGAGAAAGTTTTCCAGGTATTGGATAAGTTATTAAGATCGAATTAAAAGGATCAAGGCATCGTGCTAAAGATTGTAATGCCTCTTCGTTTGTTGGTGGCGCGGATCGTCAAAGTGGAATATATCCGGGTTGGCTCCTTTGGTCAGCGCAAGATAATAACTGAATAACTGCAGAGGTATTATATAAACCAGAGGGGTTAATGCTTCCATCATTTTGGGCAGGTTAATAGTATGAGTTGCAATCTTTGCCAGGTTCTGATCCTCCTCTTCTACCAATGCAACGGTTGTAGCTCCAATGGTATTGGCAACTTTCACGATTTCAAGGCAGCGTGAATAGCTGGGCCCTGGAGGAGCGATAACCCATACGGCCATTTTATCACTGAGCCCTGCCACAGGTCCATGAAGGAATTGTTCCGCCTGGAAGCCCTCACAGGGTGTGTAGTTAGTTTCCTTCATTTTGAGGGCAACCTCGTAGGCAGTTGCTGTGTTGGGACCGCCTCCTACAAAGACCACGAATTCTTTTTCTGTGAGTTCTTGCGCAAGCTCCTGGATATGGGCCTCTGTTTCCAGGGCCCGTTGAATAAATTCAGGAACACGGGTCAGTTGGGCCCTGGCTACTTCAATATCTTTACCTACATGGCGTCCCAGTTGTATAATTAGAGCCGCCAATAAAGATAGTGCCGTTGTATAACTTTTGGTATGTGCAGCCGAGATTTCCTGATCAACGGTCATTAAAACGGTATGGGCTCTGTGAATACCCTCGGCGGAGTCCTTACCGGTAATAACTATGGTCGTAGCACCCCGTCTGTTGGCCTGTTCAAGGGCTTGCAGGGAATAATTCTTAGTTCCCCGATGGCTTACTACCAGGACCCCTGTATCTTCTCGAACAGGGGGAGGATAACATACAAATTCGAAGGAATGGATGGCACGGGTGGGAATAAAGTCATCTACCAGGAGGCGCATAAAATATTCTCCCACCAGTACGGCGTGAAAAGAAGTACCAATCCCGCAGAAATACCAGCTACCTTGCCGTTTCAGAAACTCAACGGCCTGGTCTAGTTGTAAGGTGTTGGCTTGTAATACCTCGTGAATCAAGGCAGGTTGGGCTCGAATGGCATCATACATGTGATAGGGATGTGCATTACGTCGATTTAATTCTGCCAGAGTCATTGAATTCGTCATTATGATTTTCCTCCCGGTCAATATAAACTTTTAGACCCCTTTTCATGATTCGGTACTTTTTAAGCCGATGTTTTACCTGTAAAGTGAAACCCCTGGATGAGCAAGGCGGGTACTACGCAGGTCCCTATTTCAGAACCCCAGAATCCTACGCGATGACGCTCGCGGGAGATCTTTTTTACCCGAGAGAAAGCATCCAGAATTCCTTCGGTGAATCGAAGATTTTGAATGGGTTTTTTTATTTTTCCTTCCTCAACAAGAAAGGTTCCATCTCGGGTCATCCCGGTCATAAGAGCCCGTCGAGTATCCAGCAGCCCATTTACATAATGGAAACGGGTGATCAGGAGACCTCGTTCCATTGAAGTCAACATTTCCGAAAAACTTACCTCTCCGGGCTCCATAAACAGATTCAAAGGAGCCGGTTCTCCGCCGTGGAATCCTCCTGAAAGCATAGCATGCCCTGTAGACGGTTTATGATCGCGGGCTCCTGTTAAGGTATCGTATAAGACATTGGCTGCAACTCCTTTATCGATCAAGATAACTTTTTTCTTCCGAACTCCTTCTGCATCGAAGGTAATGGGTACACCGGCAGGGTCCCAACCATCATCGTAGATGGTTATAGAGGAGCCGGTGATTCTTTCGCCCAATCGACCTGATAAAAAACTTCGTCCCTCCTGAAAACTTTTAGCCCCAAATCCGATATATCCCATCCATTGCAGGAGAATACTTACCGCAGGAGGTTCCAGAATCACATCATAAAACCCCGGTTCCAGGGAAGATGGATTTCGACTGTTCGAACATTTCTCCAAGGCCGTTTCTATCAGTTGGGGGAAATCTACCTGTTGGATATTCCGAGAAGTATCGGTGGCATAGCCGGAGCCATCGGCGGTTAGAGCGGTTATATTAAAGCGAACTTGGGTGTAAGGCTGATAAACCGAAAGGCCCCGTGAGTTAACCACGGCCATTTCTCCCTCTCCGGTAGCCAAGGCTCCGGCAACTCTAAACCCGTAAGAATCTGCCCGTTGAATGGCTTGTTGGATAATCTCAGCCCGTTGTTGAGGAGAGTAAGCTGCTGTCTCGGGATAATAGGTCTGAAGATCTGGCATTTCCTCCGAAGCCGGAAAGGATTCAAAATAAGGATTTTCCTTTTGAAGTTGAGCTATTTGTATGGCGCTCTGCAGAGATTTTTTAAGGTCCTCCGGGTTCAGAGAATTCACAGAAGCTATTCCCAGCTTTTTTCCCAGGGCAACCCGAAAGATCACCCTTATATTGGATTCTATCATACTCTGGTGAATAACCGACTCCCCAAATCGGGTTAATCCTTCTGAATTTCCAACCAGCACCGCTTCTGTTTGATCTGCTTCGGATTTACGGACAATGTTGGTAAGTATATCCAGCGCTTTATCCTTTCCCAGCATTTTGGCTTGTAGTCTATTATCCATAGTCCGCGCATTATCTCTCTTCTATTTTCATGAACAACGGACAACAGGCAATAGACGAAGTTATTTTTTCACACCAACCTGAACCCGGTGGAACCGGGCCGGAGCTGTACCATGACCCACGTGGCCGGCCTGCATGGGTTCTCCCTTTCCACAATTAGGAGTTCCCCAGATGTGCCAGAAATTTTTATTGCAAACTGCATCACAAGAACCCCAAAACTGAGGTGTGATACCGGTATAAACAGGGTTTTTAAAAATTCTTCCCAGCTTACCGTGTTTGATTTCCTGGGCCATTTCACACCCAAACTGGAAGTTGAGGCGCAAATCATCGATGCTCCAGCTTTTAAGGGTACTCAGGTAAAGTCCGTCGGGTGTATCGGCAATAAGCTCTTCCAGGCTCGGTTCGCCGGGTTCTAAATTAATATTAACCATACGAATAAGGGGAATCCGGTTCCAACCGTCTGCCCGCATGGTTCCATTACTTTTCTGCCCCAAAACCACGGCGGTCTCTCGAGAGGTCAAATATCCAACAAAAATGCCCTCTCGGACAATATCGGTTCGCTGAGCTTTAACCCCTTCGTCATCATATCCAAAACTACCTAAGCCTCCTTCCAGGGTGGCGTCGGCAGTGATATGAACCGAACGGGAACCATACCGAAATTTTCCCAATTTATCCAGGGTTAGAAAACTCCCTCCGGCTAAGCTGATCTCGGTTCCCAGTACCCGATCCAACTCAATGGGATGTCCACAAGACTCATGAACCTGAATGGCCACCTGAGACCCTTCCAGAATTAAAGTCTTTTCGCCTGAAGGACACTCTGGAGCCCGGAGCAATTCCAAAGCCTCCGTCCGAATCCTCTCTGCTTCGTTAACCAGGTTCATTCCAAGGACGAATTCGTATCCACGGGTAGCATAATCTCCGTGATAGGATTGGGGATAAGATCGCTGCTGGACTTCTGAACCTTCCACAGCTATAACCGAAATGCCTCCCCCACTTTCCCAAATAGTTTGTTCGATAAAGGCCCCCTCGGTACTGGCAAAGATCTTGTCAATACGATTAAATCCCATAATCCCTTGAGCAACTTTAATTCGCGGATCTTTCCGGAGGACTTCATCGGCCTGGAGCAGAAGATTGATTTTCTCGTCCAGAGAAACCTGAAAAGGATCTATCTCGATTCGAGTTCGGTAGGTATCGATGTAAGGCTCGACTTCGGCTAATTGGACTTTCCGCTTGTTAACCCAGGCACTGGCCCGGGCAATTTCCACGGCCTGATCCGCTACCCGCTTCATTTCCTCTTCGGTTAAGATCGAACTGGCGGCAAATCCCCAGGAACCTTTGACCAGGACCCGGATCCCAAATCCCTGATCTAAATCCTCCAGAAGGTTCTCCACCATACCGTTTTTAACCTCTAAGCTTTGATGCCTTGTCCGAACCTGGCGAATATCTCCATAGTCTACCCCTTTTTGCTTCAGGTAGCTAATCGTTTCTTTAAGAAAGTCTTTTATGTTCATGGGCAGAGATTAATTCTACCACAAAGACACGAAAGTACCAAGGACTACCAGGTCTCTCGGCGATTTTTTGATACCTTTTCTTCTTCCTGGATCTCTTCGTATCTCGTGATTTTCGTGTTTCTCTTAATTCAGAATTTAGCCAGCGTTTTACTTTTGTTCGGCCATACGATCTGATAGTTTTTAAGAAACTCTCTAGTAAGGGCACGGCGCGCCGTACCCCTAACCTTGAATCGGACAGACCTATAAGATTCAAGCTGCTCTGATTCCAATGGGATAGAGCCTCTCGACTACCCGATATTGTTCATTAATAAATCCTCTCGCATCTTGCGGACACGGGGATTGCCTCCCAGCCCATCAATGTGCTGACTAATTAAACGAGCATAATCCTTAGGCAAGTCGGCTATATCCTTGATGACTTGCCGAAGTCTGCGCACACTATACATCGACTTCCTTAGCTCGTAATTCTGCTTTAGCCTGCTCCCAAGGAACGGCTTCTTCTCCAGCTTCACGAAGACGGCGAATTTCCTCAGCGTCTTCTAGGTCCTCCAATAAAGTGAGCAGTTCCTCCCAGATTGCATAATCCAACACTACGGCTTTCTCGTCGCCTGGGGTGTCCACTAAAAATTGGACCTTTTGCAACAGTTCACTGATACTCATTTAAATCTCTGTATGGTTCTTACCGAGTCCTAACTTATATTGGACGGCCCAATCACCGCAAAAAAGACGGCTTTTAGGCAGCCTAATCCTTCTAAATACCGCATAAATGCCACCAGATAACCATCTAACATCTAAAATTCTTGTCTTAGACAGCTCATTTTGAGCCGGCTAATTTTTTATCGGTCCTTATGATATTTCTAGACGACAATAAGGCGTAAAAAACGTTCTTTTCCAAAAAGATTGCCCATCTAGAAACATTATAAAACTATTTTATAAAAGGAGAGTCAAATGGTCAAGCAAAACCGCTGGATCAAGTAAAAAATCTAATCTGATTAAAACATTATAGCATCAGGACCGAGGAACCTTACATAAACCGGATTAAAGGATTCATTATCTTCCCTGTGGAAAACCTCATCCTGGCAAAATGGCAAAATGGAGGAATCTGAGGTTACTCCGTAGCGATGAAACAGTTCTACAAAGAACTGTCAATAGTACAAAACCCAAATTTTGCAGGGATAGAAGGAGATAGGTTTCGGAACCGACCCTTGAGGTTTTTTCCTCAAGATACTACTTATATTATAATACGAAGGTTATCGTGATGCTCAGCAAGACGAGAATACAAAATGATTTAATTTAAGAGCCTCACCGGCTTAGGAGGAGACTATTTATATGGCAACTCAACTTCTGGAGACATCATCTTCACCCCTTCGACTTACCGAAAAACAAATTGCCTTTTATCATGAAAAGGGTTACCTGATCATCGAAAGGGTCTTAGACGAAGAGAGGTTGATCGCTTTGCGGGAGGTTACAGATCGAATTGTTGAGGGAGCGCGAGGACTGACCCAACATACCGAGGTATATGACCTGGAAGATTCCCACATACCGGATGAGCCACGGGTTCGACGGATTAAAAATCCTTCCAAAGTACACCCTCTCTATTGGGAATTATCCAGGGATAAAACTATCCTCGGTATTGTAGCTCAATTGATCGGCCCTAATATACGGTTTCACAGCGAAAAACTGAATATGAAATCGGCCGGTTATGGGGCACCGGTCGAGTGGCATCAAGATTGGGCTTTCTATCCCCATACCAACGATGATGTGCTGGCGGTAGGTATTTTGTTGGATGATAGTACCCCGGATAATGGACCTCTCATGGTCATTCCGGGATCTCATAGGGGGCCTGTCTACGATCACCATGCAAACGGTCGGTTTTGTGGAGCTATCCATCCTTCCTGTAAGGTAAATTATGAAGATGCTGTGCCTTTGTTATGTAGCGCCGGAGGAATGACGATTCATCACGTTCGCGCCGTTCATGGTTCGGCACCTAATTACTCCCATAAACCGCGTCGATTGCTTCTGTTCGCCTATGCTGCTGTCGATGCCTGGCCTTTAATGGGTATGAGCCAATCTGGAGCCAAAACCTATGAGGAGTTCAATGAACTCATCGTCGCCGGCGAAGCCACCAATCAACCGCGTCTTATTCCAGTACCGGTACGTATGCCATTACCTCCGGCATTGTATGGCGGTTCCATTTACGAAAACCAGAAAGGGAAAATTAGCAGCTACTTCCAAGACTAAGCAATAAGCCTCTGTAAGGGAGAAGCCGGTAAGAATAATTCAAGGGGCCAACCCGGTCGGTGGATCACTCTATTAAGGTCCTTGTACTGTTGGTCCATCTCCCGCGATCGTTGTCCGATGCATGACCCGCCGGTATTTGGAGGTATCCCAGGGTCTGCCCCGATGTAAGCAGCGACGATTGTCCCACATGACCAGGTCTTTGGGTCGCCACTTATGGCGATAAACGAACTGAGGTTGGGTTGCCCATTCCAGTAACTCCTTCAGCAAGGCCCGGCCTTCTTCAATCGGCCAGCCGACAATATGGGAGGCATGTGAGCCGATAAAAAGCGCCTTTTCGCCGGTCTCTGGAATAGTTCGCACCAGGATTTGCTTTACCGGTGGTACTTCGTTCTTGAAGGCCTCATCCATCAGGTCGGGAGAAATCAAACTCCGGGAGTAGGCCAGGCTATGGACGGCAACAAGACCCTCTAACATGGCTTTTTTATCGTCCGGTAAGGCATCATAAGCGGCCCGCGTGCTGGCATATTCGGTTTCTCCCCCTTCAGGAGGTACCTCCCGGGCTGATAAGAGAGAGGCTTTAGCAGGAATCCTCTTAAACGAACTGTCAGAGTGCCAAAGCATATTGGCAGAAAGATGATATATGCGTTTGTCTTCCGGCGAGATCATCTCATTTTTTTCATCAACATTGGAAAGGTTGTTAATAAGACCTCCACCCCCGGTGAAGTCATTTTTCATGGTTGATTCCAATGGTCCAAACCGTTGACTAAAGGCAATTTGCTGTTCGTCATTTAAATCTTGATCATGAAAGACCAACACCGAATACCTGTTGAAAGCCTCCCGGATCTGCTCAAAAGTTTCTTCATCCAAAGGTTTTGTAATATCAACACCCAAAATTTCTGCACCGAAACAATCGGTCAGTGGATTGATGGTTATCGCCATAGTGGTTTTACCTCATCAGGAAGTTATATCCTTTTCATTTTGACATAAGTCCTAAACTCATAAGTTTGTGTCTTCAGGACTTTATAGTCAGACCCCTGTTTTTAATTTTCTATAAAAATTCTCTTGCTTTTATCCTGCATCATGTATTTTATCGAGGATAAATGCAAGAATTTTTTTTAAAAAATAAGGTCTGGAAGGGACTTTTGTTTAAAATTCTTTAAAAAAGAAGGGAGAGAAGGTAATGACTCGACCCATCGAAAAACTTTTCCGTGCCCCTTATGCTGTGCCCAATGATTTACAAATGACCGAACAGGGACTTTGGATCGTGGATCAAATGACCGATCGGGTGGCTCTTACCGAGATTACGCAAATTGTTCCGGAGTGCAGGGTTCCCAGGCTCATTCGAGATATTCCCAGCGAATCCTCCAATACCAGCGGATTAACTTATGGAGATGGCGTACTCTGGCTGGGTGTTAACGGTCCGGCTACGCTATGGCGATCGGCACGACTGACCGACGCCGGACCGGATCAGGGGGAGATCCTGAAAGTTGATCCCTATACAGGGAAAACTCTGGGACGGTATCCGGTCCCGGGCGGGGGTCCTACCCATGGAATCGAATATGACCCTTTCGAAGAAGGTTATCTCTGGATAACCCTTCTTAAAGATCAAACTTTGGGTAAGGTATGGATTGTCGATTGGACTCTTCAACACGTGATTCCCTTACCTTATGAAAGGGCCCACGGGGTGGTACGGGTAGAGGATGGAATCTGGGTTGTACATACCTCCCGCCGGGTTATTGTCAAGCTTGATGTGAAAAGCGGAACGGAACTGGACCGGATAACCATCTCAAAGTCGGATCCAGAACCCCACGGATTATCCATTTTTGGTAAAGATCTCCTCTATTGCGATGCAACCTCCGGATGGATCGTAAAAATTACACTATGATCGATAAATCTGGCGAAGCTCACCGACGGCCCATTCTATTACTTTTTTAGGTGCTTCACCTCGAATGGCTCGTGCAAAGATATCTACAATAATATATTTCGATAGGGCTTCTGCAGCATTTCGGGTAGGAGGTCCTGGATAGCCGATCGAGCGACCCAGTTTTGCCGTGTGCCTGAAAGCTAAGACCCGGGGATCTTTCTGCCATAAGGGATGAGTTTCATGATCAGGACCTGGAGCAACATTCACACCGCCTCCTATCTCAAACCATTTATAGAAATTGGGTTTGTCCATCAAAAATAGGAGGAACTCTTTTGCTGCATCGATGTGGGGAGAGTATTTCATAACAGCGAACTCAAGCGTGGTATTATAGTGGAAACTTCCGGCCGGTCCCGCAGGCATGATGGCATGGTTTATGTGCTGAGCTATTTGAGGGGACTGATTTCTCGCTACTACGTAAATACTGGCACTGTTCAGGGTACAGGAAATCTGTTCGGCTAAAAAGGCCCGGTTATTGCTGGTATCATCCCAGGCAAGCCCTGTTTCGTCAAAGACGTCTTTCCAAAGAACCGGAATAAATTCCACGGCTTCTAAGGTCTCCGGACTGTCTAAGGCAATAGTCTTACCATCCTCCTCCACAGGCTTTCCCCCAAAGCTCCACAGATAAGGATACGCAAAAGTGGGCGCATCTCCAAAGGTATGCCCGAAGGTTTGTCCAAAAGGCCGACCCAGGTCTTTAAGAAGTTTTCCCACCTTTCTATATTCCTCCCAGGTCTCGGGGAATTTCTCAACCCCTACCTCCTGGAACCAGTCTTCCCGATGGACCATAGCCGTACCTGCAATGGCATAAGGCATCGCCTTATAATGGTCCTCTACAAAACAAACATCCTGAATCTGCCGATAAAAACCCCCATACATCTCTCCCACTTTTTCAGCCACATCGTCTATATCTATACACCCCTTCGCATACAGGTGCGGCCAGTTATGAAGCATCTGCATGATATCTGGTCCGGTACCGGTCTCAATGGCCGCTGCAATCCGCGCCTGCAAATCGTTGGCATTGATGGTCTCGATGGTTACCTGGACACCTGTTTGTTTGCCCCATTCTGATGCCTGCCTTCGGATTTCATCATCGGTGGGTGGAACAAAGCTGCTTAACTGCAAAAGATGTAGTTTTGTTCCTTTCAAAATTGCCGGAGCCGCTATTTTTTGAGTGCCTGGGAATAAAACACCCTTTGTAAAAGTTATTCCGGTCGTTAACCCAACCACCTTCAGAAACTGACGCCGTGTGAACAGGTTTTCTCTATTAACTGCAGAATCTGATGGCGGAGTAACGGAGGGGCCAGGTTCGGGGAGACTGCTGACACATGGGCTCATAGGTGATTTCCTCCTTGTTTTACTCCCTCCCAGGTTTTTGGGGCTGAACTCCTCACCAATACCCGGAAACTCACCTCAGATAAGCACCGCCCTATAGCCGCCAATCTTTCGGCGTCTCTCAAACCTGATGGAGCAGTAACCCCTGAACTCGAATCTCTTTCAATTTTAAATTTTAAATACGACCTATGCACTTATAGACCCAAGAACCTGAGGGTTCTCAAACTTTTTTATCTTCTAAAAAGAAAATCATAGACTAACCCTATTTATTCGTCAAGATACTTTTTATAAGATTAAAATTCGGTCGATCTATCTAACCCCTGGATCTTTGTCAAGTGATTTATGTCAGTTTTTTAACTAATCCAAATTAAAAACGGAAAATTTCTATACTTATCTCTCCTCTTCTAAGATTCGGTAGATTTAATTTTTAGAAGTTCAAAGTTTTAGGAACCGGAGAATTTTTGAAGTTTTAGGAAATGGGACGGTTTATTTAAGAGATAGAATTAAACAAAATCTCTTCTCCATTACAAATGTGATAGAATTTAGGGAGAAAGGATCTATCTTAGCAAATTTATGAGGGTTAAAATTTTTAGCTAAAAAAAGCTTGAAAAAGTTTTTGGGGTGATGCAACCTTTATTCTGTTAAATTGTTTTAAATAAATGACTTTTTAACAATCTTTTGTAGATAAGCTGGATATTTTCTTCTTCAACTTTAGATAAAAATGATTGTTATAAAGTTATCCACCCCTGTGGATAAATCATCCCTATGAATCCAAATTTGTGGGAGAACATTCTCAAACATATAGCGGACCGGATTAACAGACAAAGCTTTGAGACATGGTTTAGGCCTGTTCGACCCCTATCCTTCGAATCAGGGACTATTAAACTGGGAGTGCCTGATCAAAACTTTATAAGCTGGCTCAACGAGCATTACCTGGAAGTCCTACTGGGCGCCATTAAAGAGGTGATGGGAGAACTCCCGGCAGTTTCCTTTGTGGTCTACAAAGAATCCGATGAGGCCAAAAACTCCGAAGTTTCAAGTTTTCCCTCGTCCAGGGAAATGCGGGAGCGTCAAATGGAATTGCCCACACCCATAGAAACTCCTTACAGGAAAAACCCTTCTCGGGTCTTTGAAGAGTCCGAAGAGGAGGTGGCCCTTAATCCCAGATATACGTTTAGTACCTATGTAGTGGGTTCAGGAAGCCGATTTGCCCACGCAGCTTCTTTAGCAGTTGCAGAGCAGATGTCCTCTACCTATAACCCCTTATTCATTTACGGGGGAGTAGGATTAGGAAAAACCCATCTCCTTCATGCGATCGGTCATAAAACCTTAGGATTAAGGAAGAAAGTAAGACTCCTGTATATCTCTTCAGAACGTTTTGTCAATGAATTGATCAATTCCATTCGATATGATTCCCTGCCGAGCTTCCGGGAGAAATATCGTCAGATTGATTTCCTTCTTATCGATGATATCCAGTTTATAGCCGGGAAAGACAGGACCCAGGAAGAATTCTTCCATACCTTCAACGCCCTCCATAATGCACGGAAACAAATTGTTATTACCAGTGATTGTCCGCCGAAACAGATTCCAACTCTGGAGGAGCGGTTGAGATCCCGATTTGAATGGGGGCTCATTGCGGACATTCAACCTCCAGACCTGGAAACCAAGATCGCCATTCTCCAGAAAAAAGCGGAAGAAAGAAAAGTTCATCTTCCAGATGAAGTAGCTTTATTCATAGCCAGCAAAGTGAAATCCAACATTCGGGAATTGGAGGGCTGTTTGACTAAAGTAGCTGCCTCTGCCGCCTTTAAAGGATGTAGCATCAACCTGGAACTGGCCCAAGAAGTCCTTCAGGATTTATTCGATACGAAGGTAAAACCTATTACCGTTGACCTTGTCCAGAAGGTCGTAGCCAATTATTACCAAATTCCTCAACAGGAGTTGAAAGCCCAGACCCGGGTCAAAAATATTGCATTTCCCAGACAGGTAGCCATGTATCTGTGTCGCGAATTAACCCAGTTATCCCTGCCCGAGATTGGAAGAAGTTTCGGTGGTAAAGACCATACGACGATTCTTCACGCCTGCCGTAAAATAGAGCAAGAGATGAGCAAAAATCCGGAACTGAGGGGATTGATTAATAAACTTAAAAACTTGATTCAGTCTTAACCCATAATTCATAGTCTGCTTTAACATCCTGGGGACGAAGCTTTGGTTTTGTAGATAAGATCAGGATATGGTGGTTAGCTAACCGATGAAGACTTCGTCCCCTGAAATTAGCATAAGCAGGAATTATGAAGGTTTTATGACAAAAAGTTTAGGTTTTTGTGAAGACCGCTGAAAACCCAGGTTGATCCCTGTTGAGAAACGGCTTTTTTGCTTGACAAATTTCAAGTAAAAATGTTAACTGATATTAAAGTAAAGAAAAATTTGTCCTTGCGGCTACTTGTCTGTTATGCTTAAAGGGGATCCTTTTTCTGCTTTTCAATCCACCTGGAGGGGGGCGTAAATTATGTTATTCGATTACGTAAACGTTTTGGTTTTCATGACCGTAGGAGTTCTCTTTCTGGTAGGGAGTTTGCTTGCAGCTCGCCTGGCATCCAGACTGCTCCATTCCAGGACCCTGAATCCGGATAAGTTAACCAATTATGAATGTGGGGAACGCCCGATTGGAGGAACGGCGATTCAGTTTAATATACGATTTTATGTAATAGCCCTGATTTTTGTCATTTTTGAAGTGGAAGTGGTTTTCCTCTATCCCTGGGCCGTAGTATTTAAAGACTTAGGATTTTTTGCCTTTGTAGAGATGTCGGTATTTATCTTCATTCTTCTCTTGGGACTGGCCTATGTTTGGTGTAAAGGAGACCTTGAATGGGTTAAACCCTCTGAAATCTCTCTGGCTCGAGAAAGAAGCTCTCAAGAGCATGGTGAGACACTTCATAGATGAGTCCTCGCAGGGAGGTGTTTTAGAATGAAATTACTGGAAAGCACCTTTCGGGATAATATCCTGATAACTCGCGTAGATTATTTTCTTAATTGGGCAAGGTTGTCTTCTCTATGGCCCATGCTCTTTGGGTTGGCCTGTTGTGCCATTGAAATGATGGCGACGGGAGCGGCTCGATATGATCTGGATAGATTTGGAGCAGGGGTTTTCCGTGGCACTCCCCGACAATCGGACCTTATGATTGTTGCCGGAACGGTTACCATTAAAATGTCCTCCAGACTTAAGCTACTCTATGAGCAAATGCCAGAGCCCAAGTATGTGATATCCATGGGAAGTTGTGCCACCAGCGGAGGTCCTTACTGGCAACACGGTTATCATGTCTTAAAGGGAGTTGACCTGGTGGTACCTGTGGACGTCTATGTCCCCGGCTGTCCGCCTCGTCCGGAGTCTTTAATAGAAGGGGTTTTAAAACTTCAAGAAAAGATCCGAAATGAAAGGTTGTTGGCCCGTGGGATTTCATCGGTTATGTCTTCTTAAAAGTCAGGGGAGGGAGGAAGGTTATCCAGAGGCAGGACCGACGCCTTTGGAGTCGTGAATGGTAGTTCGAGTTTACGCCCTTTACGGATAAATTTAGAAAAGTCCAGGAACTGCTGAGTAAGGAGATGGGTATCCAGGAGATTTTGGAAAAGCTAAAGGCCAGGTTTGAGGGGGTTTCTTTTGAGTTGGTAGATACGAAGGTAGACCCCTTTATCAAGGTTCCTGCTAAAAACATCGCAGAGGTCGCCGCCTTCCTTAAAGACGATGAAGCTCTCGCCTTCGACTCTCTCATGTGTTTGAGTGGGGTTGATTACCTCCATACCCTCGCGGTGGTTTACCACCTCTTTTCCTTCAAGCATGGTCATAAATTAGTCCTAAAGGTGGAAACCCCCCGGGATAATCCTTCCGTACCCACAGTAGAAAATGTCTGGAAAACGGCCAATTGGCATGAACGGGAAGCCTTTGATATGTTCGGAATTCATTTTGAGAACCATAGTGATCTGAGAAGGATCCTCTGCCCGGATGATTGGGAAGGTTATCCACTTCGTAAAGATTATAAAACCCAAGAGTTCTATCACGGTATTCGGGTGGAAGTTGCCGAGCCTCCAGATCCTCTCTACGAAGTTAAACAGAAGCCCAAGGCAGACAAAGCAGTAAAACCTGCCGGAGCTGCGGCTGCCAAAACTGCCAAACCGGATCCCAAGGCCACAACCGAGAAAAAAGCTGAGTAGTTCCTGGTTCATCGCCCGTTGTTTGAAGAGGTTTATCCCCTACAACGGGCAACAGATAACAAACTAAAGCTATGTTAGAAACAGCGGATCTTCTTAAAGAAGGGATCAAGGGAGAACTCAAAAGTGATGAGATGCTCCTTAACATGGGGCCTCAGCATCCCAGTACCCATGGAGTTCTACGGTTGGTCCTGAGGACCGATGGGGAAGTTGTTAAAGAGGCAATTCCCCATATCGGTTATCTGCATCGGTGTTTTGAGAAACATGCGGAAAACGTAACCTACCCCCAGGTTATTCCCTACACCGACCGGATGGATTATGTGGGTTCCATGAACAACGCGTTGGGTTATGTGATCGCCGTTGAAAAGTTAATGGGAATCAAAGTGCCGGAGCGGGCGGAATATATCCGGGTCATTGTGGCAGAACTGAATCGAATTGCCAGTCATTTGCTGGCTTTTGGGACCTATGGTCTGGATATAGGGGCTTTTACCCCTTTTATGCATGCCTTCCGGGATCGGGAAAAAATTTTGGATCTTTTCGAGGAAGCTTCCGGGGCACGCCTTCTCTATAATTATCCCCGAATCGGCGGGGTTGCTAAGGATGTCCCACCGGGTTGGCTTGAAAAAACCCGGGCGTTTATCGATTACTTTGAACCTAAAATTAAAGAGTACAATGACCTTTTAACCTTCAATAAAATTTTCATTGAACGGACGGCTAATGTAGGAGTCCTGCCCCTGGATTTGGCTATCAGTTATGGGGTTACCGGTCCTAATCTTCGAGGCTCCGGCATGAAGTGGGATCTGCGAAGGAATGATCCCTATTCCATCTACGACCGGTTTGAGTTCGATATTCCGGTTGGAACCGGTGAGATGGGAACCGTAGGGGATTGCTGGGACCGGTATTGGGTCCGAATCCGGGAAATGGGAGAGAGCATTAAGATCATTCGCCAGGCCCTGGACCAGATACCCCCAGGAGAGGTTATGGCCCCGGAAGGATTAAAAGCTATTAAACCCCCCAAAGGGGAAGTCTATGTCCGTACCGAAACCCCTCGAGGTGAGTTAGGTTACTATTTGATCAGTGATGGCTCTCAACAACCTTATCGCCTGAAAGTTCGCTCCCCCTGCTTCACGGCCATGAGTGTATTTCATGAGATCGCTCGAGGTGGAATGATTGCAGATATGGTAGCCATCGTCGGAAGTCTGGACATCGTACTCGGAGAGATTGATCGGTAGTCAGGGACTGAAACCAGTGGGGAAGTTACATGACCCCACTGCTTCAATCCCTTACCATCCCCCGATGCGTAATTTTGTAGACCAGCTCGTCAATAGTTATGAGTTCTTGGAAATCCTTCCCAGACCTCTCCTGTATCTGATGGCCATGGTGGCGGCCAGTGCTATTATTCTGGGTTTTATTGCGATCCTGGTCATGTTTTTTGTCTGGCTGGAACGAAAAGTTGCAGGGCATATGCAAGACCGCTACGGACCCATGGAGGTGGGGCGACATGGTTGGCTTCAATCCATCGCTGATGGCATCAAGCTCTTTCTTAAGGAGGATATCATCCCCGCTTTAGCCGATAAACCCCTGTTTGTTATAGCTCCCATCATCGTCTTTGTTGGAGCATTCTCGGCCTTTGTCGTTGTGCCCTTCAGTGAAAATCTCATGGTTGCAGACCTGAACATCGGAATCTTTTATATTCTGGCCGTCTCATCTCTGACTGTTATCGGTATTATCATGGCCGGCTGGTCTTCCAATAATAAATGGGCCCTTTATGGAGCCATGCGCTCAGCAGCTCAGATTATCAGCTATGAAATCCCAGTAGGAATTGCTTTACTGGCAGCCGTTCTGCCAGCAGGGAGCTTGAGCATGCGAGATATCGTCTTAGCACAAAGTGGAGGATTTTGGAATTGGTTTATTTTTCGTAATCCTCCCTTTGGCTTTGTGGCCTGCATTATTTATTTCGTTGCAGCTTTGGCCGAGGTTAACCGAACCCCCTTCGATATCCCAGAGGCAGAATCTGAACTGGTAGCGGGTTATCACACTGAATATACCGGAATGCGCTTTGCTTTCTTTTTCCTGGCCGAATATGCCAACATGTTTTTAGTGGGAACCATCGTCACCACTCTGTTTTTGGGAGGTTGGGAATTCCCTATTTTTCCCTCAGCCTTCGCCTTTTTAAATCCTATCATATTTGTCCTTAAGGGAATTGCCCTTGTTTTCATTATGATGTGGCTACGCTGGACCTTACCCCGCTTACGGGTGGATCAGCTTATGTACGTCTCCTGGAAGGTTCTCCTTCCCTTTGCCTTTGCTTGTTTGTTCGGCGTTAGTGCCTGGATGCTGCTCCTGCAGTCAGCTTAATAAAACCTCGTTATCTGTTGTTGATCTGGGAATCTAGCCAGGTAAACCTGGAGCGGAGACAAAGAGATACGGGGACATGGAGACACAATGAACAATAAAGAACAGACAGCTTTATGAAAGCATATTTTCAAAATATTTTTGAAGCAGTCCGGTCTATTCTCATAGGAATGAAAGTAACCTGGCGTCATCTATTTACTAAACCGGTTACTTTACAATATCCCCATGAAAAACTGGATTATCCAGAAAGAACCCGAGGCATGTTGTTTTGCAAAATAGAAGATTGTATAGGATGTCTCCAGTGCGCCAGGGCCTGTCCGGTGAACTGTATCTACATCGATGCTCCTAAAGCTCCTAAAGAGGTAGACCTGGGGGTAACTTCAGATGGGACCAAGAAAAGATTATATGTTACCCAGTTTGATATCGATATGACCTTGTGTTGCTATTGCGGGCTTTGTACAGAACCCTGTCCTACAGAATGCCTGATCATGACCGAGGCCTATGAGTATACCGTCTATGACCGATCAGACTTGCTTCTTCGTTTCGCCAAGAAAGGAGTCTCTTATTAATGAAGACCCGGGGATTTTGGGACACGGAGCCCTGGGGACGCAGAGACGTGGAGATAGACTTCCCCGTGTCTCCGTGTCCCCGCGTCCCCGTGTCTCTTTGTCTCCGCGTCCCAAAATCCCCGGGTCTTACGTATGCTGTTAGCCATTATCTTTACCATCTTTGCAGCTATTACCATTATTTCTGCAGGTATGGTGGTCTTCTCCCAAAATATCGTTTATTCGGCCTTCTCCCTACTTTTTACTTTCTTTGGAATAGCCGGATTATATGTCCTTTTAGCTGCCGATTTCCTTGCAGCCACGCAATTGTTGATTTATGTGGGTGGGATTCTCGTGTTACTTTTATTCGGGGTCATGCTGACCCATAAAATCCATGAAGTAAATTTGAGCAATGAATCCATGCGGTTGGCTCCCGCCGCCATCGTTGTTTTATCTTTCCTTGGTTTATTGAGCATCGTGGTTTATCGAACCCAATGGCCGACAGTTCCCGTACCGGAATTAACCCCAACCACAGCCCGAATCGGAACTCTTTTTATGACAGATTATCTCCTTCCCTTTGAAATAGCCTCCCTGGTTCTTTTAACTGCCCTGGTAGGGGCGGTATTCATTGCAAGGGGAAGGGTTAAAAAATGAATATGATCGTGCTGGAACATTACCTCCTGGTGGGTGCCATATTATTCTGCCTGGGGTTTTTCTGTGTTTTAACCCGACGCAACGCTGTAGCCGTCCTTATGGGCGTTGAATTAATTTTCAACGCTGCTAACCTTAATTTTGTGGCCTTTGCTCGTTTTGGAACTCTGAACATCGATGGAATTATGTTTGCCATCTTCATTATTATGTTGGCCGCAGCAGAGGCTACGGTGGCTCTGGCCATCGTACTAAATATCTACCGGCAACTGGATACGGTTAACCTGGATGAAGCCGATCTCATGAAAGGATAAAAAAAGAAAATCTAAAGTCTAATTGGCGAGTAGCGCATAGCGAGTACCTTACCCCCCTCCTTCCTCCCTAATCTCCATCAATGGGGGGTAGGAACTTCGGGTTTTCCAGATTGACGGAGCACCCCATACGACCCGGTTAACCCCGTCTGACAGGGAAAACGGGACTTCAGGAAAGGAGGAGGGTAGGAATGAGGCAGTTGCGGGTTATAAGTGAACTCTCCGTTTGGACTTTAGACTTTGAACTTCGGAACTTTGGGCATGCAACACTTGATCTGGATCATCCCTCTAATGCCCTTATTAGGGGCCGTGATAAACGGTTTGTTGGGTTATCGATTTATTAAAACCCTCGGTGAAGAAAAAGGTAAGCGTCTGATCAGTCAGATAGCCTGTGGAACTGTTTTTATCTCCTTTTTGATCTCTCTTTTCAGCTTTATTCATCTGCTCCTACGTCCGGTAGATCAAAGAGTTCTGGTGAATACGGTCTATACCTGGTTCCATATCGGGAACTTAAAAACAGAGGTCTCCTTCCTGATTGATCCCCTTTCCGGAATCATGATTCTTGTCGTAACGGGAGTAGGATTCTTAATTCACTTCTACTCCATAGGTTACATGGGTCACGATGAATATGATGAACAGGGTTATCGGTATGTCAGCTACTGGCGATACTTTTCTTACCTGAACCTTTTTGCCTTCTCCATGTTGCTTCTTGTTTTAGCAGATAATATTCTCTTGATGTTTGTGGGTTGGGAAGGGGTTGGGCTTTGCTCTTATCTCCTTATCAGCTTTTGGTATAGAAAACAGGCTAACGCCGTGGCAGGGATGAAAGCCTTTGTGGTGAACCGTATTGGTGATTTTGGATTCCTGATCGGAATCTTTGCATTATTTTGGTCTTTGGGAGGGCATGGGATTTGGACCGTTAACTTTAGACAAATCGGGGAGCATGCCTACTTACTGGCAGAGGATACGATTCTGGGTATTCCGGCAGCCACGTTTATCACGTTCTTTCTGTTCTTGGGAGCTACAGGTAAATCTGCCCAAATTCCCCTCTACATCTGGCTGCCCGATGCCATGGCAGGTCCTACCCCGGTGAGCGCCCTCATCCATGCAGCAACCATGGTTACAGCCGGAGTCTATATGATCGGAAGATTAAACTTCCTGTACAGCATGGCTCCGGTTACCCTGACCCTCGTGGCCCTGATTGGTGCCGCAACGGCCTTCTTTGCAGCAACTATTGGTCTGGTACAAAATGATATTAAAAGGATTCTGGCTTACTCGACGGTGAGTCAGTTGGGATATATGTTCCTGGGAATGGGTGTTGCTGCCTATGGGGCCGGTATCTTTCACCTTATGACCCATGCCTTCTTTAAGGCTTTGTTATTCTTAGGGGCTGGAAGTGTTATCCATGCCATGGGGGGAAAACAGGATATACGAGATATGGGGGGGTTAAGAGAATATCTCCCTACAACCTTTCGAACTTTTCTCATCGGCTGGCTGGCCATTTGTGGGATCTTTCCTTTTGCAGGCTTTTTCAGTAAAGATGAAATATTATGGAACGTTTTTAACTACTCCCATCCTGTTTTGCCCTTTCTACCTAAGTTACTCTGGTTAATAGGTCTTCTGGGGGCAGGCTTTACGGCTTTTTATATGTCTCGTCTGGTATTTATGACTTTTTTCGGAGAACTCCGCTCAGAACCTGCCGAGCCACATGGGGGACATGGAAAGGATGCGAAGCCACAAGGCCCTGGAGGCATAGGACTTCAGGGACATGGAAATGAGAAAATAATCTCCCTGTCTCCGCAGCGGGAACCCCGGGAGTCTCCGGGGACTATGACGTATCCTCTTATCGCATTGGCTGTTCTTTCGGTTATCGGAGGATGGTTTGGCGTACCTCATTTTCTGGATCCGGTCTTTGGGGGTCATGGCGGAGTGGCGCCTGTAGCTGCTGAAACTGGTGAACATTCCACGGTATTGGAAATTTTTCTTATGATGATCTCCATGGCTGTTGCCTTGGGAGGGATGGCAGTGGCCGCGGTCATGTACCTGATTATGCCGGAATTACCGGATTTGCTATCGGTCCGGTTGAGTAGACTCTACGAGCTCCTTTTGAACAAGTACTACGTAGACGAAATCTACCAGGCTGTTTTTGTTAATGGGCTTCTAGCCCTTACGACGGCTTCTGCCCGATTTGATCTGAAGTTTATAGATGGAATTGTCAATGGGAGCGCACGCGTTACGGCGGCGTTTTCCACCTTTAATGGCTGGCTGGATCTCAGGTTTGTGGATGGAATTGTCAATACCCTGGCAAGTGGAACGATCTTTTCGGGAAGTCGATTAAGAAAAGTTCAGACCGGACAGGTTCAAAGCTATCTTTTCGCCGTCTTAGGCGGAGTGGTTATTATTATCCTGATAAGAACGTTTATTTAATTAAAGGCTGGAAGTCAGAATTTCTCGCGTCTTCTGCCTTCCGGTTTCTGACTTGAGAGCATGGAAATACTGGCACGATTAGCCTATATTCTGGTAGCCATTCCGGGACTGATTTCTCTTTTTATGCTGGAAAAGCATGTGTTATCCTGGATTATCTTTTTTCCTTTAATAGGCGCAGCGATTATTCTTTTCCTTCCCAAGGGACAAGAGGAGCTCATGAAACGGGTCGCAGCCCTTACGACCTTCTTCCCCCTGGTCATGGCTTTTTATATTTTCCTCAAATTTAATCGTACCTCGACTGATTTCCAGTTTGTAGAACATGCGCCCTGGATTCCTTATTTCAATATCGATTATTTCCTTGGGATTGATGGAATCAGCGTTTCCATGGTTCTGTTAACAGCCCTCCTGAGCTTTCTCTGTATTTTTGCCTCCTGGGGAATTGATAAAGCCGTTCGAGGTTATCTGTGTCTTTTCCTGCTTTTGGATACCGGAATGATGGGAGTTTTCGCAGCTCTGGACTTCTTCCTGTTCTTTATTTTCTGGGAAGTGATGCTCCTTCCCATGTATTTCCTTATCGGAATTTGGGGAAGCCCCTCTCGGGTAGATCCTGATGGAATGGTTCGAGGAGGTCCTTACGCAGCCATTAAATTCTTCTTATATACCCTGGTAGGAAGTGCCCTCATGCTCATCTGTATCTTATACTTCTATTTCGTTCATGAGCCGCATACCTTCGATATGACCAAATTGATGGCATCCCATGCCTCTTACAGCCCAAGAGCCCAGTGGTGGCTTTGGGTAGCCCTTTATATTGGGTTTGCTATTAAGGTTCCGGTCTTTCCTTTTCATACCTGGTTACCCGATGCCCACGTAGAAGCCCCTACAGCGATTAGTGTCATTCTGGCTGGTATCCTGCTTAAAATGGGCACTTACGGACTCCTTCGAATCAATTATCCCATGCTCCCCCAGGCGACCGTCCAGTTCTCGTATTTCCTAGCCGTTATGGGAATGATAAATATTATCTACGGAGCTCTATGCGCCATGGCCCAGAAAGATCTGAAGAAATTGGTGGCTTATTCCAGTATCAGTCATATGGGGTATGTGCTTTTGGGTATGTCCAGTTTTACACCGGAGGGGATCAACGGTGCGGTCTTCCAGATGTTCAATCATGGGACCATCACGGCCATGCTTTTCTTGATCGTAGGGGTCATCTATGATCGAGCACATCACCGACAAATCGAAGAATTTGGAGGCCTGGCGCAACAAATGCCTATTTATAGTGGTATTACCGGACTTGCGTTCTTTGCAGCTCTGGGGTTACCCGGATTAAGTGCCTTTATCAGTGAGGCTTTGGTATTTCTGGGAGCTTTTCAACGTTATACTTTGATTACTATGATCTCGGTGACCGGAGTTATTTTAGGGGCCGGATATATGCTTTGGACCATGCAACGGGTGTTCCTGGGACCTTTAAATCCTAAATATGCAACCCTTCCAGAAATCAACAAACGGGAATTATTTACCCTGGTACCCCTGGGTATTATTGTCATTATTCTCGGTTTTTATCCAATGCCGGTGCTCAACTTGCTTAATACTTCCCTGGTTCAACTCAATGAACTTGTCCGGTCGTTCCTGTAAAAAATGCTTCCGGTGGACTAAAGTGTCTAAAGTTGATTTCTAAGTAAGGACAGGTTTCAAACCTGTCCCCACTACCTTTAGATACTCCAGGCACATGGAATATCGCTTTCTATTTTATGGAACTGAGTAATTTTCAAAGCCTCTCCTTTTTTTACCCGGAACTCATTCTATCCGGATTTATTGTACTACTCTTCCTGGTGGATTTGATCTTTTTGCAGTTGAGGAGTTCCAACTTAAATTTTCGATTCTTTCAGAAAGAAGATCTTCTGGCCGGATTAACTTTAATGGGATTGGGCCTTGCCCTGATTTCCGTTATCCTGATGTTTCCGGCTCTCAGGACTCCCCTGGAAGGATATTGGCTCTTTCACAGGATGATTGCCGTGGATAACTTCGCCCTTTTCTTTAAGATCCTGGTTATCCTGGCAACCATTTTAATCGTCCTCATCTCGGTGAGATCTAAGGAAGTTTCCTTGGTAGAAAAAGCAGAGTATTACACGCTTTTACTGGCTATTACTCTGGCCATGATGCTATTTGCTTCGGCTACGAATCTTCTCATGGTTTATATGGCCCTTGAAATGGTTAGTGTGATTTCCTACGTGCTGAGCGGATATCTGAAGACCCAGCGGAAGTCCAGTGAAGCCGCTTTAAAGTATTGTATTTACGGAGGAGTAGCCTCAGGAGTCATGGTCTATGGGATTTCTTTCGTTTACGGATTGACAGGTAGCTTAAACTTCAGTAAGGTCCATGAGGCATTGGACCTTTTAGCCGAGCAGAAACAACTACCGTCCTTTACACTCCTGGTGGCCTCTATTCTCATGTTAGCCGGTTTTGGGTATAAAATTGCTTCCGTTCCTTTCCATATGTGGGTACCAGACGTCTACGAAGGTGCGCCAACTCCCATTACGGCATTTTTCTCCATCGGTCCTAAGGCCGCAGGTTTTGCCGCTTTGATTCGATTTTTTTATGAGGTTTTGTCGGTTCCATCCTCCTCTCAGCCGGGAACCTGGATAGCCCTAGGTAACTTAGAATGGCCCATGTTGATGGCCATAGTTTCGGCTGTGACCATGACCCTGGGAAACCTGGTAGCTATTGTACAGAACAATCTCAAACGGCTCTTAGCCTATTCCAGTATTGCCCATGTCGGCTATATTCTCATGGGCTTTTCTGTCCTGACCGATCAGGGCATCCGGGCCATGATATTCTATTTAATGATCTATTTAATTATGAACCTGGGAGCTTTTCTGGTGGTTATTTATGTTTCCGATCGGTTAGGAAGTGAGGAAATAAGTGGTTATACGGGATTGGCCTGGCGTATGCCTTATATAGCCTGTGCCATGGGCGTCTTTTTGTTCTCCTTAACGGGTATACCTCCTCTGGCCGGGTTTATCGGGAAGTTCTTCCTTTTTGCGGCTGTTATCGAGAAGAAACTGTATTGGTTGGCCTTGATAGGACTTCTGAACAGTGTTATCTCTTTATACTACTATGCTCGAATTATTAAAGCTATGTTCCTGGACCAGGCCGTTGAACAGAGTCCCCAAGACGCTTATACCTCCCATCCTTTATATGAGGGCTTGTTGGGGGCTCTGATGATTTTGACGGTTTTATTTGGAGTCTACTGGTCTCCACTGGTTCGGTTGGCGGACCATTCTCTGAAATTTTTAAGATAAGTAAGTCGATAATAAAACGTAGGGGAGTAGGGGAGTAGGGGCCTATAGCCGGTGTCCCATACTCCCGCACTTCCATACTCTTATACTCCTGGTATGATCGTACGAGAGTATAACGGGAATGTCCATAACCAACGAATAGGAGAAGCAGAAAAGGGGATTATTGTTAAAGCCGAAATCATTCATTTTGAGGATCTTACCGTTCCTAGAATTGCCCACAGTGTAGGTATTTTAAGAGCTCCCGATGGAAATGAGGTTAAACGAATCGAGGTTCTCTCCTTTACGGGAAGAGATCGGGTTCAACGGGAACGCAAAATCCGGGAATGGATGAAGGAACACACCAACCTGGAACCTATTGTGATGGATGGATTAAATCCTGCTCTTACCGGTAAAAAGTGAAAGGGAAAAGGCAAAAGGGAAAAAGAAAGTTTTTCCCTTTTGCCTTTTCCCATCAGGGAGCAAAAGAAAAACTGACCGATGAAGAACTAACCCAATTATAAATATTTCCCACATCGGTTCCCGGAAGAACCAGCATGGCCGTCCAGGTATAAATACCGGGAGATTCCCTACCTTTAAACAAATAGCTCATGATTAATTTCTCCGTTTCCTGGACGGTAAGTCCGGTTCTGAGGGGAATGATGGTGTTGGGTGCTCCCAGTTTATTCGGTCCTACCAGATAATATACGGTGCCTTTCGGAGTTGATAAGCTGACGTAAAGATCCAGGGTCCCGGCGGTTATAGAAAGATCCAGATACGTCTGGAGTAGACCGAAAATTGGGAAATTGGCAGCGTTTTGAATAAGCAAGACAGAACCCTCAATCCGTATTCCTAACACTCCGTTGAACCAGGTCTCCGCCATAAGGTCATAGCCCTGCCCATTGGGATGATGAAAGTCTGCGTAAAGTGTATCTCGATAGTCCGGGTAAGTGTTAAAAGCTTGAAACTGATCTACCAGGATAACCCCCCGATCCTGGGCAAGTTGTCGGATTTGATCGTTTAAATCCATCGTTTCTATATTCCCGGGATCCACCATGGGATCTCCCGGAAGGTTACGCAGGGGAATAATGGTAGCCAATACAGGGATGGTTCCAAATGCACGGGATTTGTCCACCATCATACCCAGGTTAAAGACGATACTACTGGTAGAATAATGAAGATAAATATCATTGGTTCCCTCCATGAGGAGAATGTACCGGCCCTGATCTTGTTGAAGTACCTTATCAATCCGGTTAACTCCCTGGAAAGTTGTCTCTCCGGGATATCCTTCATTAAGAACGGTCGAAAGGGCTACCTGCTGATCTAAAAGAGTTTCAAGTCTGGGGGGATAACCTCCAAGGTTTTCTTCGTCTCCAACCCCGGCGGTAATGCTATCTCCGAAGGCGATGTAAGTCTCATTACGGGCGAGATTTAACTTGCTGGGGGCCTGTCGCCTGTTAGCCGTTGTGGGTCGCTGATTCTCTATCCCAACAGGTGGAGACCACCCCCTTGAAGTCCAGTAACTGGCGTAGGTTCGATAGCCTTGACCATCAAATCCATACCATGTAACCCATATGACTCCCGACTCATCCGCCTTCACGGAAGGGTTTACATCGGGTACCGCGTTGTCGGGATTAACCCGGGCTTCCGGTTGCCAGGTATGGCCGTTCCAATAAGAATAATAAATATCATCATCGACCCCATCGAACCCAGACCAGAAAATCCAGAGTCTTCCTTGAGGATCCATAACCATCTGAGGAGATAGGTTAGAAGTAACCTGTGAAGAATTGACTTTTTGAGGGAGAGTCCATTCAGAACCTTCCCAATAAGTTACATAGATATCCTTTTCGATGGTAGAACCTGCCCTGCATTCTGTTCCTGCAACCGGGTCTAGATTCCGTCCGGAGTTCCTCAAAGGGGTAGGTAGAGAAGGGTTACAGCCCAAAAGCTTTCTTTTCCAGCGGGACCAGGCGACCCAAACCGTTCCTTTACCGTCCACCAGGATAAAGGGAGTTTTATCGAGACTGGAAACATCCGGTGCCACTCTGCCCTCCGCAGTCCACTCAGACCCATTCCAATGGCTATAAAAAAGGTCCTCATCTTTCCCATCATAGCCGATCCAAACAACCCAGGGATAACCCTTTGGATCCAGAGCCAGGGTGAAGGCATAGCGATTCTGAATATCGGTAGAAGTAAATACTTGAGAGGTAATTAAGGAGTTTAAGAAAGGAAATTCTTCTTGGGCAAAACAAGAAAGAGAAAAAAACCAGGTGCATAACCCCACCAACAGGATTTTCCACATGGATGATCCGCCACTCATTGTTCGTTGTCCTCTGGAGTTTTTGATGCAGTAGAGGGTTGCCTTAAAAGTGCCCGACACTTTTCACCGAATTTGTAAAGAATTTTGCGCTACTCATCAACGATGAACAAAGGACAATGGACAAGGAGACAAAGAAGTTAACTGGCCAGTTTCACACCATTTTTGAAGTGCTGTTTAACATGATACATAGCCTGATCTGCTTTTTGGATAAGTTCTTCCTCTTCCAATCCATGATCTGGATAGGTGGCTACCCCAATACTGACACTCAAGGCAGAGATATCTACATCGAAGTCTCTCAGGACTTTTAAGTCTTCAATGGCCTGTCGAATTCTTTCTGCAATGGCAACGGCTTGCTCGGACCCCGTTTCAGGCAAAATAATAATAAATTCATCTCCTCCAAACCGTCCCACCACATCCTTTTCCCTGACTTTACTTTTCATAATCTGACCCACTTCAACCAGCGTTTGACTCCCTACCAGGTGACCGTAGGTATCATTAACCTGTTTAAAATTGTCTAGATCTAGTAGAAGAATAGAAGTTTTAAAACCCTCTCGTTTGGACCGTTGAAGCTCTTGAATCAAAAACCGATGCAGGTAACGGGAATTGTAAAGTTTCGTGAGATCATCGGTGATAGCCGCCAGCTCCACCTGTCGGTACAGGGTTGCGTTTTCAATGGCAATAGCGGCATGATCTGCAAGGGTTAAGACTAACTGGAAGTCTTTTTCTGTAAACGAAGTCCCGTCGGCCTTATTAATAATCTCCACGACCCCTAAGAGTTTATTTTTGGAAATTAAAGGCGCGCAGATAATCGACTTGCTCTCAAAATTACTTATCTTATCGACTTCTTTAAAGAATCGGGGATCTTTTTTTACATCCTCTACGAAAAGAGGTTCTTTGGTGCTGGCCACCCAGCCGGCTATTCCCTGTCCGAGTTTTAATCGTAATCCTTCGACGGTACCCCCTCGAAGGGTCTCCGAAGCAGAGAAAACAAGTTCTTTTTTCTCTTCGTCCAGAAGCAGTATAGAAAGGGCCTCTGCTTTTATAAAATTCCTTACCTCGGCAATTAAATTTCTGAGGATTTTATCTGTTTCGGGAGTTAAATTCTGATACCTTAAGGCCTGACCGTGTTTTTCAGAAAATCGAGAAGACAACTCAACCAAGATTTGTAATTCTTCATGGGAGAAGTTACCTCCCCCATACTTATTAACAACCTCTATAACCCCAACCAGTTCATTGCGATACAGAAGGGGTGCACACATAATCGATCGTGTCTTAAATCCCTGCATCTTATCGATATCTTGAAAGAATCGGGTATCTTTATAGACATCTTCTACCAGGATAGGTTGCATGGTTTTGGCAACCCATCCGGCAATGCCCTGTCCCCACTTCAGTCGAATTCCTTCCAATTTATCGGCTTCAGCCGTCTCTGTTGCGGAAAAAACCAGCTCTTTCGTTTTTTCATCTATCAACAACAGGGATAAGGCCTGGGATTTAACCAAATCTTTAATTTTATCCATAATAATCTGAAGAACTTCCTTCAACTGAAGGGTTGAGGTGAGGGTCCTGGCCAGTTCATTAAACGTGGAAAGTTCATGTATTTTTTTTTCAAGTTCGACCAGCAGGTTAGGTTTTTCGGGGGAGAAGGAGGGAGAGTTCTGCAAGTGATATTCGATTCTGGTAAAGAGTTTTTCAGGTTTTACAGATTTAGGAAGTAGATCCTGGATATTTAGTTTGAGGAGGTTTTGAACAAGTTCAAAGGAGAGTTGGGTTGAAACAGCCAGAACAGGAACATGGGGATGGATCTGGCGGACCAGGGATAATTTCTCCAATCCTTTCCCATCTAAATCTATCAGGATCAAATCGGCAGGTTTAGCAAGTTGCTCCTGAAGCACGTTTTTATCCTCTATAAAAGAGCAAATATATCCCTTCGTTATCAGGAGCTTTTGATAAGCCTCGATGAAAAACTTGTTTGGATCGATCAGGAGTAGATGGACCATATCATTGGGTATCTAAAGGATTGGATGGATACAAGATCTGTCCCAAATTTCTTAAAGGTTCATCTTTTAAATACTCAAATTTTATGTTAGATATCAGATGGAGCAAAAAGTTTGCCTTTATTTAAGCTCTCCACCGGTTTTATGCACTTTTGTTTATCTCTTTGGGTAAGAATAGAAAAGTCTTTTTATAGCCAGTGGGAAAAGACAGAAAAATTATATCTTTTTGCTTTAAGAAGTCAAGAGTTTTAGAGGCGGTTATTTACTTTTGTAAAAGTAGAAGTTGACAAATCGTATGAGCCCTGCTATGGTTTCAACTAAAAAGATAAGAATAGGGATTCAATATTTATAAAAAATTATGAATTTTTTTGCATAAAGAAGGGAGATTCCATGATTGTAGATAACGAAAAAAAGAGAAAGGCCCTGGAGGTGGCCATGGCCCAGATTGACAGGCAGTATGGGAAGGGGACGATTATGCGGTTGGGGGAGGAAGGGGCCATCGAGAAGGTTTCGGTTATTCCAACGGGTTGTTTGTCTTTGGATATTGCCTTAGGAGTTGGTGGAATTCCCAGGGGTCGGATTATTGAAATTTACGGACCGGAGTCTTCCGGTAAAACAACTTTAGCTTTACATGTAGCTGCGGAAGCTCAGAAACGAGGCGGTGTGGCGGCCTTCATTGATGCCGAGCACGCTTTAGATGCAAAATATGCCAGAAAACTTGGAGTCAATACCGATGAGTTGTTGATCTCTCAACCCGATACCGGGGAGCAGGCCTTAGAAATTACCGAAATATTGGTTCGAAGTACCGCAGTTGATCTGATCATCATTGATTCGGTTGCAGCCCTGGTTCCCAAAGCAGAACTGGAAGGAGAGATGGGAGATGCTCAAATGGGGCTTCAAGCCAGACTGATGTCTCAAGCTCTAAGAAAGTTAACGGCGGCCATCAGTAAGTCCCGAACCACGGTTATCTTTATTAATCAGGTTCGTGACAAAATCGGTGTCATGTTTGGAAACCCGGAGACAACCACCGGGGGAAGAGCCCTTAAATTTTATGCCAGTCAGCGCCTCGAAATTCGGCGTATTGCTTCTATTAAGCAGGGTCAGGATATTGTCGGAAATCAAACCAGGGTTAAGGTGGTTAAAAATAAAGTCGCAGCACCCTTTAAAGAAGTAGAATTCGACATCATGTATGACGAAGGTATCTCGCGGGAAGGTGATATTCTAGAATTAGCCGTTAATGCCGGACTGATAGATAAAAGTGGAACCTGGTATGCTTATGGAGAGGAAAGGATTGGTCAGGGGAAAGAAAACGCCAAAATTTATTTAAAGGAGCATCCGGAGTTAACCCGGTTATTAGAGGAGAAAATCCGAGAAAAATATGGATTATTAGAATTTTTACAGGAACCAGCTGGGGAAGAGATAGGAGGGTAATCTATGGACGTTAATGAGCTCTTAAAACAGATGATGGAACGTCAGGCATCTGATCTCCACCTTAAGGTGGGAAGTCCTCCCGTTATTCGGGTTAATGGAAATCTTCATCCCATTACTGAACATCAAAGACTCCGACACGAAGACCTGGTGGCGATGGCTTCCCAGATTCTTACCAATAAGAAGCAAAAACAGGAATTTGTGGAAAACAATGAGATAGATACAGCTTATAGTATACCGGGTTTAGGGAGGTTTCGATGTAATATCTTTCGCCAGCGGGGAAGTATTGGCATTGTACTCAGAGCAATCCCCATAAACATCCTGACCATTCGAGAACTCGGCCTCCCTCCCGTTTTAGAAGAATTAGCCTTAGAGCCTCGAGGTTTGATCCTGGTAACGGGAATCACCGGAAGTGGTAAATCCACAACCCTGGCCGCTATGATCGATCATATCAATACCCATGTGGATGCCCACGTCATTACCATCGAGGATCCCATCGAATTCCTCCACCGGGATAAAAAGAGTCTGGTTAATCAGCGAGAGGTAGGGAGTGATACCCTGGGATTTAATAAAGCCCTGCGAAGCGCTCTTCGACAGGATCCTGATGTTATCCTGGTTGGAGAGATGCGAGATCAGGAAACGATGGCCACGGCAATTACCGCCGCTCAGACCGGTCATCTCGTCATGAGTACTTTGCATACGGCTGATGCCATGGGAACCATTAACCGAATTCTCTCCATGTTTCCTCCCCATCAGAACCAGCAAATCAGACTGGAGTTGGCCGAAGTGTTGCGAGGAATTATCTCCATGAGACTGGTTCGGAGAGCGGATGGAAAAGGACGGGTTCCTGCAGTTGAAGTCTTAATCGTGACCGATATTATTCGTGAATGCATCGTAGATCCGGCCAAGACGTTCAGGATCCCCGATATCATTGCCGCCGGTACTTCCCAATATGGAATGCAAACCTTCGATCAGGCTTTAATGAAGCTTCTTCAAGACGGACTTATTACTTATGAGGAAGCTCTGCTCCAGAGCACCAAGCCCAGTGATTTTGCCCTTAAAGTCAAAGGTATTCAATCCACTGAGGATACCATCAAGGAGCGATTGGCCGCCGAACAGATTGCCTTAGCCGGTGCAAAAGAAAAAAACAAACGACCTCCAACCCCCTCCTCCGGGGCGTTTACCAGGTATTAAACCGGGGTGATCCTGAGATCGGTTTCCCGGCCTCATCCAAACAGGCTTTAAACTTATGAAAGGATCGCTCCTCCCCTTCATGGATCAGGAAATTTTTCTTAAAGCGAAAACCCTTGCCTACAAGCTTCTGGCTCGACGATCCAGATCTGTTCAAGAACTCCGGGATAAACTCCTTGCCCACCATATTCCACCAGAAATCTCTTCCCGGGTCATCAGGGATCTAAAAAAATCTCATTACCTGGATGATGAAGATTACGCGCGCACCTGGGCACAAAATCGATTGAACTTGAAGGCTTATGGACCTCAACGGATTGAACAAGAATTATTTCACAAAGGAATTTCTTCAGAAGTGGTGGAGAAGGTTATGTCCGAGGTCTACCAGAAGGTAGATCTTGTAGAGCTGGCTAAAAGGGCTCTTCTTAAGAAAAAAGGAAGAGGAACAGATCTAGATGTTAAAACGCGACGGCGTTTGTATACTTATCTCTGGCGTAGAGGTTTTCCGACCGATATCATTCAACAGGTTTTGAGTCCAGGAAATGAAGATCCGGCAGAAGGCCATCCAAGCTAGCACGTTGTAAAGTTAATCTTCTACTTTTGTTCCCGAAGGCTCAATTCTGCAAAAGTGGAATAACCTATTTATTCGTATCCAGGATTACTTTGCGTAGGGTTTGGCTTAGCTCTTCGATTTTATAAGGCTTTGAAATAACTCCACTGAAACCATACTGTTTATATTCGGCCATTATGGGATCATTGGAATAGCCGCTGGAAACAATGGCCTTAACCTGAGGATTTATTTCTAGCAGTCTCCGAAGGGTTTCCTTCCCTCCCATACCTCCTGGAATTGTTAAATCCATAATCACAACTTCAAAGGGTTGATGGGATTCCATGGCCTTTTTATATAATTCTATCGCCTCAACTCCATCTCTGGAAAGCGCTACTTCATATCCCATCTGTTCCAGTATCTGACTCGTAGCCTCTCTAAGGATCTCTTCATCATCCATGATCAAAATTCTTTTCTTACTCATCTGTGGATTAACCTCTATACCGGCTTCCATAGAATCTTTAGGGAGAGGAATTTCTTTTCGGGATGCAGGAAGATAAATAGAGAAAGTAGTTCCCACTCCCAATTTGGATTCCACTCCAATGTAACCCCCATGCCTTTTTATAATCGAATACGTTGTCGCAAGCCCAAGACCACTTCCCTTTTGTTTGGTAGTAAAATAGGGGTCAAAGATCTTCGGCAAGTGTTCTGCAGGAATACCCGTTCCTTCATCCTGTATGGACAGCTTGATATAAGGTCCCATGGGCAGAGGGAGTTCTTGCTCTCCTTCGACCCCAACCATCTTATTTTCAGCCGTTACTTTGATGATCCCTCCTTCCGGCATGGCTTGTTGGGCGTTGAGGATTAAGTTATGGATCACCTGGCTCATCTGCCCTTTATCCACTTCAACAAGCCAGAGGTCCTCGGGAATAGAAAATTCACATCGAACATTAGAGCCTCTCAAGGCAAAGTTAGCCGAATCTTTGACTAATTCTGCGATAGAAGCTGTTTTCTTAATCGGTGCTCCACCTTTAGAGAAGGTCAGTAACTGCTGGGTTAGATCCTTTGCCCGTAAGGAAGCTTTTTCTGCCTCATCGAGATTTTTAAATATCTCCCCTTCGGGATCTACCTTCATTTTTGCCAGGGATATATTCAGCAGAATAGCGGTTAGAATATTATTAAAATCGTGGGCGATACCACCGGCCAGGACACCGATCGATTCCAGTTTTTGGGCTTTCAGAAGCTCTGCTTCCATCTTCTTACGATCGGTGATGTCGGTTGCAATTCCGGCAATCCGGTAAACTTCTCCAAGCCCATTCCGAACCGGAAAAGCCCGATCCCTTATCCAACGAATTGATCCATCGGGTTGCAGAATCCGATACTCTTCATCGTACTCGCCACGGATCTGTTTCTCAAGAGCCGCTCGAATGCGTTCACGATCTTCAGGATGAATGGCATCTATCCAGGATCTGGGTTGTTCATAGAGACTCTTACAGGTACGACCCCATATCCTCTCGTAAGCAGGGCTTACATAGATCATCTGGCTCTTATCGGGAGAAGTCATCCAGAAAACCTCACCGATATTCTCAGCTATTTGGCGAAATTTTTCTTCACTTTGTTGGGCAGCCTGGATGGCTACTTCCAGATGATACTTGGAAGCTTCTGCTTCCCGACGCCGTTTCTCAGACTCTTCGAATAGTCTGGCATTTTCAATGGCCATGGCCAGTTGTCCGGCAATTTGATATAAGACATCGAGGACTTTTTCTTCGTAGTAATTGGGTTGATAACTATTCAGAAAGAGGAGACCCAGAACTTTATCTTTAACCATCAAAGGAACCCGGACAACAGACCGAACTCCCCAAGAAAGCAGAGTCTGGTCGGGTAAAAAAACCTGATTTTTCCTGAGATCTTTCTGAATATGGGCCTGTCGTGAGGTCAACATCCACTCCAGCGCGCTCCCTTTAAGAGGAAAAACGATCTCTGGAGGCGGAGTACTCTTACTCCCTTCCCTTACCGGGGATTTTACAATGATATTTTCTCCCGATTCGTCGATCAGAGTAATTCCTGCATGATCGTAGTTCACCAGGTCTTTTAAATTGGTCAGGGTCTGATAAATGATGATCTCTAAGTCCAGGCTTGATCTGATCTTATTGGTGAGATCATAGATAAGCGCCAGTTGTTTTGCTTTTTCCCTGGATTCTTCATAAAGTCTGGCATTTTCAATGGCAATAGCTGCTTGGTTGGCAAAACTGGAAACCAGCTGGATCTCTTCTTCGGAAAAAAGCCGGGTTTGATCGGCGATCATACCCAGAACCCCGATCACTTTATCTCGGATTTTCAAAGGAACTCCCAAAAAAGACTTAAGGCCGTGTTTTTTCGCAATATGGGCATGGACATTTCGCCCATCCAACGTAACATCCTCAACGATCAGGGGTTCACCTCGTGCTACAATCCAACCCGAGAGGCTTTCACCTATTTTTAATTTGCGAAATTCCTGTTGGGAATCTTTATAAACTCCTGAAGCGGCTGCAAACACCAGTTCGTTGTTCTCATTAAGCAATCGAATATGGCAGGCAGGGACCTTCATGAGATTGGCACAGGCCTCCACAATGAAAACAAGAACTTCTTTAAGATTTAGAGATGAAGTAATGAGTTGCTGACTCCTGGCCAGCGTAGAAAGCTCATGATTTCGTTTCTCCAGGGCCTGTTCTAAAGAGAATTTGTCCTTCAAATCACTGTCCATGAGACATAAAAATATCGGAACAATCCATTTACTGACTCAGATAGAATGGAGCTCATTTGTTTCCCTTTTTAACTATCCTATATATAATTATTTGTCAACATTTTTGTACAAAGCAGGAAACCGAGGGTTTACTCGGATTTTACTTGCGAGTTTCTTGTTTCTCTGTTATGTTAAAATAGATAAGCTCAAGACTTTATAGACTTTTTAATCAAGAAATTTATCCTTTGGAAAGGATTGTTTATCATGACAGGTCACGAATTGCGGCAGCAGTTTTTAGATTATTTCCATAAAAAGGGGCATACCATTGTACCCAGCTCTTCTTTGATTCCGCAAGGAGATCCGACCTTACTTTTTACCAATGCCGGGATGGTTCAATTTAAGGATGTTTTCCTGGGTAAAGAGAAGCGGAGTTATACGCGAGCTACGACCGTCCAGAAATGTGTTCGAGCCGGCGGAAAGCATAACGACTTAGAAAATGTAGGGCGTACCGCCCGTCATCATACCTTCTTTGAAATGCTCGGGAACTTTTCCTTCGGAGATTATTTTAAAGCAGGAGCCATTCCTTATGCCTGGGAATTTCTGACCGAGGTTCTTAAGCTTCCCCGAGAAAAGTTGTGGGTAAGTATTTATCGAGAAGATGACGAAGCTTTTGAAATCTGGCATAAAACCATTGGAATTCCGGCGGATCGTATTGTTCGGTTAGGGGAGAAGGATAATTTCTGGGCCATGGGGGATACGGGTCCCTGTGGGCCGTGTTCAGAAATTCTCATCGATCAGGGTCCACAAATCGGTTGTGGAAAACCTACTTGTGGAGTTGGCTGTGATTGTGACCGGTATTTAGAACTCTGGAATCTTGTCTTTATGCAGTATAACCGGGATGTTTCAGGAACCCTCACTCCCTTGCCGCGACCCAGTATCGATACCGGAATGGGATTGGAACGAACTGTAGCCGTTTTGCAAGGAGTTTTCAGTAACTTTGAAACGGATCTATTCGTTCCCCTTATCCGTTTTGTGGAGGACATTTCCGAAAAGTCTTATCATGATAATGAAAAAGACGATATCTCTATGAGGGTGATTGCCGATCACTTACGGGCCATCACCTTTCTTATCAGTGATGGAGTTATTCCCTCTAATGAAGGTCGTGGTTATGTTCTTCGAAGGATTCTGCGTCGAGCGGCCCGGCATGGTAAGATGTTGGGACTTGAAAAGCCGTTTCTCTATAAAGGAATTCAGGTTGTTGTAGATATTATGAAGCCGGCTTACCCCGAGTTGGTGGATCGGTGTGACCAGGTTACCCAGATAACTTTAAATGAGGAGCGCCGATTCAGTCATACCCTCCACGTGGGTATGGAATTGCTCAACAAAGTCATTTTGGAAACCCGACAACGAGGCGAACAAGTGATTCCGGGTGAGGAAGTTTTTAAGCTTTATGATACCTATGGATTTCCCCTGGATCTCATGGATGAGATTGCCCGTGAACAGGGATTAACTTTGGACATGCCCGGATATGAACGGGCCATGGAAGAACAGCGAGCTCGCGCCAGAAAATCGTGGAAAGGTTCTGGAGAAAGTGAAGTAGATCCATCTTATCTTACCCTATCTAAGACATTACCTCCCACGGAGTTTGTGGGTTATGAGACTCTGGAAGGTGATGTGGAAGTTTTAGCCATCCTTAAAGATAAAACCCCCGTAGATATGGCCTCTGAGGGAGATGAAATTGAACTGGTCTTTGATAAAACGCCGTTCTATGGAGAGTCTGGTGGACAGGTAGGAGATAAAGGAATCCTTCGTCTGCCCGAAGGAGAAGTAGTTATTTCAGATACTCAAAAACCGATTCCTCAACTCCATGTTCACAAAGGAAAAGTTAAAAAGGGAACCATCCACAAAGGACAAAAGGGAAGAGCCATGGTAGACCCGGAGAGTCGGCAGCGAACTGTTTTGAATCACACAGCCACTCACATCCTGCATGCTACCCTAAAACAAGTTTTGGGAGATCATGTCAAGCAGGCAGGTTCTCTGGTAGCTCCGGATCGTCTCAGGTTTGATTTTTCCCACTTTTCCGATTTGGATTATCGGGAATTCTACCGGATTGAAGAGGTAGTCAATCAGGTTATCCGGGCCAATATGCCTGTTAAGACTTTTATTACCAGCCTGGATGATGCCTTGCGACGAGGGGCTGTAGCCATGTTTGGAGAAAAATATGGGGATCAGGTGCGGGTAGTTCAGATCGGAGATTTCAGTATGGAACTTTGTGGAGGAACCCACGCCAGGGCCAGTGGAGATATCGGACTGTTTAAACTTGTCAATGAAGGGAGCGTTGCGGCCGGCATACGTCGGGTAGAAGCCCTGACAGGACCCGGGGCTTTAGAGTATATCCAGCGAGAGACGGACCGACTCCGTAGCATTTCTATGCTCCTCAAAACCGGTTCTGCAGATCTGATAAACCGACTGGAGAAGTTATTGGCCACCGCCCGAGAGCAAGAACGGGAAATAGAACAGTTAAAAGCCAGGCTGGCAAGCTCCAGAGTCGACGAGTTATTGAACACTTCTCGAGAAATAAAAGGAATCCGGGTGATTTCTGCTCAGGTGGATAATCTCGATATGAAAGGACTTCGAACCCTGGTGGATAATTTAAAGGAGCGGATAAAATCCGGAATTATACTCCTGGGTACCGTAGAGGATGGAAAGGTTTCCCTGGTTGCAGCGGTTACGAAAGATCTGATAAATCGGTATCATGCCGGAACTCTGGTTAAGGAAGTTGCCCAGATTGTGGATGGAAGTGGGGGTGGAAGACCGGATATGGCTCAGGCTGGCGGTAAGAATCCAGAAAGGCTTAAAGAAGCCCTCGAAAGGGTATTTGAGATTGTCGAGAAAACTTAAACAGGTAGAATTTCGTCTTTATCCTGGCTCGAGGGAAAAACAGAGCCTGCTTCTTGCCTTACTGTTGGACAAATCAGAGAAAATCTCATCCAAGACTCCCTGGAAAACTCTATAGGATTCTTTCGTCTTTAAGGAAAGGGATTTCTGCTGGATCCTCAAAAAAGGGTAAGTTTATATTGACAAGGGTTCTGAATAGAATAATATTTGCAGGAGATTAAATTATCGTCATCTGAGGAAGTTTAAAGATACCTTGTTGAGGTGACTGGAAGTTTAAAGTTGTTTCAACATACTTAGAAAGGGAGTGCTAATGAGAAAAATAGTTTTGGTGGAAACAAAATCTACATATATTCATGTGTACAGTCATGTTCCTATTCCTCGAGTAGGCTCTGTTCTTCTGGGAACGATTTTAAGGGATCTGGGATATGAAGTGAAAGTCTATATTGAGGAATTGGGAGAGGTAGATTTTAGAGAATTTTTAGATGCGGATCTGATCGGAATTTCTACCCTGACTTCTACAGCGCCTCGATCCTATAAATTGGCGAAAATTGCCCGTGAAGCGGGTATTCCCGTAGTATTGGGAGGTACTCATCCCACCTTTGAGCCGGATGAATGCCTGGACCATGCAGACTTCCTGATTCGTGGTGAAGGAGAAGAAACCCTGGTAGAACTCATCCGCTGTATAGAAGAAAAAGGCGACTTCAGTAAAATTCTAGGGTTGTCCTATTGGCAGGATGGTCGAAAGGTGCATAATCCCCCTCGTCCTTTAAAAGAAAATTTAGATGTCTATCCCATTCCGGATTTTACTCTGGTTGAAGGGAATATAAAACACTCCATTGTTTCCGTCGTAACCGGCCGAGGATGCCCCTTTGATTGCACGTTTTGCTCTGTACCGGCTTTTAACGGGAAAGGCTACCGGGGACTTTCTATCGATAAGGTTCTAAAGGAAATAGAATTTCACATGAGCCGGTTTAATCTCAGCTTTCTGTTCTTCGCCGATGATATTTTTAACTATAATAAGAAACGAACCAAAGAGATTTTAAGGGGAATGATCGAAAATAAATTGACGCCCAAGTGGGGGGCCCAGGTTCGCCATGAAGCATCCCGGGATCCAGAACTGTTAGAGCTCATGAAAAAAGCCAATTGCGACAGGGTTTTTGTCGGATTTGAATCAATCAACCCTAAAACCCTGGAACTCTTCCATAAGAAAGAGACCGTAGAAAATATAGAAAATGCCATTAAAGCTTTTCATGGCCATGGGATCAAAATCCACGGCATGTTTGTGGTAGGGTCGGATGAAGATAGTGTGGAAACTATTCGCGAAACCCGAAGGTTCGTTGAAAAGTGGGATATCGATACCATCCAGTTTATGATTCTTACCCCCATTCCAGGATCTCACGATTATATCCAATTTAAGGCCAGCGGCAGGAAGTTTTTGACCCAGGATTGGACACTCTTTGATGGTCACCATGTGGTCCATGTTCCTAAAGGAATGACCCCCTATGAGCTTCAAGTTGAAACTTTAACGGCCATGAAAGATTTTTATTCTCTGAAAGCAGCTTTTAAACGGGCGATTCGGGGAGATTTTTATGAGGCCGGTTTACGTCTCACCGCTCACCGACTTCTCAAGAATTGGTTTAAGATCAATGAAGATTACATTCAAAAGTTGAAAACGGATCTTTATAATGAAGTTAAAGAACTCGTCGGACAGGAGCCGATTAAGAAAACAGGCGTTATTGCCATTGCCGACATCGCTTCCAGTGAGACGATTAAACGGGCTTTAGAAACTTTCTTCCAGGAATTGGGCGTTAAAGTTGAAGATTCCATTAAAGGGCTTGGAGAATTGGTCACAGAAAGGCAAGAGCAACTGGCTCAGGGAAAAGAGAAGATCGTCAAGATCGTTTATGATTATATGGAAAGCTTAAAAGGGAAAGTAGATTATGTAATTGTGCCTATCGTTGAGGATTTGGAAGAATATCCCTCTAAATGGATTGCCAGTATTGAGGAAGTCGCAAAGGCTATTAAATCTACTGTAAACTCTCTCCCCCATATCATTCGGGTCCAGGCAGATGTGAAAAGTAAATCCTTACAACAAACGCTCACTCAAATAGGATTGATTTTTACCGATGATTTAAATAAAATTAGAAGGGCCTGTAGTAAAGCTTTAACTCCTGCCTGAGAGCGGTAAAAGTTATTTCTATAGAATGACCCATTTTAAAGTAGGGCGAAATGTCCTTTCGCCCTACAGCAGGGATTGCCCGGTTTTGTGTTTCTACCCCTGTTTGGAACTTTTGAGACCGTTTCCCTGGACTATTTAACTTCCGGTGCGAAGTGGGTATGGTAGAAAAAAATAAATAGGGCAAAAATAGGACCTGCAAAGAAAAATGGGGCCAGGGCAGAAGAAAGACTCGCCTGTATATTTGCTGCACGAACCCCGTCAAACCTGAAAACTAAGAACAAAAATCTACCAACCGTCCATGCTATCTTCTCCCGCAAGAAGGTTCCTATTTTAAGAAATATTAAGAGTATTGCTGTAAAAATAGGGTAAAAGAGGAACAACAAAGGGAATTTATTTAAGATATCCGGCAAGGTATCCCGGGTATAAAACCCCATCATAATAGGCACAGAGCCGAAAAAGGTTAGGATATGAAGATCATCAAAGAAATTTCCCAGTTTAGGTATTAAAGCTAGTAGATAGACGACCATCATCACAAAGGTTGCACCCGCCAAAGAGGTCAAAAGATAATTATCGGATAATTCGAAGGTGGTTCTCTCAGAAGGGTTAATAACAGTAGGAATGACAAAAAAAAGATAAACAGACAGCAAGAGGCTATACAAGGGAAAGTTTATAAGAAAGTTTTTAAGTAAGGAAAGGATCCCCAGGGTCATCTTTTTGAATAAACCGGGTGGGGGAGGGGATGGGGGAGAAAATCCCGATGGGGGTAAGGGTGAGGCCTGCAAAGGGGCCGGTAAAGGTTTTGGAGGTCCTGGTTGAGGATTCGGAACTGAAGAGGGGGGAATCTGGGAAGGTGGAGCCGATACAGGCTGGGGGTTCGGAGTCGAAGGTAGAGGGGCAGGTGAGTTAACAGGAGGAGGTTTTACCACCGGCTTTGCATAGGGTGGTACCTTCTTCCGCCAAATCGGAACCCGGTACATTAAAACAGAAAAGACCAGGGTAGTCAGAAATACGCGCCACTCCATGAGGGCAAAAAGTCCTTGTAAGAGAGCTTCTAACTCGCTCATAACAGTGAGTAGAGTAAAGACTTTTTACCAATTGTCAAGCTGTATTTATAAGATAAAAACCGGAAAGGAAAGAAGAAAGAGAGAATAAGAGGGGAAAAACCCCGCAAGGACAGGGATCCACAGACTTTCCTATCATTAAAAGGCAAAGGAGCCGGTAAAGTACTCCCGGCTCCTTTATATAATTTTTTAACTTTTTCTCGGGGTCCGTTGTAGATGCTTGAGCAGCCTCACCTCACAAACTTCAAATAATAATTTAATTATTCCATATCTTCCTCGTACTGAACTCTCTTGGGCTTGGAACCTCCTCGTTTTCCTGCGCCGCTTCCCTTAAAATCACGACTTTTATAATTGTTGGTGCGCTTTGGTTTTGCTTTATCTACCACCATTTCTCGATCTTTAAAACTGTATCCGTTAAACATATTGATCGCATTTTGCGCCTCTTCTTCAGAGGCCATTTCAACAAATCCAAACCCTTTAGAACGACCTGACGTCGCATCGGTAATAATTCTTACAGATTCAACGGTTCCTGCCTGTCCAAAAAGTCGATTTAAATCTTCTTCACTGGTTTGATAAGATAAATTTCCTACATAAAGTTTACTTAACATTTTTCACACCTCTCTTAAAAGAAAAAACCCTCAAAGCCCTTAGAAAGTCTTTGAGGGTTTACAAACGAAACGATCAAAAACGATCCAGAAACTTTGGGTGCTGCTTTGTCTACAATGTACCTTTATGTTTGGGAGATTAAAAATCTCCACATTTTGGATACTTTCGACTAGGCAGGTACTTATATTGTCAACTACAATCGCAATATAACCCGGACTCTATAGGGTGTCAAGATGATATTTTAAATTTTCCGTAAAAATTATACCCACCCCTTGTAAAAATACGGTATCCAGGGTAAGGACCATCTTCCCACAAGGTCGACCTTCAACCGAATAGCCCCTTTGTTAGATCCCACCTCAACACGGAAAAGTATTAGTAAAGCTTGTCGATAAGAATATCCACTTTCTGATCGCCTACTTTAACCGGGTTACCCTTCCAACTCCCTTCTAAATCACCGGGTTGTGGAGGACCGGCCTGACCATCCTTATCAATTCGGGCGATCACCGTAACTTCACCTGTAAACTCAACCCCCGGTATCATGACATCTTCCGGACTGAGCCAATATTTAAGCGGAAACTCTGGATTGACTATTTTTTGAACGGCCAGGGGAGGACCTCCTTCCGGTCGCCGGGCTATAATAAATAAACGATCATTACGACCTACTTTGGCAGCGAGGGAAGGGTCGATATAAATGGTTCCAGATAAAGTAAGTTTTTTATTCTGTCCTCCCTCTCCCTGACTGCAGGAAACTAAAAATAAAACGACTAAAACGAAAAAAAGGTTTTTCATAGGGTTTTTACAGAACCAGGGTATCTATAACTGCCGCAAGTTGTTTGATATTTCGGCACTCGACGACACTATCGCAATAGGGTTCGTAGTGGCCCATGATGCTATCTCCAAAGTTCCAACTCCAACTAGATTCCGGATTTAACCAGATGATTCGTTTAGCCTGTGCTCTGATCTCCTTCAAAGCCCCTTCTCGGGGATGGTATTGGTTATTGCGAGCATCTCCCATGATAATAACCGTCGTTTTACTGGTGACGGCGGACAGGTAGTTATCACAGAAAGCTGAAAAGGCACTTCCAAAATCACTCAGATGATTGTAGGCAATTCCCATTTGGGTCATCGCCCGGGTAATTGCCTCTTCCAGGGGGTAAGTTTTAAAAAGATCTGTGACTTCCGCAATTTCATCGACGAAAATAAAACTTCGAACCCTGGAAAACTGGTCTTGAAGGCTATAAAGGAATTGTAACATAAACCGCGAGGCATTTCGAACCGAGTTGGAAACATCACAGAGGGTTACAATCTGGGGTTTACGTTTTTTCTTTTCTTTAAAGGATAAATCCAGGGGAATCCCTCCGTATTTCAGATTTTTTCTAAAGATGCCTTTTACATTAAGCCTGCTTCTTCGGGCTTTTTTCTGACGAATGGCTTGAAGCTCCTTCAACCGTTGGGCCAGTTGGGCAACCATCCCTTTCATGGCCTCTACCTCTCGTTCGGTATACTGTAAGAGGTTTTTATCCATCAAAGCTTCTTCCGCCAATTTCTGCCTAAATCTAAAATCCTTTTTCTCGAACTCCTGCCGTACATACTGTCGGATCGTGTTTTTGAGAAGATTCACCCGATAATTGAGAAGTTTTTTTGTTTGGTTGAGATTACGACCATCCAGACCTTTTTGGGCCAGGATCTTTAAAAGAAGATTGAGATCTGTTTCGATTTCCCTCCAGTCAAAAGATTCCATAATTTTCTGGGTATAGTAATTCACCTGGAGAAAATAACTCATGTTTTGAATCCCGACTTCCTGTCCTTTCGCTTTGATCCATCGATGTAATTGCCCTCCGTTACCTCCCAGAATATGCCTGGATAAGGCCGTTATGTTAGTACTTGCTTCTTCTAAAGCCAGGTCAATCTTTTCTGCAAGGGTATTATAATCCAGGAGGTTTTCTTCTAGGGGGTTATGGGGGGCCATCAGGGAATTTTTTTCTGTAGGGGCGTAAGGCCTTACGCCCGTACTATTTTTTTTATCTTCAAAGTTAAAATGAAGATCGAAAAGGTTTTGAAAGGTGGGAATGTCGGCAACACGCTTGATCAAGGTCGTCTGAAGGGTCATGCGGAATATCTCTTTTTCTTCCAAAGGGATATGGCTCAGAGAGTGAAGGCAATCTATCTCCTCTGAAGGGGTTACACGAATATTGGATTTTCGAAGGGCCTGGACAAATTCTAAAATTTTTTCTTCCATCAACCAATCTCTTTGATGATTTGAGGTAAATGATTCCGTACTTTTTCGATATCCCTCTCGTATTTAAGAATAAGATTTAAGGTACTATCCAGGGTAGTCTGGTCCAATTTATCGGCATTAAGAACTATTAAAGATTTTGCCCAATCCAAAGTCTCACTGATACTGGGAGATTTTTTTAGATCCAATTTCCTTAGCCTGTAGACAACCTCTACAATCTGCCGGGCTAAGGTATCGGATAAATCGGGAATACGCATCTGAAGCATCCGCAGTTCTTCCTCCTTTTCCGGGAAATGGATATAAAGATGCAGGCAGCGACGTTTCAGGGCATCGGTCATTTCTCTACTATTATTACTGGTTAAGATCACCAGAGGAATATGTTTGGCCCGAAGGGTACCCAATTCTGGAATACTGACTTGAAAATCACTTAAAACTTCCAGCAGGAAAGCTTCAAATTCTGGATCTGACCGGTCCACCTCATCGATCAGGAGGACTGTAGGTTCATCGGCTAAAATCGCTTTAAGAAGAGGCCTGGGCTCTAAAAATCGCTCTGAAAAAAAAACATCCTCCTCTTCTGAAATCCGATCTACCGCCTCCTGAAGGGTTACACTCTCATTGAGAATACTCCCGATTTTATCCTTTAGAATCTGGGTATAAAGTAGCTGTTTTGCATATTTCCATTCATAAAGGGCTTTAGCTTCATCCAATCCTTCATAACATTGAAGCCGGATCAATTCTATACCCAGAACCTCTGCCAGCGTTTTTCCCAACTCTGTTTTTCCAACTCCTGGAGGACCCTCCACCAGAATAGGCTTTTTCATTCTGCTAGCTAAGTAAATAACCGTGGCTACCTGCCGGTTACAAAGATAACCTTTACCTTCAAACCGTTCCTGTACATCAGAAATCGATTTAAACATGTTTTTTAATTTTCCCCTGCTATTTCTTACCCATGCGAATCCATCCATCGGGGACTCTCTTTCAAGTGAGCAGGCTCTTCTTTTATTCCGAGGTTAAAAATGATTTTTCAACTCTTCGATGTTCAGGGTAGGGTCTCAGGGAATGGAAACTGGCTACCCTTGTTAATTTCATTATTTTCACGAAGCAAGTCAAGGGATTTATTAAAAGGGAAGGGGAGGGGGGGGTGACAAATTTTGACACCTACCAGAAAAGTTTTGTAAAAGGAACTTGAAGGGTTGGATTAATTTTTATTCGACTTTCTGGGCTTTTAGTTTAATTCCCCATGTTTCAAAACGACTCCCTTGAGCTGGCCTTAATTTTGCTCTAAACAAAAAGGTCAGTAAGATTATCCCAAAGAAATAAGTAGCTGTAACAATGTAGTAGGTGTCACTTTTTTCTGTCTGAACATCCCTTTAGCCCCCTCCAGAGGGGACTGATACGGGGTTGCTGCTACTGAAGTTCCTCCTCCAGGGAGGTCAGAGGCATGCACGCCATGGGAAGGTCAGCCCTGGCGGGGCAACCTGTGGGTAGCCCCTGGTGTAAGCCAGGGGAAACAGGATAACAGGATCCTCTAAGCCCCGTCAGGGGCAACCTGTTTACCAGGATGTGAAAAAAATTCTGAATTTCTGAATCCACCGACGCAGGTCGGGGGCTACTAACTGTTCGCCCCTGACGGGGCTTTTCAGCTTATCCTGGCGCATGGGGGGGGGTTAGAGGATGTTTCTTTTTCCCTCTACTAAACGGCTATGACCCGTTGGGTCGCCACAAGGCATGAAAATCGTAGCGTGGGAAATTGATACAGCTATAATAGATAAAAGGGTTATTGACTTGTTTTTTTATTCTGTTAATCTTATGGTACTCTGTTAATTTTCCTATCCTGATAAAAGAAGTAATAAAGTTTATTTTGCAGGGGTAATCCCGGCAAGAGATTCTTTTTCTATGAATCTGGCTATTCGGGCTGAAAATCTGGGTAAAATGTATCAAATCGGTCCACGGGAGCCCTACAAGGCTCTGCGAGATGTATTGGCCCATGCCCTCTATGCACCTTTCCGGGCTGTTTTCCCCCTCTCCCGTCCCTCATCTTCCGTTCAGGATTCTCGATCCAACCGTTTCATTTGGGCACTTAAAGAAGTCTCCTTTGAAATCGAGCGAGGTGAAGTGGTAGGCATTATTGGTCGAAATGGAGCCGGGAAAAGTACTTTGTTGAAAATTCTTTCTCGCATTACCGAACCGACAGAAGGCAGTGCCATTATTTATGGCCGGGTCGGGTCTTTACTGGAAGTGGGTACCGGTTTTCATAACGAGCTGACCGGACGGGAAAATATTTACCTGAATGGTTCTATTTTGGGGATGAAAAAGGCAGAAATTGACCGTAAATTCGATGAGATTGTAGTCTTTGCGGAGATAGAGAAATTTATCGATACCCCGGTAAAGTATTACTCCAGTGGAATGTATGTACGCCTGGCCTTTGCCGTTGCTGCTCACCTGGAACCTGAGATTCTGGTTGTAGATGAAGTACTTGCGGTGGGGGACATGGCTTTTCAGAAGAAATGCCTGGGGAAGATGGGCGATGTGGCAAAAGAGGGACGAACCGTATTGTTTGTAAGCCACAATATGGCTGCTATAGCCCGGCTTTGTAAACGGGGCATCCTTCTGGAGAAGGGGCGCGTAACCTGTATAGGTCCTGTGGAAGACGTCATCAGTAAATATCAGATGGCAGCTGCACAAGGGACAGCAGGGGGTACGAAAATCTTTGCAGCAAGGACAGGTACCGGTTTAATTCGCTTTAAAGAAGTTGCCGTTTTCAATCAAAATGGAGAATCCTGGCTGTACTCAGGGTGTGCAGCATCCATAAAAATGGAACTTGAAGCCGTTACAGCTTTCCATTCTTCAAACGTAAAAATCGGCATCGGCATTAACGGCCCTTATGGAGATAGGTTGATTACCCTGCTGAATAGATTCGATCCCAATGCCCAGGCCCATATGGGAAGTATCACAAACGGTACGGTAGTGATGTGCAACCTGCCCAGATTACTGCTTCGTCCCGGCATATATTACCTCTCCCTTTATATAGACATCAATGGGGAAATCTCCGACCAGATTAAAGATGCGTTGAGTATAGAAGTTCATGAAGCAGATTTTTACGGTACGGGAGTTATGCCTTCAAGCAGTCAAGGTCCCTTTTTACTGGATCAAACATGGCATTACTTCCCTATGGAAAATAATGAAATCCCTTGAGGAGAGGAAAACCCCTGTGAATTTAATCAAACGTCTACTTCAGAGGCTATTGAATCCCTCAGGCTCTGGCCTAGATTATAAGGCTGCAGTAGGAGGACACTGGGAGGACGTTGGACGGAATCAATTTGAGTTCCTGATAAAAGAAGGGCTTAAACCCCATCACTATTTGCTGGATGTTGCCTGTGGGTCCTTTCGAGGGGGTCATTTCTTTATCAAATATTTGATGGAAGGTCATTACTTTGCCCTAGATAAAGATTCAACCCTTATTAAGGCCGGGATCGAACGGGTTTTAAAACCTTTGCATCTTTTAGAAAAGAAACCACAGATTTATACTGTTGAATTGGGTAAGGAACCGGTCCCTTTAAAGGAAATTCTTAAAACCTCCTTTGATTACATTTGGATTCATGCTTTGTTTGATCATATCCCGCCTGAAGCTATTCGGCGTTGTTTTCATGATCTGACAAAAGTCATGGGATCCGGAGGTCGGTTGTATGCGACGATCTTTCTGAATCCACATGGCCCGAATTTTTTAGAACCTATTATCCATCCGCGTAATGGTTCTCTCCAGGGGGCTATTGTAACATTCCCGGACCGTGAGTACTGGCATCATACCTTAGAGTTCTTTGAAGGGATTGTAAACGAAATACCTGAACTGCGATTAGATGCTTGTTTGTACGATTATCCTCATCCTCTTGGACTGAGAGTATTACGCTTTATAAAAGCTTGCTAAATAGGAAGAGTTTACTATGCAACGGGTGATGATTGTGGGGATGGGTCGTAGTGGAACGACTTATCTCACTGAATTCTTAGGTAAGTGTGGAGTATTCCTGGATGACGTGAATTGGGCCTACGAACATGAACTGGCTCGACTCGTGAACGATTCGGTTTTGATACAAGAATTCGGTGCGAAACCCGGATTGCCCTACGGAAGGCTTCCGGCCAGAGAGATCAAACTTTCGGATTCCTGGCATACCTTGGCCCGATTTTTTATAAAGTACATGGATTCCCAGGCAAAAGCGAATAGCCCCCTTTCCTATTGGGCTTTTAAAGATCCCAGGACGACCATTTTGCATGATATCTGGCTGGACCATTTCGATATTGTTATCGGCATGTTTCGAGCTCCCCAGGAAGTGGTTGCGTCTTATCTGGGTCAGGGATGGATCAAAGGGCTTTGGAGAAGACGACAGGCTTTACAATACTGGAAACGCTTTAATCGATCGCTCTTATATATTTATCATGCCTGTGAAGGTAAAAAACCTGTGTACCTTCTCGATTATAACGGAGATGTAATCGAGCAAACAACCTTACTTTGTAAAAAGTTGGGGATTCCTCTCACCGGAGAGGCCCGAGCTCTGTTCGATTCTTCACGCAAGCATTATAACCATAGTGAACTTCCCGGGGATAGAGAAGCCGTTGAAATTTATCAAACCCTGCAATCTCTAAGGATGATTCCAACATGATCCATGTCTTTCAACCTGCTTTAGGTAAAGAAGAATTAAAAGCTGTTAAAGAAGTTTTCGAATCAAATTGGGTAGGTAAAGGAAAAATAACTAATCAATTCGAGGAGAAATTTGCTTCTCACTTAGGTGTGAAGCGGGAGTTAGTTCGAAGCCTCAGTTGCTGTACGGAAGGTCTGTTCCTATCTATGGAATTACTGGGTATAGGTCCGGGGGATGAGGTTATTCTTCCTTCCATCAGTTTCGTAGGTGCGGCCAATGCCGTAGCTTCGGCGGGTATTCAACCTACCTTTTGTGATGTTAACAAAAGAACTCTCAATACGACGGCCGATTTTATCGAGGAGAAAATCACTCCCAGGACCAAAGCTGTCATCATTTTACATTATGGAGGAGTGCCCTGTCAGATGGATGAAATTTGTGAGCTCGTGCGGGACAAAGGAATTGCACTTATCGAAGACAGCGCCTGTAGTGTTGCCTCTCGATATAAAGGCCGGGCCTGCGGAACCTTTGGAGACATAGGGGTATGGTCCTTTGATGCCATGAAAATCCTGGTGACCGGAGACGGGGCCATGCTTTACTGCAGAACCCCGGAGGTAGCCCAACGGGCCGAAAAACTCCTTTATCTGGGTTTAACAACCCAGAGTGGACTTTCCAGCAGCGTAGACACCAAGTGGTGGGAATTTGAGATTTCCTGTTATGGAAGGCGGGCTATCATGAATGATATCGCTTCCGCCATTGGAGTTGAACAATTAAGAAAACTCCCCGATTTTATTAATCGTCGCAGAGAAATCCATGAATATTATAATCAGGCCCTCTCTAAACTGGACTGGCTGCAACTGCCACCTCAGATCCCGGCTTATGTGGAATCTTCTTACTACTTCTATTGGATCCAGACCCAACCCAAGATCCGGGATCGACTGGCTAAATATCTAAGAGAAAAAGGCATCTATACCACTTTCCGCTACTACCCTCTACACTGGGTGAAATTTTATGGGGTAACAACCCATTTGCCCCATGCCGAAGAAGCAGCCCGCTCAACCCTTTGCCTGCCTATCCATCAATCTCTATCCGATGAAGAGGTTAATAAAATCATTGAATCTATTTATGACTTTGGTAAGGATTTATCGAACCCATGATTTACATCTTTACGTTTCTGGGTGAGTTTGGTTACGAATTATTCAACTGGCAAGGCGTTATCCGAAAGTTTTCCAGGACCCTTTCGCCTTCTGATAAGATTATCTGCTGCAGCCGGGCAAATCTTTATCCCCTGTATGAAAAGGCTTCTCAATACATCGATATTTCCCAGGTAAAGTCTTTTCAGAGGAGTGTCGCTTGTGGGTATTTTGCTCTACATCCCTACGACCTTACCTCTGGTTTAAAAAGAAAATTGACCTTTTATCAGCGCCACAGATTCGATCACCGGCTCAAAGCAGAACTTAAATCTTTTATTCTTCAACATCTGGAAGGGGTAAAACAATCCAGAAATCCAAAATTTCGGTGGTGGAATTTATTTTCACCGCAAGGATCTGACCGATCCGGAGAACCCTATACCTTTATCTTCAGCTCCGACAAAATCCGGTTAAACGGCTGTACCTTTGGTTGCGATCGCAGGCGATATGGCGTGGATATTGCGGAAGGTAATATTTACGACCTGCTGGATCTCAATAACAATCTTTTTCAAAAGATCGAACCGGATTTGAGGGTACGGGCTTCTGTTGAGGAGAAACTGGGTTGGGATTTAACCGAACCCTTTGTACTTTGCCAAACAAGAAACCGGGAGATTGTAATTAGATCTCAGGAAGTTGTACCCAAGGAACGGCTTATTGAAGCCCTGGCCAGGGAAATTAAGGTAGTTCTTTTATCTTTTCATACCGGTCGATATCTGGATAGTTATTCGGCTTTTAAGAAGTTGCCCAACTGTTTTCAGTACTCCTGTAGCTCCTTCACAGAGCAGATCTGCCTGATCCACTTTGCCAGACACTGTTTGTTTTTCACAGAAAGGGATTTCGGGAGTCATATCTACGTTCCCCCATTCCTGGGAAAAGATGTAACCGCCATTGCCCCTGCGACCGTTTATCAATTAGGTACGACCCCCATAGACTTTTGGAATCAAAACGTCTTTCGGTTTGGAGGTCAAATTATCCCCAAAGTTTCCGAGGAGGTCTTTGCAACTCCCACAAAAGTTCGAGAGTTAATCCATGAAATCCTTTCATAGTAAATATTTAGAGGACTTGGAACACATTTCTTCAAAAGAAGATGTTGCAGATTATTATCTGTGGCCGAGAACCCCTATTGGAGATGGCATCCAGGATAGAATCGTTCAGAGGGTAGGTGTGTCGGATTATGAAGTGACCCATAAACGTTCCAGATCCGGCCAGATTATTTCTTATCTGAATACCCTTATTGAGCACCATCTCCTGGAACCCGGCTTTTCTCTTCTGGATATTGCCTGTGGAGATGCCGTTATACTCTGGCAGATCAAGAAAGCATTCCCTGAAGCCCACTGTTTTGGAATTGATTGTAATAAGGGCAAGTTTAGCACACACTCTAAAGTTCAACAGGAAGGGGTTCAACTTTTCAATGTTTTTATACAACACCTTTTTAGGACCTGCCCAGAAATTCCCTTCGACGTGGTGATGATGCTAAATACTTACCGGGGTTGGGAATCTGCAGACCTTCGTGAGCATGAGCAACATTTACCCGAGCTGGCAGATAAATGGTTTGAAAAAAATGCCCGCTACACCATTTTGACGGCAACCGACGAACAGATAACTCATCTAAGGCGGTTAAACTTTTCTGTCCAGAAGATTGGAAGAGGTGAAGACGATTCTACCCTGATAGGCCTTTCCAGGTTAAAGCTACCGGAACCCTTCTGGAAGAGAGTTTTATCTTTCTATAAGTAGCTGCAACCTGCAGCGCAGCGTAAGTATGAAATTTCTTATCCTTAACACAGATTATACCGAGTTCTTACAGTGGCTTTACTCTCAACATCCGGGGTTAGAGAGTCAACCCTATGAAGAACAAATGCGGGTCCGCAACGAGAGTTTATTTGGGCTTGCAGATTTTTATTCCGACAATCTCCATAAACTCGGCAATGAAGCCTGGGACATCCACGTTAATAATGAATTCATGCAGAGAGCGTGGGCTCAACAATATAATATCCAACCAGTCCAACCAGACGAGGCGGTTTCCATAGCACAGCCGGGGTGGAACGCTTTACGGCAAATTCGGTATGTTACTGCCCGAACGCCCTTGAGACACCTTAAGCCACTCTTTCGCCCGGTACTTCGTTCACTGGATAAACGGCAGTACAAAATCCTGGCTGCACAAATCAAGCACTACCGACCGGATGTTCTTTTTAATCTGGATATGAAAAGTATGAGCAGTTTGTTTTTAAAAGAGATGAAACCTTACACCCGCTTGCTGGTAGGGCAAATTGCTTCTCCCTTACCCCCTAACCAGGACTTTCGTTGCTATGATTTGATCCTTTCGTCCCTGCCTAATTTTGTTGAGGATTTCCGACGGAGAGGGGTTCCTGCCGAATTACATAGGTTTGCCTTTGAGCCGAAAATATTAGAGCGATTGGAACAGAGGGAGAGTAAAATTTCCATCTCCTTTGTAGGGAGTCTATCCTCGCATCATAAAGCCCGGGTTCAGCTCCTCGAACAGCTATGTGCACGTCAGGATATGGAGATATGGGGACAGGGAATTCAGAGTCTGTCGGAGACTTCCTCTATTCGTCGGTGTTACCGGGGCGAAGCCTGGGGTATCGAAATGTATCAAATCCTTTCCAACTCCAAAATAACCCTGAATCACCACATTAATATAGCGGGTCCCTATGCCAACAATATGCGCCTTTTCGAAGCAACCGGGGTTGGAACTTTACTCGTGACCGATTGGAAAGAAAATTTGCACGAGATGTTTGAACCGGGTAAAGAAATCGTAAGCTATCGAACTCCCGAAGAATGTGCCGAACTCATTCAATATTACCTGGAACACGATGAAGAACGTAAATCCATTGCCTGTGCCGGTCAAAAACGGGTCTTACAAGAACATACCTATTCCCACCGCATGCAGGAGTTTGTGGATATGGTTCGTAAATATCTTTAATTAATAACGGGTGGAAAGGTCTCGATTTTGGCATGTTATACCAATTCGATAGGGAAACATAGTCCCTCCGTCCCCACGTCCGGAGAGGGGGGTAAGGCCTAATCTTTATGGGGAATTGGTATTACCTGTCCAACAACGAAATTTTCAGATGGTTTTCACTTCGACCTCTTTGAAGCTAAAGGCCGTTGCACGCAGGATATTACCTTTCCGTTTACGACGAGTATTAGGGGAGTGGCTTCGGAAGAACGGAAACACGGGACAGAATCTACCGGTGTCCTCTAACCTTGAAGTGATAAAGGAGGAAGTTCCACCGGAACTCCTATACGGATGGCAAGATCGGGCTGTTGCCGAAAGGCAGCATGCAGCCTTTGACCCTTTACTCCGACAAATGTATGAAGGGAATCCACGGGAGGATTTTGTCGCGGTAGCTAAGGCTGTGCAGATGACCGCCTTAAAAAACCCCTTGATTATTGAGGTAGGATGTGGAAGTGGCTGGAATTTTGAGGTTTTAACCCATCTCCTGAAGCGGCCTGTCCGCTATATCGGTCTGGATTATTCCTTTGCCATGACCGATTTAGGGAAACGATCTTATCCTGAGGTTCAATTTGTCGTCGGGGATGCCACAGCCCTTCCTCTGAGGGATGAAGCCTGCGATATTTTGTTATCGGGTACGGTATTGATGCATGTGTTAGGCTACCGGGAAGCCATCCGTGAAAGTCGTCGGGTCACCCGAAAATGGTGTATTTTTCATACGGTACCTGTCCTGCAGAAGAGATCCACAACTCTGTTACGTAAATCTGCCTACGGACAACCCGTGATAGAAGTGATTTTTAACGAGGAGGAGTTACAGGATTTGATAAGGCAAAATGGATTAATTCTTCGTCACGTGCTATCCAGTCTCCCCTACAACCTGGAAGAAGTACTTCAAGAGACAAGTAAGACCTATACCTATATCTGTGAGGTTGGTTGAAGTGAATTGGGTTCTACGGTGCTTAAGGCTGATATACCTCACGAGCAAGGGTGTTTTACTTCATATTCCTGGAGGTCCCTGGTTACTGGCATGGACAGATCCCTTGCATCTTGCCCGTCGGTTATTGCGGCAGGCAATCCAGGAGCACTCTCACTACGCCCGAGGATCACTATTGGATATTGGCTGTGGAGGAAAGCCTTATCGGGATCTGTTTCAATTTGTGGACCGATATATTGGTCTGGATATTCCATCCGGTGGTAAAGTAGATGTCATAGGTGATGCCATGAGATTACCCTTTCGGAGTCAAGTCTTTGATACGGTCCTGTGTAACGAAGTTCTGGAACATGTACCAGAACCTTCTGTGGTAATGGCAGAAGCAGTTCAGGTGCTTAAACCCGGAGGTTATCTCCTCTTAACTACTCCTCAAACCTGGGGCCTTCATCTAGAACCTTATGATTTCTACCGGTATACCCATTATGGACTGCGTTATCTTGCCGAAAAGAATGGATTGGAAGTCATTAAGGTGATTCCCACATGTGGGCTTTGGGCAACCCTGGCACAACGCATGGTAGATACAATTATTCATACCTATGTTATCCATCGACCGCCGTGGGTGATTCTGGCCTTATCGATCCTGCTTTCACCAGTGCTACTGACTGGATTTATATTAGATAAGCTATTGGGCAAGCGAGGGGATACGTTAGATAACGTGCTGATAGCGCGAAAGCCCGAACTTGTTTTTAAGCAAGATTGATTCAAGGAGAAAATATTACACTGTAACTTTAATTGTGATTAATGTTTAAGCGGCCCTCACCCCAAGTCCCTCTCCCACGCTGCGGGAGAGGAGGTTTAAACAGTGTTCTATATCAGGATCTGAGGTTCGATAAGTAAACTTCTGATCTTGTTTAAAGAATGATTGTCTTTTTAGTTTGATGTACTATTTCTGTACCTATTTTGATCATCATTATTTATTACGGGGACTGGCCCTTTATCACTCGCTTAAGCGTTATTGCCCTTCGTTTCGGTTGTGGGTGCTATGTCTGGATGCTGAGTGCCAGAGGATTCTTTCCCAACTGAACTTGCCAGATGTCCATTTAATTTCCCTCGAAGAATTCGAGAAAGGAGATGAAGAACTTCTTAAGGCCAGGCAGAACCGTTCTCTCATGGAATACTATTTCACCTGTACCCCTTCCCTCCTTTTGTTTGTACTAAGGAACTTTCCTGAAGTAGATCATATTACCTATCTGGATGCAGATCTTTTCTTTTTCTCTGATTTAGCCCCTATTTATCAAGAAATCGGCAACCACTCCATTGCCATTGTTGAACATCGGTTTCCACCCTATCTTCGCGACCGAGAGCGGTACGGAATTTACAACGTAGGCTGGCTTTCCTTCAAGCGTGATAGTCATGCCTTTACCTGCCTTTATTGGTGGCGTGAACGTTGCATTGAGTGGTGTTATGATCGCTGCGAAGAGGGTCGCTATGCAGACCAAAAATATCTGGATACCTGGCCTGATCGCTTCCAAAACGTCGTGGTTTTACAGCACAAAGGGGTTAATCTGGCTCCCTGGAATCTGGCTAACTATCAAATTCAAGAATATAAAAATGAGATTTGGGTGGATGACCAGCCCCTCATTTTTTTCCATTTCCATGGCTTTAAACAGATCACCGGCTGGCTCTATGATCCTAACTTTGCAGATTACAATTTGAAACCCTCTAAAGTTATACGGCAAAGTATTTATGCACCTTATATCTATACTCTTTTCACAAAAGCCCAACAAGTTCCCTTTCTTTCACCAAAAGCTTCCCTTCAATCCAATGTAAGAGGTCAAACAGTGAAATCCCGATTACCCCAGAGGGTAAGAAAATTGAGGAGAATGTTCCAGATTGGAAAGGGTTTTTTGACACAAAGATATATCCTGGTCATCAACGGACATGTTTTATAGATAAATTGGAATTAATTAAAAAATTTTTGTTACGTACGGGCGCACGGCCGTGCGCCCGTACTGGTGCCATGCAAACTGCAACTTACCTTCATCCAGACCTTTTAAGAAGATTCCCTAAAATTTCCATTATCACCCCTTCCTTTAATCAGGCCCCATTTCTGGAAGAAACCATCTGTTCGGTGCTTAATCAGCGCTATCCTCACTTAGAGTACATTATTATTGATGGAGGAAGTACAGATGGAAGTGTAGAGATTATTAAGCGTTACGAGTCCCATCTGGCCTATTGGGTTAGCGAACCCGATCGGGGACAGGCCCATGCCCTCAATAAGGGTCTGAGGCAGGTGACCGGGGAAATTGTAGCCTTCCTCAACAGTGATGATCTTTATCTACCCGGTGCTTTGATGGCTGTAGCCGAATATTTTTGTGAACATGCAGATTGTAAATGGTTGTGTGGTGATACACTCTTTTTCGGGAATGAGGGATGTCGGACCGAACTGATTCAAGCCAGAGTTCCGCAGTCTGTAGCCCATTGCCTGATGTGTGCCTACAATGCGCCACAACCCGGAATGTTCTGGAGGCGAGAATTGCTGAACGCTGGGTTTCAGGAGCGCCTGCGCTATAGCTTTGACCACGAATTGTATGTCCGTTTGCTCCTGGCGGGATATCGCTGTGAACATCTGACCATACCTGTTGCTGCTTACCGCTATCATGTCGGTAGTAAGTCTGTAGCCGAAGGGCACAGGTTTGGAAATGAATTCGATGAAATCGCCGAGCGTTATGAGAATCAGTTGACAGGAACCGGACGCCGGTGGTGTCGGTCGGTCCGTTTTCTTAAACAAGCTTATCAGGCAGGTCAGGTGGGGAAGACCCGGGAAGCCATGAAATATCTTTTCCTTGCATTCCTCATACATCCGGAAGGTACTCCGCGACGCCGTTTGTTCTGGAAATGTTTACATCAATTACTGAGAAGTTCATTTTTATAAATCCAGTGGAGGAGATCTATGCGTATCGGTATTGATATTCGATCCCTTCAAACAGAAAGTCAATTTCGTGGAATAGGAACGTTTACCTCCAATGTGGTGAACCATCTGGTTGAAGTAGATTCAGAAAATGAGTATTTTTTCTTTGCCTCAGCTTATAAAAAAATCAGAGGCTTACGAGAGGATTTACAATCCAAGGTTATCTGGCTAAAACGTCCAACCCGACTCACTTCCCTAACCGATCAGTTCCTGTGGTATCCTGTTTTAAAAGCCTATCGAATAGATATCTTCCATGCCATGGAGTTTGCAATTCCCAGGTTTTCTCCATGTAAGCGGGTGATTACGATTTACGATCTGATCCCTTTGATTTTTCAGGAATACAAGACCCTCCGAAAATTGCCCCATCATCTGGTGTATCTGTTAAAGTTTCACTCAACGCGATGGGCCGAGAAAGTCATAGCCATCTCGGAAAGTGTCAAGAACGATTTGATACGAATTCTAGGGCTTCCCGAGGAGAAGATAGAGGTGATCCTGGGAGGAGTCCGGGAGATTTTTCAACCCTCTCTGCCGGCAGATCAGGTGGAAGCCATGAAAAAGAAGTACCACCTCGAGGGGGATTATCTTATTTTTCCCTGTGGATTCGAACCTCGGAAGAACGTACTGTTAACTATTCTTGCCTTTCAACGAGCTCTTCAGGTACTTCCCGGAAATTATCAACTGGCCCTGGTTGGGAATTTAAGTCCGGAATCTCAACGGATTAGACGGTATATTTCAGAAAAGGGACTGGATAAGCAGGTTATCCTAACCGGTTATGCTTCCCCTGAAGATCTCAGTTATCTCTACAATGGTGCAAAACTCTGCTTGTTTCCTTCCCTTTATGAAGGATTTGGCTTGCCGGCTTTGGAGGCTATGGCCTGTGGATTACCGGTAATTACTTCCAACGATACTTCCCTCCCCGAAGTGGTCGGAGATGCGGCGGTATCGGTAAATCCCTACTCGGTAACCTCCATCACAGAGGCTATTATCAGGGTTTTGACAAACCCGGATTTGCAAAAAACTCTGAAAGAAAAAGGTTTAAAACGGGCTGCATCCTTTTCCTGGCATACCATCGCCAGACAAACCCTTGAAGTTTATCAACATTTAAAATGAAAATCGGGATCGATGCCAGAACCTTATTCAAACCGTCTGGGGGCGTAGGAACCTATCTGAAAAATTTATTGGAAGGCTTAAGTGTCCTGGATCCTGACAATCAGTACGTCCTTTTTTTTGACGAACAGCCCCTGGTAAGGGGGCACGGCCGTGCGCCCTTACTTGATTTCTTGAAAAAACCGAACTTCACGATCCGAACGCTGCGTCTGCCCTTAGGGCAGAACCTGACGACCTGGAACAACCTCCGACTCCCCTTGGAATTAAGGTTCCATCCGGTTGATATATTCCACTTTCCTTTTTATACGGTTCCTCTGCTGAAATCAGGCAAATGGGTGGTCAGTATCCATGATATTACCTATAAAATCCATCCGGAGTGGTTTGATTGGAAAGGATGGTTGACCTTTCGGCCTTTTTCTTATTGGGCCGTAAAAACGGCCGAATGTATCCTGACCTGCTCTTATGCCTCGAAAGAAGATATCCTTCGTTATTACAAAGTTCCAGAACAAAGGGTGGTTGTCACCTATTACGGGGTCTCCAAAGATTTCCAACCCCTCGATAACCCGGATAAGCTGGCTCAAATCCAGGATAAGTACAACCTTCGCCGTCCTTTGATCCTCTATGTGGGATCCCTTACCCTACGAAAAAATTTAGTTCGGCTTATCCGGGCGTTTCATCAAATCATTACGGAGAAAAAAACCGAAGCCTATCTTCTCCTGGTCGGACGGCCTTTATCTCCTTATCCCGATTTACCTTCCCTGGTAAAAGAACTAGGTCTTGAACCCAGGATTTCTTTTTTATCTGAACCTGTCTCCCAGGAAGTTTTATGCCTTCTTTACAATTTAGCCGATCTTTTTGTATATCCCTCCCTGTATGAAGGTTTTGGTTTACCGCCGTTAGAAGCTATGGCTTGCGGAACTCCGGTTGTTACCTCTAATATATCTTCTTTACCTGAAATAGTTGGGGATGCTGCCATTTTGATAAACCCCTATAACCCCGGGGAAATAGCCGAAGCTCTTTTTGAAGGTCTTACCAATGGGGTACTCAGAAAAGAGCTGGTTCAAAGGGGACGAGAAAGGGTCCAACAATTCTCCTGGAAGAAAACGGCCCAGGAAACCCTTCAGGTTTATCAGAGTCTCAAGTAGGGGTGCACGGCCGTGCACCCCTCTACCTAAAAAGCATTTTAGACCTTTCTTATGCGGGTTTCGGTAGTCGTTGTAAATTGGAATGGAGCAAGATTTTTGAAGAACTGTCTGGATTCGATCTTGATCCAATCCTATACAGATCTCGACATCTTGATTATTGACAATGCTTCGGAGGACCATTCGGTTCAGATAATTCGAGAAGGTTATCCCCAACTTCGACTTATAGAGAACCCCGAAAACAGAGGGTATTGTCAGGGATGCAATCAAGGAATCAATTCCTCTTCCGGGAGTTATGTTTTGATTTTGAACCCCGATACCATTCTGACTCCTGATTTTATTAAAAACCTGGTCAGCGCGATTGAACGGGATCCTCGGATCGGGATGGTGTCGGGAAAACTTCTCCGGTTTGATCAAACTACCCTGGATACCACCGGTCAATTCCTCCGATGGAACCTGACTCCCCTGGAGCGAGGTTATGGAGAGAAGGATATCGGACAATTTGATACGCCCGGGTACTGTTTTTCCACTTGCGGCGCCGCGGCTTTCTACCGCCGGGCGATGCTGGAAGATATTAAAATTAAAGGCGAGTATTTTGATGGTTCTTTCTTCACCTATTATGAGGATCTGGATTTAGGTTGGCGGGCCCAGTTGTTCGGCTGGAAATGTTATTATACGCCCCGGGCCCTTGCCTTTCACTACCGGGGTGGTGGCCTCAGCGGTCAATTACCTGTTACCCATTACCCCTCGCCCAAAGTAGCAGATAAAAACCCCCGGATCAAGAGCCTTCTTCCCCAATTCAGCTTTTTTAATAAACCTTCCTCCCTTCAAAGACACATTCTCAAGAACAGATATCTGACCCTCCTCAAGAACCTGGGAGTTAAGGACTTTTTTCTGATTTTTCCCTCCCTTTTTCTCTTCGACCCGTTTATCTGGATCTATGTGGGTTTAATCCAACCTAAATTACTTCGGATCCTACCGGATTTGCTACCTCTTCTTCCTGAAACCTGGGAAAAACGGAGGATCATCCAATCCCGACGTGTGGTTTCTGCTTCTTATATACGATCCTTCCTACGCTTTCATTAAATTATTGCCTGATTACAAGAAGATAATCTTGTAGCTCCCCTTAAGCAGGGTAAGAGGGGCGTGGACCTTACCGTTTGGGCGATGTTTCAATGTGGGAATGGTATTTGTTCTGATCCGTTTCCATCTCGGCAGAAGTAGGGGTGCACGGCCGTGCACCCCTACAAGGACGTCACTTTTGATATTTCTATATTTAAATAATTTTAAAAATAATGAAAGAAATTGGTTGACAATCTATTTCCTCCATGGGAGACTCTTGAGGTGAAAATCGTATCCTTTAAAATGAGGGAGTGGAAGAGGGAGCGGAGAAAGGTAAGGTGTAAAAAGGATTGAATAGGGCTCTAAAGATCTCAATATCATATCTCGTTATCAAGTTTCAAGCATTTATCACCACCTTTTCTGGCAAAAGGAGCTGGTTGCAAATTCAGCCATAAGAGCCGATGGCTAAAGTGGTAACCAGCCCTCTGTAACATGTTATATCAACCACGGCATAAAGAAGCCTTATGGCAAGCTGCCGAAAAGGCTGGAATAAGCCGGAGGTGGTTTCTGCATTTGCTGAGCCTGGGTGGGACGAGTGCGGTCCTAACCGCTATAAGGTTATCCAGCAAATCGTTGTTGGGATTGTCTCCGGTTTATGCAGCAGGTCCAGAGGAGAACTTTGCCAAACCCACAAAGTCCTATCATATTTATCCCTTTGCGGTTGAAGCAGGTACCAGGTGGTGGGATGTCAAAACGTATATCACACCGTGGGAACGGGTTTTTATTCGTAACCGTTACAAAACACCGCTCCTTGACAAGGCAAAGTGGACACTCAAAATCCATGGCGATGCAGTGGAAAAACCACTGACGCTGACCTACGATGAACTTCTCAAGCTACCAAGTCGTTCAGAGATTCGTGTACATGAATGCTTCGGTAATGGTCGTACCCTTAATTGGGAGCAACTGGGTCATGAAGTCAGGGGTGGCAACTGGGGATTCTCAGATGTTGGTCAGGTGGAATGGACCTATGTTCCCATGGCTGAAATTCTAGACCGTGCCAGGGTCAAGACAGATGCGAAAAACTTACTCTTTTGGAGTGGAGTAGATGGTCCTGATACGGGGCGTCCCATGCCGATGTCAGAGATTTTTAGTCGTCCGGAGGAGATTGGGCTCGCCTTTGGCATGAACGGCATAGATTTACCCCCAGACCATGGAGGACCCGTACGGGCGGTGGTGCCCGGCTGGGGTGGTGCGGCTAGTGTCAAGTGGTTGACAGAAATCATTATCTCTTCAACCAAAGGTTTCTGGACCCGCATGCACACCAAAGAAGAAGCTTATATAGGACCTGATTACCCTCCTGAAAAGCCCGGTCCCACTGATGAATTCCGTGGTGTTACTGCTCAAGACATTCGTGGTCAGACGGGTACCTGGCTCAAGGTCAAGAGCCACCTGACTATCCCCTATACCATGAAAAACTCAGAACCACCAGAAGGCTATCCACTCAAACAGGGGGAACCCTATACCATGCCTGCAGGCAAGTATACCATGTTGGGCTATGCCTATTCACCCCACGGTATTCAAAAAGTGGAATACAGCCTTGATGGAGGTAAAACGTGGAAAGAGGCTCCTATTAAAGACCCCCTTGGACTTAAATACCGCTGGGTACGCTTTGAGTTTCCGTGGGAAGCGACCCGTGGCACCCATATCTTAGCAACCAGAGCTACAGATAAACGGGGTGAAGTCCAGCCGGATACCGTGCCCTTCAATGAACTGGGTATCAACTGTAATGCCGTACCGAAGTTTGAGGTGAATGTGACGTCGTAGGACTAGCCTATGGAAGAAGGTCTCGATTACAAAGGACCTTCTTCCTCTCCAGGTTCTTTTATATTTAGATCATGGGCCATGGATTTACAATAACAATGAAAGTCGCCGTTGTGTGGGGTTTATATCTGATCTTCGGGGGAGTGGTCCTGGCCACACAATCTCCTTTAACACAGAATACTCCATCACCCGGTTCGGTTGTGGAATCAGCACAACTTGCCAAAGGTAGAGAGCTATTCAAGGAGAAGTGCGCACGCTGTCACGGTCCACAGGGTCAGGGCACTCGGATTGCACCCGCACTTGTTCGCACACCACATCCCCTGGGAGGCTATAAAACGGCTGCAGGTCTGTTCACTTATGTGAGCAAAGCCATGCCCTTTGATGCACCGGGAAGTCTCAAAGAGGAGGAGTATTGGGCGGTAGTTGCCTTTCTGGCCGATGCCAATCGGCTATTACCTGACAAGAAGGTGACCCTGGGTCCGGCAAACGCTGAGTCGATCCGCCTCGACGTATATCCCGCTCCATGATAAACGGGCGGAAGGCCTTCCGCCCCTACAGTTTAACAATCCTCGTCTTTTACCTCGTCTAGAAGCGCCTCTACCCGTGTGCGGATTTGATCACGTATCTCCCGAACTTTTTCTATGGGCTGACCGGCCGGGTCCTCTAAACCCCAATCCTCCGTGAGGTAAATGCCCGCCGGGCAGACACTTGCATCTACCCCACAACCCATGGTAATCATCCTTGCAGCACCTGTAACCATCTGAGGCGTAAGCTGCCGGGGTCTCTGTCCTTCCAAGGAAATACCTATTTCCGTCATAACCTGCTTGATTATGGGGTTAATCTCCTTTCCTGCCATGGTCCCTGCAGAAAGCGCACGGATTTTAAGCCCCCGCGCTTTGGCAAAGTAATTGAAAAATGCTTCGGCCATCTGCGATCGACCGGCGTTGTGTACACATACAAAAAGGATGGTTTTCATCTTCTTGCCCCGGTGACCGGTTTAGAAGCCCGTATAAAAGCACTCATAAGAACTCCCTCGAGTTCTGCCTCCACACTTCCACTGCAACAGGAAGAAACGATCTCTGTAACATCCTCTTGGGTATAGATCCGGGTTGGAGTAACCGTTATATCCATAAAACCTGCAGCGGTAAGCTTCATCCGATATTCTTCTTCAGAAAGCGCACCGGCCACACAACCGGCCCAAAGCTCGAGGTTTCTTCGAAGAGCCTCGGATACCGGTTTACGAAACACCACATCGGATACTGCCAATCGACCTCCCGGTCGTAATACTCGAAAAGCCTCTCTGAACACCTGGTCTTTATCCGGTGAGAGGTTAATAACACAGTTGGAAATGATGACGTCGATGGAATTATCCGGCAAAGGGATATTCTCGATCGTACCTTTGAGAAACTCTACGTTTTCAACACCTGCCTTTTTCTGGTTCTCTCGGGCAAGTGCCAGCATCTCGTCGGTCATATCCAGGCCGTAAGCTTTACCGGTCGGACCGACGCGTCGGGCTGAGAGAAGTACATCTATACCACCTCCCGAACCCAGATCCAACACCGTTTCACCGGGTTTAAGTTCAATAAGAGCCGTCGGGTTTCCACACCCCAGAGAAGCTAAAACCGCCTCTTCAGGAAGCCCTGCCGCTTCATTAACTGTATACAGATCACGGGTAATAGGATCATCTTCCCTGGTTCCTGATCCGCAGCAACCCGAACTGCCCTGTACTATCTGCCGGGCAAGGGTCGCATACTTCTCCCGGATATACTCTCTTACCTCATCTTTCCGGTTGTTAACCGCATTCATGGTTTCTACCTCCTTTTTCTTGTTCCTCCAAATAGCGGGCAAGTAAAGCAACGGCTTCCTGATTAATCCGACAAATCATGTTTTTACCGCGTCGCTTCATGGTAATTAAACCCGCCTGGCGAAGTTCCTTTAGATGAAAGGAAATCCTGGAGGTAATTTGATTTGCTCCGGTAATCTGGCAGCAAACCTCTCCGGCCGTTGGTCCCTCCAGGGGCCTTACATCCCCCTTCTCATCTATGGCTAAAAGAGACGAAGGGGGGCAACGACGTAGGAACTCAAAGATTCTCAATCGTGTTGGATCGCCAAGTGCCTTAAACATCCCGGCGATCTTTATAATTCGATCTTCGGTTATGGGGTTCATATTATTTAAATATTTCTAGATTTATTTAAATAAAGACTCCTTTTATCTCCTGTCAAGATCCATAAAGAAAAATAAGAAAAAATATCGGATAGGTCATCTATAATTTCAAATTGATAAGCTTAAAAAAGAGGTGGGACAGAAAGGGGCCTCAGGAGTTGGAAGCTCTAAAAGGAAAATAGTACCCCTATCCTTTCCATTACCGGTATAACCTTATCCCTTGTAACCCTGGAAGGAATAGGAGAAACGGTAAGGAATCCTGGATTTTACACGGACCCTTATCCCTACCCTTAGGGATTCTTTAGCGTCTTCCCCGTACCGGAGAGTAGTTGGTATAAGCAGTCAGAAAGTTATACCAACGGGGATAATCTCGGGTAAAATCCAGCCTGTCATAATTGGGCGCAAAAGTCTTCTTATTTCGTGGAAAGTAGATGGATACGCCATAGGCATAAGGGAGATCGCTACTTCTGAAATTGTGAAGGACAAATCCATTCCCGGCGTCATTGGAGATAACCCGCCTAACCTTCTCGGCGGCACTTTTAATAGACGCTTTCTCCACAGAGCCCATGATGAGACTTGCTAAATCGTACAGATCTACGTAGTTATCGTTGGTAAAGTACTGAACTTGATTTCGAATTGTAGAGAGAAGATCGCAAATGGCCGGAATCTCTGGAGTCAGAGCCTTTCCCAATTCGTCTACGGCAGCTACCACCTGCTTAATTTTGCTGATGTCCAGGGCGGATTGGGTTACATTTCGGTTGTTGGGATAGCTTTCTGCATAACACTGGACAATAGCCCGGGCCAGATCTGGGGGAGAAATATTGGGATCGGTAAATAAAGTTTCAAAGATTTTGTTATAGGCCCAACCTGCTCCCGGCTCTGTTTCCTCAGAGCCTACAATAAAATTGACACAATCCTTGATTTCATAGGCCACTTCCAGCATATTCATCAAGCAGGCATTGAACCCTACGACATCTATTTTGCGATTCGGAACAGTAAGGGCCTTTTTAAGCTCCAGATTATCCAAATAATCCCGTGCCGTAACATCCACGGCAATATATCGTTTATGTTGTGGGTCTGTGGTCACTTTTTTAACCGTACTTAAAAAGATCGATTTTCGTACTTTTCTTCGGTGATCTACGGGCGTTCCCCGAAGAGAGTCATAATCAAATCCTTCGGGAAGATCTTCCCAACCTCCGCCATGATTCCAGACATCTACCAGATAATGCTCTGCCGGATACTTTTGCATGGCCCAGGTTATAAAATCCTGCAGTACAGCGGGATCTCCGGTATTTGTTTCCGAGAGGACTTGAACACATCGGGCATTATTCTTTTCAATGAGATATCTCTTGACGGTCTGCTCTTTTAAGTTATCGAATTGGACCAGGACTTTAACCTGAGTGTTCGATCCAAACATTTTCATTTCATCGATATCATGGTAACCCGATCCTTCCAGGTCATTGTCCCCTGCTATGAAAACCAGAAAAGTCCACTTGGCTGCCATGGTGTTTTCCTCCTGTTTTTAAGCTAAAATTAAGTTGCGCAAATTTTGAGCTTTGCCTAAAATATTCTAGGTAATCGAACCATGTCAAGAAAAATCAACCCTCATCAGGAGAGATAGGCGACCATGAGCAGGCTTGTTCTTTTTGATATTGACGGAACCCTTATTGGATCTGGAGGTGCCGGTGCCAGATCCATTGTTCGGGCCTTTCAACAGTTATATGGAATTGAAAATGCCATGGAAGGGGTAGACCCCAACGGTAATACGGATCCCCGGATCTTCCGGGAAGCCCTGGAGAAGAACTCACCGATTCCCCGCGACTTTAAGCAGGAATATCCCCGCATTCTGCAGAAGTATTTAGAGTGTTTGGAAGAAGAAGTTCGGAAGGTTCATACGGCCCATGTTAAGCCCGGAATCCTGGAACTTTTGGAAGCCTTATCCACGGTACGTGGGGTATTTTTAGGACTGGCCACCGGGAATGTTGAACGGGGGGCCCGGATCAAGCTTCAGGTTCATAATTTAAACCGCTTTTTCCCGGTGGGTGGTTTTGGAGATGATTCCGAGATCCGGAGAAATCTTACCCGAATAGCCGTGGAAAAAGCAGAAAAACTCTACGGACAAACCTTCAAAGGCCGAGACATTTTTGTCATCGGAGACACTCCCCGGGATATTGATTGTGGAAGGGCTCTGGAAGGGGTCTGTATAGCGGTGGCAACGGGCTCTATCTCCCGGGATGAGCTGTTAGCCTGTAACCCGGATCATTGTTTTGAAGACCTGAGGGAATACCAGGCCCTCCTTGACTTGATTTTAGGTTAGTAGGTTTAGATATCCGCTGCCTGTTGTCCCCTGTAGAAGCAAAGAAAACAGGGAACAATAGACAACGGCCAACAGACCGTTGACAGTTTTTGGAAAAGCTCTTAAATCCGCCAGTTGGGTCATGGGAATCCTCCTGATTATCAAAGTCTTTGGCTTTGTAGAAAAGCAGGTTTTGGCCTATTTTTTCGGGACCGGATTCCAAATCGATGCCTATTTTGTCACCTTTGGAATTTTGATCGTCTTCTGGGATTGCATCCGGGATCTCATAGGTCCTTCCTTTCTTCCGGTTTTGGTAGAAACTAAAGAGAATCAAACCGAGGCCCAAGGCTGGAAACTGATCAGCATCCTTTTAAACCTCCTGGCAATTATTCTGCTTGGCTTATCTCTTCTTTGCGTACTTTTTGCACCGTCCCTGGTACACTTTATTGCTCCCGGATTTAAAGACGAACAGTTTCGGGTCGCCGTTAACCTCATCCGAATTATGTTTACCGGAGCTGCTTTTTTTGGTATTGAGATCCTGACTTTTCAGGTCCTGAATTCTTATCATCGATTCGTTTTAGCCGTCTTAGGAGACTTCTCCTTTAAGGTTTTAGGGCTGTTAGGACTTGTGACGCTTTATCATTCTCTGGGGATTTATGGTCTGGGCGTGGGAATTTTAGTCGGCTCCCTGGTTGCACCTCTGATTCACCTGGCAGGACTCTGGCGGAAAAGATACCTCTATCAACCCACGCTGGATATAAGCTTTGGTCCCTTCCGTAAAGTTATCTCCCTGATGCTTCCCCTGGTGGCCGGGCTCTTTTTCACCCAGGGGCGTCGTATCATCGATAATGCCTTCGCATCTACCCTGGCCGTTGGAAGTGTTTCTGCCTTAACTTTCGCTTATAGACTCATTGACTTTCCCTTTGTAGCCATCGCAGAACCCCTGGCCGTCGTTTTATTCCCCTTTTTTTCTGATTTAGCCGTCAGGCAAAGTAAAACAGATTCCCCTTCCCTGAGAAGGGAACGAATGGGAGAGAATGAGCTGGTTGAAACCCTGATGGTTGCCCTTAAAACGATTTTTTTGATCTTCATCCCCCTCAGCATTGGCTTATTTACCCTTCGAGTTCCCATCATTCAACTCCTCTTTGAACGGGGTCATTTCGATGCGAATTCTACCCAGATGACCGTCCTTCCTTTGACCTTCTATGCCTGGGGGATGACCAGTAACGCTTTGGAAGCCGTTTTGTTGAGATTCTACTATGCCTTATCAGATACCAAAACTCCCATCCTTTTGGAAGTCATCGCCGTCCTATTCCATGTTACCCTGGTCTATTTCCTGATAGATCCTCTGCAACATGGGGGTATTGCTTTGGCTTTTACCCTCTCTAAAACCCTTAAAGTTTCCCTTCTCTACATTCTTCTTAAAGGGAAGGTGGTGAACCTCCATTTTTATAATCTTTTAGGATTTTTAGCCAAACTGGGGCTTGCAGGCATCGCCATGGGAGCTTCCATTTACTTTTATCACGATTGGGTTAAGGTTTTATTGGACCTCTCTCACCTGGTGGGCCGTGGAATTCTAGTCGGCTCTGCCGGAATGGTAGGACTGTTAACTTTCTTCGGCATGGTTCTCCTTTTGAGGGTCCGAGAGGTGGGAACTCTGGTTCACTTACTCAGACCTCATTAAAAACCTGGCATGGTGCGTATTTTTCTGAAAATACCCGGGCAACTTCATCCCAAAACCGGTGGAAGGAACAACAGGCAAAAGGCAAAAATAATCGGGGTAGTTCCCTTTGCCTTGGGTTTTCTGTTCGTTCTGGGGAGTTGTACCAACAAGGGCGAAACCCCTGAGGAGATTGCCAGAATGTTTTTGGATAAGTATTATATCGAAATCGACCAGGAGGGCGCCCTTCCTATCAGTGCCGGGTTGGCAGAGAAAAAACTCAAAGAAGAATTAAAACTGGTGGAAGGCATCCGGGGCATGGGGGTCTCACCCCAACAGGCAAAGCCCAACATTTATTATAAATTCCAGGACGTTAAAGAATCCGGTCCTGCCACCAAAGTTTTTCGATACAAAATTATCATCAAGGGAGGACCGCAAGAGGTCCAGAAAGATGCCATTATGATTGTTTCCAAAGTAAATAATGTCTGGAAGGTAACCAATTACGATACTTTCGAGGCTTCATCTCCCCCATAAAGGGTGGTTGAGTGTTATGGATCTGTCCGGACATTAAAGAATATCCCAACGAGTTACTCATCCTTCCTTAACGGGTCACACGTACCGATCCCTCTATTTCCACACGATTTTGTGAATGGCTTTTAAAGTGACTTATGACTTTTAGCCAACTTACTGCTTTCTGTAACTCTTCCCGAGTAATAGGAACCCCTCCATATCGTGCTTTGTAGTAGAGGCAGGTGATTTCTTGAACTTCCGGGGTGTAAGGTACCTGTTTTTCTGCCAGTTGAAAAACAAATTCTTGGGGAGTTTGAGGGCCCTTCTTAGGAAATCCCTTTTTAGCAAGAATTCGAAGCATCCTCACATATAGCCTGGCTATTTGGAGTTGTTCAGGAGAAGCGGGGGAATGGGGAAAAAGTTTTTTGAACTCGGCCTTTTGCTTAGAGCGAAAGAGGATAATACCCACGGCAGTTAACCCAATGGCTATAACCGAGAGGGTGATCAGATTTTCTCGACTCAGCAAGGTTTTGATCCGATCCAACCGGGGCAGATCGGAGGGAAGTTTTTCCAGATACTTTGCCATCTGCCGCTGGAGGCGAAGCGTTTTATTCCTCAGGGTTATGGCCATTTCCACCTGATCCATGAGGTTGTATTGGACAATATAACGGTCCCAGCGGGTTCGGATAAAATCAAGGTAGCGGTTTACTCTATTTACAACCGGAATCCGGTCGATAACCGGGGCGTATTCTTCACTAAACGCAGCAGGGGGAGTGGGATCGAAGGTAATCCAACCTTTGCCGGGGAAGAAAACCTCAACCCAGGAGTGGGCATCGCTTTGTCGAACCACAAAATACTTTCCAAACTCGTTCCACTGGCCTTGCTGGAACCCATTGACTATTCTGGCCGGAATATCCAGGGTTCGCAATAAAACCACCATACCCGTCGCGAAATATTCACAATGTCCGGCCCGGTTTTTAAAGAAGAAATCTTCCAGGGGATCGACCCCTTTCTCCCTTTTTACCTCCAGACTATAGGTAAAATTATCCTGTAAAAATCGCTCAATGGCCCTGGCTTTATCATAGGGATGTAAAGAGTTTTCAGTGATGGATCTGGCCAGTTTTTTTATTTCCGGAGACAGGGGCGGGAGTTGGGTATATCTTTCCTTCAGGTCGGAAACTTCTCCATAGTCCATCGGACCTTCCTTGAGTTCTTCTTCAGAAGGGACTTTAAGATCCGAGTAAACGGTATACTTGCGCCCTCGATAGGGTGGGAAATCAGAACGAATCGTACCGGAAAGTTCATCTACATTGAGAGGGGTAAACATGCCGGCTACTCCTTGAATTTGATGGGCTCCGAAAATCACCGTAGAGGTAATGGGACTTACCTCGATTTCCTGTCTGAGTAAGGATGAGCCCCCCTTCAACTTTCCACCGAGGAAGGGTAAACGGGGACGCTCTCCCACGTTAAAAAAGTAGGTTGTTTTTCCGTCTAAAGTCAGTTCTGACCTTCCGGCTACTTTCCTCTCTTGCTTTCTGGAAACCTTCCAACTTCGACCATCGTAGAAATCGAGGGATATACCCCGCCAGTAGAGTAAAGTCGAGGGTTTTCCGGATATATCCGGGAGTTCCACCCGCATAATCGGCGTATGGTTCTTCCGGATATTCCCAAAGGAACCCAGTATTACCTCGTCGGAGAAACCCGAAACAGGTTGAATCCTCTCCTTCTCCTGGAAAAAATAACCAATACTGATCCGAGGGACTACAAAGAAAATCGTCAGGGTAACTGCAAACATCAGAAGGGTGAGCATCGAGGTACCCAGGAAAAAAGAGGGATTAAGGATACTCTCAAACCGATACATCTGAAAGATATTCGGATGCGGCGTACGTTCGGAATCCAGAGCATAGGACGCAATGGATAAAATCTGGGGCTTTTGATGGATCTCGATCTGTTGTTTAAGATGAAAGATAATTAAGGTCCAGGTGGCCAGAACGGTATATAAGATAAAGGGGATGGAGAAGATCACATCGGTTGTTACAACCGCAACGGTTAAAAGTTGAATGAAACTAATAACATAAAGAAACAGGTAATCTCTATTTTCTTTTTTCTGGAAGAGCTTTGTGACTTGAAGAAAGATCAGAAAGCTTACAATCCCTACAACGGGATATCTTCGGATAAAAAGGATGTCTACAATGGACAGGAAGGCCGCCGGTAGAATCAAGGCATTCCAGAAGCGGTTGGATATACGAAGATGGATTCTATCGCTGTCGATCATCCATCCTGTGGTAAGAAGGATCGTAAAGAGAATCAGATAGGAAGTACCAAAAAACTCCGTAAGAAGTAAGGATAGGAAGCCACATGCGATGAGTAGATAACTGAATAACCTAAAGTAGGAAAGGAGTTTCATTTTTGTCCCTGGTCGGTAGTCAGGAGTTCAGCATCTTAAGTCTGTGGATTAAGGTTTAAGGGCCATCCTTTATGGGAATTGACTGAAAGGGTCGATGGCCATCGACCCGTACTGATGATATACCTCTAATGAACCCAGAACTGTGGAAAATGGACGTTTTTCCATCAAGACCTATAAGGATCTGCAGACCGCCTTTTCCATTCAGCTTTTGCGCTGCAGCAAGGAGCCTTGCGCGGGCCTGCCCATGGGTTGGTTCCAGAAGTGCTAAAACTCGTAGAATTTTAAACAGATGGACACAACCCCCATTGAAGGAGACCGTTTCAGAAGGGGTGATTAACTGGACCTCAAAGTTTTGATGGAGAAAATGCCAGGCGTAAGAAGCCGCCATATCCACAGCATCGTCGAGCTTCTGAACCAGACTTTGACTCCCCATTTCGGCTTCCCACTCGGAGGGACAGGAAGTATCCACGATCAGAGTCGCCCTCCTTCTGGACTCATCTTCAAATTCCCGGACCATGAGTCGAGACGACTTGGCCGTTGTTTTCCAATGGATCCGTCGGGAACTATCCCCGGGAGTATACTCTCGAATCCCATTAAAATCCGTCCCCATCCCCCTCCGATCTACCTCCTGTTCTCCCTCCAGAAAAGCAGGGGAATCGGATAACCCGTGAATCGATTCGATTTTGGGATAGACCAGGACCTTCTGTTTGGGATCTAAAATCCTGGCACGCAGGCAAAGGCCGAAGGGATATCCTGTCGAGACTTTAAGTCCCTTCAAGGAATGAAGGCCCCGGCGGCCGAGAACCAGGGTATATCGAAGGGTTACCTCACCTTTTGCCGGTATTTTTATGAAAAAGGCCTTCGGTAACTCTGAAAATTCTTGCGAAAGATCCTCAACCAGAAGCGAAAAGGAAGGGAAGAGTCGCTTATGGTTAGTTAAAGTTACTTTCACAGAAAAAGGTTTACGCGCGTAAATGTGTTCGGGGAGGGTTCTCTGAACCTGAATTTTTCGAAGGGAAAGGGTGGAAAGGAGTCCAGAAGTGATAATAAAGCTGGACATCATTCCGAGAATTAAATAAAGTAAATTGTTACCGGTATTAACCGCGGCAATCCCGATGAGGAGGGTTAAACCTGAGAATATTTTTCCTTCGCGGGTCAACTTAACGATGTAGTTAGAGGGCCACATGTATCTTTAATATAGCAACTTCTGTTCCAGGATGCCAGAGCTTTTTGTGGCCCTCTCTCTCCATCTCCGGTTTTTCAAAAATCTTAACCAAGTACGGGCGCAAGGCCTTGCGCCCCTACTGGTTCCTTCCTTCCATCTCCTTATCGGGCTCCCTTTCCATCCCAGATTTTCAAAAAATCTCAAGGATGGTTGACAACTTCAAGTCCTTTGGTCAGCCGCTCTTTCAGTTGAATCATTAGCTGGAATAGATTTTCTTTCAAGACATCCCCGTTTTTAAATCGGACCCAGACCCGGTCGATCTGCTCTTCGAGCTTTCGGACTTCGCGCCATAGATTGGGATATCTCCGCAACCGGGCTCTAAAATTTAAAGGGGCTCTGGGATAAGAGAATTGCTGGATAAGCTCTTCATAAAATTGATCCGGGTTAAACCTAGACCCGGTATATCTTTCTTTCAATTCTTTTACTTCTAAAAACTCCATACTGCTTTCAAACGTTTCAAGGGAGAGGTCATCCTCTCATGAAGTTGTTGGAAATAGCATTGATCTGTTGATAGAGATAAAGAGTGTCTGGAGATTTGAGACCTTTAAAATCTCCGGGCACCCCCTATCTCCAAGACTAAGATTTCCAGACCTATACCTCGGCAAGGGTAGATACTTCCACCTCCTCGGAAATGCTTCCCATCTCCATAAATCCTTCCGGTTCCGGCGTTGAAACAGATTTCATACTCCGGGGTTTATCCAGACTCCAACGCTCTCGAATCTGCTGGGTGATCATCTCGGTTACTTCGGGATGTTCTTTTAAATAGGCCTTGACTGCCTCCCGTCCCTGTCCAATTCGCTCTCCATTATAGGCATACCAGGCTCCACTTTTGGTCATGATACCCAGGTTGGAAGCCAGATCCAGGATATCTCCTTCTCTGGAGATCCCTTCTCCGTAAAGGATATCGAACTCGGCTTCCTTAAAGGGAGGAGCTACTTTGTTTTTAACCACCTTGACTTTGGTTCGACTTCCAATAACATCCTGACCTTGCTTGATGGAAGTCATTTTGCGCACCTCCAGTCGTTGGGAAGCATAAAACTTAAGGGCCCTTCCCCCCGTGGTCGTTTCGTTATTACCGAACATAATCCCGATTTTTTCACGAATCTGATTGATAAAAATCACCGTTGTACGGGATTTACTGATGACAGCGGCCAGTTTCCGCATGGCCTGGGACATCAATCGGGCTTGAAGCCCCATCTGAGCATCTCCCATTTCCCCTTCCAACTCCGCTTTGGGTACCAGCGCTGCAACGGAATCGATAATAACCAGATCAATAGCACCGCTTCGAACCAGAATATCGGCGATTTCTAAAGCCTGCTCTCCATGATCGGGTTGGGAAATGAGAAGTTCATCGGTATTGACCCCTAATCTTCTGGCATACTTGGCATCCAGGGCGTGCTCTGCATCGATAAAAGCGACGGTACCCCCTTGTTTTTGAGCTTCGGCGGCAATATGAAGCGCCAGGGTGGTCTTGCCGGAAGCTTCCGTTCCGTAAATTTCAATAATTCGACCCCGGGGTACCCCGCCAACCCCAAGGGCTAAATCCAGAGATAAACACCCTGTTGAGATAACCGGGATGTTTTCGACCGTTTCCTCTTGACCGAGTTTCATAATGGCCCCTTTTCCGAACTGCTTGTTGATTTGTGAAACTGCTAAATCTAAGGCTTTCGACCGTTTTTCTAAATCATTGTTATTCATATAGATTAACCTGATTTGCAATTTACCGGTTAGGGTTTTTGCAAAGAGTGGAAAGAGACGAAGCTCTGGAAGGTTCTTGTACCCTTATGGCTTCCCCCTTATCCTTTCTTAAAAAAATAGGTTTCCTGCAGATCATGCCTTTTATTCTAAGCTAGGGCGAAAAAAAGACGAAGTCAAGAAAAAAAATAAAAAGTTTCACAAAAAATTTTCAGCAAAGGACGGTAAGATAGAACGGTGACCAAAAAAGGAAGAAGGGTAAGGCCGGTCAGGAGGTATGGATCATTTACCTTTTTACTTTAGGGGGTCCATTGGAAGCCCAAAGAGGAAACCACCGAGAAATCAGGAGTGGATTGAGGTCGATTGAGGTTTTCCACGCCGCCCAGTTTCCAAATCAGATCCTTCCAAATCCGACAACTAAATCCCGCCGTCAACTCAAAAGCACTTCCATTATCCAGGGAGGTAGCCCCTGTGTCGTGAAAGGGGGTGGTATGGAATCCCAACTGGGCAAGGAGCGAAAACCGGGGGGTCCATCTGTATTCGCCGGCAAACCCAAAGCTAAAAATCGGACGGAGATCCCAATCAAAAGGTTCCAAAGGACCTCCCGGAAAGATGAGATTGGTGTCTCCATATAGGGTGAAGTTTCCAAGGGATTTTTGGAAGACCGCTCCGATTCCAAAGTCGGGATGACCGCTTCCGAAGACTAAAGTTTCATCTCCTGTGGGAAGTTTAAGAGCTGCCCGGGCAGCTATTCCCCAGTGACCCGGGCTTTCCTTGACCAAGTGGAATTTTCCCTTTAAAATAATATCTCCCGGTCCGGAGTCTCCCGTTGTAAACTCCAAAGAAGTTCCATCGGTGGTTCGGAGAATGGAGAAATCAACGATATTCTGAGGGCGCTGATCCCGTGCCGGAAAGGTAGCTCCGATAAGACCTTCGACTCCCTCAATAAAGGGATCCAGGAATCCCCCATGCCGCCACAGAAAAGGGATCTCTACCCCTGCTTCTAGGGCCTCTGTGATACCATAGGTCAGGATCAGCGCCAATCGACTGATTTCTTGATCCAGAAGGATGAAAATATTCGGGGGATTCGAGTTGATATTTAACGTGTTACTCTCTGCGAAGTTCAGCTCGACTTTCAATCGATTCCTGGGAAGGGTTTCTGCCTGTTCCGTAGGAAAGCTGAGAAATAATCCTTGGAGGGGGTGATAATTATGTACGGCTAAAGGACCCTGGGGGAGAGAGGCCGGGTAGGCTACTACACTCAGAACCATCTGGAGAACCACCCACCAAGATCCCCTTAAAATTAAATGTTTCACAAGCCGTACTTAATCGAACTTCCCTGTCTCCTCTAAAGACCGTACTTCTAAAGCTATTGACTCTTCACCAGACTTTTCTTCCAGAACCTGTAGACGACGCTCCAATCTTTCCAAAGCAGACGTCACTACTAATTCTAAGTGGGTAATCCGTTCCGTGTCAACAGTTAATTTATATCCAACTTTCTTAGCCTGAAGGTGACGAAATCTTTCCAAGATCTGCAAAACCCACTCCCCTAATAGAAGAACAAAAGTTCCAAAGATGAGTAAGAGCGATCCGGTCAGCCCGAAGACACTTACCATCCAAAGGAGACGAATATCTGCCGTAGGGGCGGAGGGCCCTCCGCCCGTACAAACATCACGGCCTACCTGTAAAAGCTGATAGAGGACATACAGGCCGCTAAGACTTCCCAGGATGGCAAAAATCCTGAGGCTAATTTTCATAGGGACACGTAGGAATTGCATAAGTAGGTTAAACGTCTCGTTTGATGTCATGACCTCCATTTTTAAAACTTGGAAGTTTTAAAGTTACAAAGTTTACTGCCAGATGAAAGGAGTTAAAGAAAACTTCTCAAAGCGAAGAAGTAGGTCAAACGTCTCGTTTGATGAAGAAAGGGATCTATTTTTGATATAAATTTAAGGGATAAGAAGTTTAAAAGTCAAAGTGGAGGAAGATCGATCTGGGATGATTAGCAATTAAAATAAACTTTCTTTAAACTTTTTTGTCACAGGTTCCACGGATTTTTAGACGAGGGAAAGAAAGAGGGTCAGAAGGTTTCACAGAAACAGAAGGTTTTTATTTCTAACTTTTTTGCTATGAAAAGACCTTTTTTCTTTTAAAGGTTGTGTTGGAACCCGGATACCTGTGATTTCCCTTTTTGTTTATTAACTTTTTCCTTGACTTCAAAGTTTTAAAAAGATTCAATGTGCTCAAAGCACAGGGGGAGAGTGGATAAGAATAAGGAGGTCAACATGAAAATTGATGTATCGTCGATCAGAGCCCTGACCTTCGATGTGTTTGGTACGGTTGTCGATTGGCGTACTAGCCTCATCGAGGAAGGGATGCAGTTTGGAAAGTCCAAGGGAATTGAGGTGGACTGGGCTAAGTTTGCCGATGCCTGGCGAGGTGGCTATGCGCCGGCCATGGATCGTGTTCGTCGAGGGGAGCTCCCCTGGATGAAAATAGATGCCTTGCACCGGATGATCCTCGATCAATTACTGAACGAATTCAACATTGTTGGACTTTCTCTCGCCGAGAAGGACCATCTGAATCGAGTCTGGCATCGGCTCAAACCGTGGCCGGATGCTGTGAGTGGACTTGAAAGATTACGCCGACGATTTATCGTCTCTACCCTTTCTAACGGCAATATCTCTCTGCTGGTTAACATGGCCAGGAATGCAGGCTTGCCCTGGGACTGTATCTTATCCGCCGAACTGGCGAAGCATTATAAGCCCGACAAGGAGGTTTACCAGATGGCTGCTGAGCTGTTGGATCTCCGGCCGGATCAAATCCTGATGGTAGCCGCCCATAATGGGGACTTGAAAGCAGCCAAGAACGTTGGGTTTAAGACCGCCTTCGTCCAGCGACCCCTGGAGTTTGGCCCCTCTGCAGATAAAGCAGATTTAACACCAGATCCTTCGGTCGACCTGAGTGCCGGCGACTTCAACGATTTGGCAGATAAGCTGGGCGTTTAGAGTACGGGCGACCGGCGGGTTGCCCCTACCCAGGGGGGGAGGAGAATATTGGTCCTTTAAACTCACTGAAGGACCAGGGGGAAATAAGGACTGGTTCGGATCCTCTGGTTTATATCGTCTTCGAGGGTTTCGAGTAGATCAAACGTCCCGTTCGATATTGTTGGCGTTTGATCCAGTTAATAGGCTCTTTCTTCCTTGCTGCTATAGCCGGGGTGGCTTGCTGTAAGCGGTTTTTCTCAGCCGTGATCATCTCAACGATCAAATGAGACGTTGTACGCTTGCCTTGCGCCCCTACTGGCGGCGGTGACTTTCTTAAGGAAGCCTTCGCCTGGGGAAAGCCCGTCGGGTAAAGGACGCACGGCGTGGGTCGCACCACGAAAGCTTCGTAGGCTAACACCTCGGCCTAAGGTAGGGGCGCAAGGCAAGGCAAGCGTACGCGGAAGGGGAAACACGGACTACCGCCAATTCTAATCCTCCGGTCGCCTCGACCCCCTTGCTGAATTTATCCTAGCCTGTAGGGGCGGACGGCCGTCCGCCCGTACTTTAAGTCTTAACCCGACCTTGCGAGATAGTACGCTTGCCTTGCCTTGCGCCCGTACTTCAGAATTTTTTCAAGCTTAGGATAGGCGGTTTGTTAAACAGGTTACCCGTTAGGGCTAATATCCTTATCCTGGCGGGTATGAAGAGAAGGGGGAGGCACGCGAGATTTCAAGAAGGATGTAAGCATAAAAAATCCTCGCCGATAGGGAAGGGGAGGTCCTCCGGTTAAGTTTTGAGATCATAAAGTCCCGAAGCACAGGGGGGTTTAGGCATCTTTCCCTTTGAAGGACCCCCCAAGGAGAAAAAAGGGAAGGGGAGAAGGCTTGCTTGTGAAGTTTCTCTTTTTCACAAGCTGGAGGATTTATTTTTTCGATTAAACGATGTCTTTTTAGGTTTGGGGAGTCACCGGGATAAGAGGGTTCTTTCCATGCTGGGGGAAAGAAAGGAAAAAGATCAAGGCTGGGCATATAGAAATTGGCTGAAAGAATGCCGGGACTTTATCAAACGAGACGTTTAACCTACTTTTTTTAAAGAGGTTTTGCTTTTTTCTTGCTAGTGAATTATTTCTTAATATGCCGATAAGAAGTCTTATGTTAACTTCAGGTGGAACTGACCCCCTCCTCCTTCCTCCCCATATTTACGGGCTTTATGACCCCGAAGATAAACCTGCCACCCCCCCTTCCTAAAAAACCAGGTTCCTCAAAGGATCCGCCTCCTCTTCCCTTCCCCTTTCTGGGACAGGTTTTTTGATCTGCCCCCTCTGACTCCTATAAGTCTCTGGGATAAGGCACCTCCCCACCCGGTCCCCCCTCCGTTTTACAGTCAAACGGGGACGTTTGACCTTCTAATCTTCCCCTCTCGCTTCGCAGGGGAAGGAACTTTGAAGCGAAGTTCCCTCTCCTGTAAAATGCCTTACCTTACCCCCATCTCTTGGAAATCTTTGAGAAAGAAGATTAAAGAAGATTTTAGACGAATCTGTTGAGGAGATCTGAGAGAGGGTTGAACGAAGTGAGAAGATAAAACCGAGGAAAGCCCATTCCCGTCTTGCGTTTCCGATTCTTCCTGGCTCATTCTTTTTATCCGACAGATGGGGTCTTCCCAGAGTCAAACAAGACGTTAGCAAGGGCGCGGCGCGCGTGCCCCTACGCTTGGGTAATGCAGAGCAGGTCAAACGTCCGGTGGGTCAAACGTCTCGTTTGACACTTGATATTATATTAAGGAGGCTCTCCTCAGGACCCTCACGCTTATCCTGGCGTGTATACCTCTGACCCCCTTCCCGACCCGGAAAAGGTCCAGGCACCGGGTTAAGGGTAAAAAGCCCCACCAGGGGCGAACCGTGGGTGGCCCCTGACTTCCATGAGGGGATTCTCAGACTTAATTCCCCCATACACAGGGGGGGAAGGAAGGGGGGTTTCCTCAATTCCTAGTTCCCTGGCCGCATTCTGTTAAACAGATCACGGGGGGATAGTAGGGGGCACGACCGTGCGCCCCTACTCTGATTCTCTCCAGGGGATAAAGGAAAGCGGTCGATAGGTACCCCGATCAGGGCACCAACCCGTTATGGGCCTGTCCAGGATTCTCTCCCTAAGGTTCAGAATACCGGGTTCTTAATATTTGAGAAACCAGGCATCCAATGTCTGATTTTCTGCCTCCCACCGGTTTACCGCCTAACCCCCCTCTTGCTCGGAGATAAATGCTAAAAGACGAGAGTAGATCTCGGCAAAATCCGATCGGAAGTCGTAGGTACGCCCTCCCACTGCAATGGCTATCGACTGGGGCGCAGCCACCGCCAGTCGAACCAAGGTAACTATTTTACTGGGGGCCTGTAGCGGTAACCTTACTATCCACTCCGTAGCCCGGATCTCCGAAGGAGGCCTTGTTCGGATGGTTAAGAACGGAATCCCAAACGTCGCATAGGACCAAACCTGTCCCCCTACCGTATCGCTATACCATTCCCATTGCTCGGATTCCTGAGGAATCGGCATTTTTAATTTACCGGGGTCGAGTCCCATGGCAATCCCTTCAATAAGAAACTTGTCCAGAAGATCTCTAAAAACTTCCCCCAGATACATCATCCTTACCACCATGGGAACTATCTGAATTTCATCTACAGAGGGTCCTTTAAGTAATCGGGCATAGTAGGCATGGATTTCTTCGGCTATGGGAGCCTCGATTTCAAAAAGTTCGACACCCTGAAACAGATCGGTCTCCAGTTGACCTTTTACAGCAAATAAAACTGGTACTACATCGGGAGTTACATAAATGTTTCCATTGCGGATATTCGATCGTCTATGTTTTCTTCTCATAAGTCTTCTCCAAGGGAGACGAGAAGTGAAAGACTCTCCCGCCTCTTCTCCTCAGTACGGGTCGATGGTTATCGACCCCTTCAGTTAACAACCCCACCAGGATTTTCGATAAGAATTCCAGGAATAGGGTTTGGGCAATTCAGGATGCCGAAACTCATAGCCACTTTGACAGAGGGTTTCTAGTAGGGCAGGCTGCCAGGCTGTTCTCAAAAACTCCCATAACTGGCCTGCTTTCACTGCCTCAACCACCTGACTACGGAACATAGCATACCTGAAAAATCCAACAATAATCGCTACAATCTTAATGAGCGTTATCATAAACTGAGTCCTCCCTTTTTACCTGTATCCTACGAAGGATTCTTTTATAAGGCACAGAAAATATCTTCCCAAATTTTCCTTTAATATCTCTCAAATAAACAGGGGTGTCAACCATTCCCGTCAACAAGATTTCAAGCAAGATTTCAAGCTTTTTAGGGCAATAAAGAAGAGAAAAAAGGGCTTGTGAAAAAAAGAATCTTCACAAAGAACCTGGGGGAAGACACCCCTGTCCCTTTTCTAAGGATTCCTCTAAGATTATCCCCCCTTAAGAAAGCATCGCATCTCGTTTTATCTTTAGAAAACCATCGGCTTTAAACCCCTCCTCTCCCCTATCGGAAATAGGGCACGCACGGCCGTGCGCCCCTAGTACGGGCGGAAGGCCTTCCGCCCCTACTCCGATTTTGTTTAAGGACCGCAATAACTCTCTGGCTTTACCCTGCGCGACGTGGTATATTACGCTTAAAATGAGTTGTTTTTTCATTCAGGAGTCATAAATGGCTAAGTTCAATTTTTGGCGCAAACTCTTTAGCGCTTCCTTTAAACGCTGGTTCTTTGAAAGTCAGATCAAAGAAATACAGGGTCCTCATGGATCGGGAGGTAGGTCCCAGGGATATCCCTGGTACAAAGTCATGTGTTTAACCGGGGTAGACTACTTCTCTACTTTGGGATATCAGCCGGGAATTGCTTTCTTAGCCGCCGGAATTCTTTCTCCCCTTGCAACCCTGGTTTTAATTTTGTTAACCCTTTTCGGAGCCCTTCCCATTTATAAACGGGTTGCTGCTTTAAGCCCTCATGGGGAAGGCTCCATTTCCATACTGGAACATCTGCTCCCCTGGTGGAAGGGCAAATTGTTCGTGCTCTGCCTGCTTGGATTCGTGGCGACAGATTTTATTATTACCATGACCCTATCGGCTGCCGATGCGACCGCCCATATTATTGAAAATCCTTTTACCCCTGAGTTTCTTCACCATTCAGTTGGTCTTACCTTGATATTAATTACCCTGCTGGGAGCCATTTTCCTCAAAGGCTTTGGAGAGGCCATTGGACTTGCCGTCTTTTTAGTGGTCCTTTATCTCTCATTAAATTCCATTGTGATAGGTGTAGGACTTTATCAAATCTGGATCTATCCAGAAGTATTCACCGGATGGAAGCAGAGGTTATTTGAAAGCTGCGGCAGTCCCTGGAGGATGCTGGCGGTAGCGTTGCTTTTGTTTCCCAAACTGGCCCTGGGTCTATCGGGATTTGAAACCGGAGTCGCTGTCATGCCTCTGGTACAAGGGGACCCCACGGATACTCCTGAACATCCTTCAGGTCGTATCCGCAATACGCAGCGTCTGCTTACCACGGCTGCCCTGATCATGAGTGGGATGCTGATGACCAGCAGCCTGGTTACTACCCTGCTTATTCCACCCCATGAATTTCAAGAAGGGGGGGTTGCCAACGGTCGAGCCCTTGCTTACCTGGCCCACAAATACTTAGGTAATCTATTCGGTACTGCCTACGACGTGAGTACCATTCTCATCCTGTGGTTTGCCGGAGCTTCGGCCATGGCCGGCTTACTTAATATCGTCCCTCGCTATCTCCCTCGATATGGAATGGCTCCCGAATGGACCCGTGCCCCGAGACCCCTGGTGCTCATCTATACGGCAATCGCTTTTACCGTAACGATCCTCTTCAACGCCGATGTAAATGCCCAGGGAGGAGCCTATGCTACCGGGGTTTTGGTTTTGATGACGTCTGCTGCCATTGCGGTTACCTTATCGGTATGGCATGCGGGTTGGAGCCGATGGATTTTCCTGTTGATCACCCTGGTATTTGTTTATACGACCCTGACCAACGTTATCGAGCGACCTGAAGGTATCAAGATAGCTTCCTTCTTTATAGGTTCTATCCTGATAACTTCCCTGATTTCAAGATTATGGCGGATGACCGAACTTCGGGTAGATAAAATCGAACTCGATGAGCTGGCTCAGGCATTGATTCAAGAAGCGAATCAGGGTACCATTCGGGTTATCGCCAATCAATGTGATACGGGAGATGTTCAAGAATATCGATTGAAGGAGCAATTCCAGCGCGAATTTAACCATATGCCGACAGGCGATCCCATCCTTTTCTTCGAGGTAGAGGTTCGAGATGCTTCGGAGTTTACCAGGGTACTTCAGGTAAAGGGGATAAGGGTCAATGGGTATCGGGTCCTCCGTGCTGAAGGTACAGCAGTACCAAACGCCATTGCAGCCTTCTTACTCTACCTGCGGGACAAAACCGGGAAAATACCCCATGTTTACTTTGAATGGGCCGAAGGAAACCCCATCACCAACCTATTCAAGTATCTCATTTTTGGTGAAGGAGATACCGCCCCCGTAACCCATGAAGTTCTGCGTCGAGCCGAACCCAATCCCGAGAAACGTCCCAGAGTTCATGTTTCAGGCTGTTAAATTTCTTTCCTTTGAGGAAAGGTAGCAAAACGGCCTGAATAAACTTATTTTTTTGTTGATCTGCTAAATTCACTCGTTCCTGCTCAAAACCTGGAAGGTCATAACCTTATTTCAAGGAGGATCAGAATGAAAATAACACGAATTTATACCGGCTCCGACGGGGAATCCCATTTCGAAGAGATAGAGATTCCCCTCCAGGATCGGGGTGATATAGGTAAACTCTCCCAGCTTCAAAAGGCCACCGGGATCATTTTCCGGGAAACGGGACCGGATTATGACTACGACTGGCATCCGGCACCGAGAAGGCAGTATGTCATCAACCTGAGCGGTGAAGTTGAAATAGAGGTAGGAGATGGAACCACCCGTCGATTAGGACCTGGAGATATTCTCCTCGCAGAGGATACGACGGGGCGCGGTCATAGAAGCCGGGCTGTCAATAACCAACCACGAAAATCAATTTTTGTGACCCTGGACTGAAAGGACCACAAAGAGACTTCCTAAAACCCTTTTCCATACCATTTCCCTACCGAGAACCCTACAAACTCGGTAGGGCAGCCTCCTCCCTCCCCGTCCCTGGCTTCCTGGAGTAGTTTAAATAGAAATGTCGTATAACCCGTGAGGCGAACTTTTAAGAATCGTCCTTCGACCGGACTCAGTAGGTCGAGCGTCCCGCTTGATATTAATGACCGGGGAGGGGATGAGAACAAGGTCGGGAGTTATAAAACTTTTCCCCCACATAAAGTTAAAGTAGAAACTAACTTTTGAGTTCCGATCATGATACTGCCGTCGACATCGCGAAATTCAAAGGCCCCCTGTTGAAGTTCAAATACGGCAACATCGGCTACAGCTCCCGGTTTCAAGGTTCCTAGCTTCCCTTCATAACCAATAGCCCGAGCCGGATGAAGGGTTGACATGGTGATAACTTCCTCTAAGCTTAATCCCAAATTGAGAAACTTAGACAGCGTAGTCGGCAGATCATAAACTGGGCCGTTGACGTTCAACCGGTGGATATCTGTACTAAGAACGTCGGGACGAAACCCCTGGGCTAAGGCTTGTCGGGCTGTTTTAAAGGTAAAACTACCCACCCCATGTCCTAAATCCGTAATAACCTGTCGTTCCTGAAGGGTATAAACCTCCGGTCGGATTTTACCTTCACGGGTCAGGATACTTCCGGGTTCTCCACGAAAGATATGGGTAACGATATCACCGGTACGGAGGGCCGGGAGAATTTCCCAACGTGTGGGAGGAGGATAAGCGGTATGAACCATCAACGGTTTTCCAATGGCATCTGCTGCTTCTCGAGCTAGCCAGAGAGCAGCCATTCCATGAGGACCTGTAGCAAACCGATCCAGACGTACCTTGATTCCCACCACTAAATCCCCGTGCTCCCTGGCTACTTCAATGGCTTTTCCTACATCGGCATATCGAAGGTCCTGGAGTTCTCCCAAACCCGGGATATACCCAAAACAGCTCAAACCGGTGTAAGAAATATGAAGAAACGGCAAAATTCGACATCGGCTACGTTCAATCACATGTAATCGAAAACCCAAAAAATTACCGGCTCCTGCGCTTCCTGCGTCAATAAAGGTAGTTACCCCACTCCGGGCGGCTATGGGATCTGCCTCCACCCCAATAGGGATGGCTCCGTGATACACATGGGTATGAAGATCTATAAGGCCCGGGGTTACTAGTTTTCCGGTTACATCGATAACTTGGCCCGCTTGATCAGCGGAAATATGATCGGCAATCTCTGAAACCTTTCCGTTGGAAATGGCTAAATCCTTTAAAGCATTTAAACCCTGGGACGGATCAATGATCTGTCCCCCCTGGAGCAACAGGTCGTATTTCATATTTTTCGTTACCCAGGAGTCGGGAGTCAGAACCCGAATGAACCTATCTTAATTAACTTATGTTTTATCGGGCTGGTCTTGTGGGATGATCCCATGCTGCTAGTCCGACCTGATTTCTGACTTCAGACTTCCAGCCTTTACAAAATTTTAAAATTTCCTGGTTATAAGCAAAAAGTACCCGTGTATCATCGGTATGGGCAAAAATAACCCTGTACCTTGAGTTTAATTTTCTCTTTTTATTGATATCAAATTCAGAAAAACCTTCAAGAAGTTTCTGCAGGTCCTAGGAAATAAGGTTAGGGGCACGGCGCGCCGTGCCCTTGACTCTGGTTGACCTTTGGTAGGTCCAGGGCGAAACGATGAGCCCTATGGAATGTTCCATCTGAAATTGTTATAAAAGAACCGAAACAACTTGACTCTGGGGATTATTGGATTTAATATCCTCCCATGGAGGTCATGAGAATTGGCGGATAAATTCCCATAACTCAGACTTTATGAAAGGATTCCACGATTTACCTGATGGAAAGTCCGCTTCGTTTTCGTATCTGTAAATTTTTATACCGGAGAATTTTCCCGGTAGAATTTAAAGGTGATTTATGAAAGCCATTGTACTTAGCGCATTTGGTGGAGTTGACAATCTACAACTTTTAGATTGGCCTAAGCCCAAGCCAAAACAGACTGAGGTCCGTATTCAAATAAAGGCGATTTCCTTTAATCCGGTGGATTACAAGATGCGCCAGGGCCGTTTTGGTGGGAACTTACCCATGATCCTCGGTCGTGATTTATCCGGCGTGGTGGATGCTGTAGGAGAGGAGGTAACCGATTTCTCCGTTGGAGATGAAGTCTACGCCTACCTGGGTGGGCCCAGGAGCAACGGTTCTTATGCCGAGTATGTTTGTGTACCCACCGATTTCGTGGGTAGAAAACCGTTGAATCTGTCGTTTGCCCAGGCCGCCGCCGTTCCATTGGTCGGATTGACCGCCTATCAATCGGTAATGGATAAAGCCAGGGTCCAGGCTTATGAATCGGTATTTATTGCAGGAGGCTCCGGTGGGGTCGGGACGATGGCTATTCAACTCGCTCACTACCTTGGAGCTAAACCCATCCTTACCACTGCCGGAAGTGATCAAAGTGTCCGGTACCTGACCCAAGAGTTGGGTATCTTACCGGCCCATATCCTCCGTTACCGGGGGCTCTCCCTGGACCAACTCAAAGCACAGGTATTAGAAATGAATGGAGGCAGGTTTGTGGGAGCTGCCTTTGACTTTGTAGGGGGTCTCATGAAGCAGCTATGCTGTGAGATTATTGATTACGATGGAAGAGTTGTATCCATCGTGGAAGAGCCGGAAGACTTCCATCTCAATATCTGGAATGGTCGGAAAAGCCCTTTATTTATCAAGTCCGCAACCTTCCACTTTGAATTACTCAGTGCCCGTGCCATGTTTGGGGGGCCCGAAACCTGGAAGATTTATCGAAGAGAACTCAATACTCTGACCGAACTTATCGAGATGGGACATATCCAACCTCCTGCGATTACCCATCTGGGTGAGTTTTCAGTTGAGTCGGTTCGCCGTGCACATACCTTACTCGAAGAAGGGCATGTGCAGGGGAAATTAGTTTTGTCGGTTAGCTAAAGGTAAAGACCTAAAAACGAACAGCCCGGTACGATTTTTTATTAATATGTCCAGGTCAGGATTTAATGGTCTCGGAATGAGTTTGGGGAATCTCCCCCGGTTATCTTCAGCAAAGTCACGGTCCATCAGCCCTGAAAATTTTACCGGAGAAAAAGGAAAGGGAGGCATGGCGACCGAAGGGACGGGAGCCAAAGCCGCAAGGGATCTGGGTCGGGGATGGAAGATCTCACCTTCCATCCGAATGGCTCCCGGTGAGACCTTCACATTGGCCGATATTCAGGGTTCCGGGGCCATTCAACATATATGGATGACACCCACCGGACATTGGAGGCATAGTATTCTGCGCATGTATTGGGAGGATTCTGAGAGTCCCTCGGTAGAATGTCCTGTAGGAGATTTCTTTGCCTGTGGGTGGAATCAGTATGCCCAGATTTCTTCCCTGGCTGTCTGTGTGAATCCGGGGAGTGCCTTCAACTGCTACTGGGAGATGCCTTTCCGTAAGCGGGCCAGGATCACCATGACCAATATCGCTGATGAAGAAATGACCCTTTACTACCAAATCAACTACACACTAACCGAGGTATCGGAGGAGGTTGCTTATTTTCATGCCCAATTTCGTCGGGTTAATCCGCTACCTTATAAAGAGGTCTATACCATTTTGGATGGGGTTAAAGGACAGGGTCATTACGTCGGAACCTACCTGGCCTGGGGGGTTCATAATAACGGCTGGTGGGGAGAGGGGGAGATCAAATTTTATATCGATGGAGATGACCCGTTCCCGACTATTTGCGGTACCGGTACCGAGGATTATTTTTGCGGATCCTACAATTTTGATGTAGGTAAGGAAAAAGGAGGGTATCGAGAGTTTACAACTCCCTATTCCGGCTTACCCCAAGTGATTCGACCCGATGGGCTCTATGCTTCCCAAATGCGTTTCGGCATGTACCGCTGGCATATCATGGACCCTATTCGTTTTGAGAGGGATCTGCGCGTAACTATTCAGGCTCTGGGTTGGCGAAGCGGGCGTCGTTATCTCCCCCTCCAGGATGATATCGCCTCTGTTGCTTACTGGTATCAAACTTTACCTGCCTCATCCTTCCCGCCGCTACCGGACCGGGATTATTTGGAGATTATTTAAAACTTTTACCCCTTTGCCATGAAAAGGCTTTCTCCCTTGTCAAACGGGACGTTCGACCTACTGTGGACCTGCTCCTACCCGTTTAAGTGATGTTTCAACAACGTAGAAAGGATATTATTTCTTTTCCTTACGTCGGGCAACAAAGGCCGCAACCTTCTCCTTTGCTTCAGGAGTTGCATAGCAAATTTCGAAGGCTGCAGCCGTAGCGGCATCCCATTGGGAACCCCGCAAGGGGGACATTTGATTGATTAAGACCTTGGTGTGATGGACGGCTGCAGCCGGTAAAGCAGCAAGTTGGCGGGCAAAGGTTTCCACGTGTTCAATGAGCTGCTCATCGGGAACAACTTCATGGACGAGACCCATGGCCTTTGCCTCCGAGGCCGTTACACGCCTGCAGGCCATGGCTATCCATCGAGCATTCGCCCCTCCGATAACATCCACAAGTCGACCCACCGCCCAGGGCGGGGTCCATCCCAACTCAACCTCTGGCATACCCAGGACCGCCGAGATCGCAGCAATGCGAAAATCATGATAAACCGCAAGGCCGACCCCACCTCCCAGAACATAACCGTGCAGCATGGCAATCGTTGGTTGGGGCAGGGTATCCAGAAGCGCAAAGGTATGACCCTGCTCACGCTCAGCCGAGGCTGCTTCTGCCGGTGACAGGGGTGCCAGCTCATGTAAATCACTCCCGGCACAAAAAGCACGCCCTTCTCCCCGGGTGATGACCACACGGATATCAGATCGTTCCCGCAACTCTCGAAGGTATTCCGCATATTGATGGGTCATTGCTCCATCAATAGCATTTAACACCTCCGGACGCTTCAGGGTGAGCCAGGCAATGTTACCGGTGATGGAGAGTGCCACTTTTTCTGTTCCCATTTTATGACGAAAAGTTATTTCTCTTTCCTTCCAATCTTTCCCGAACGATCTGTTTCTGAATTTTTCCTACCGAAGTACGGGGGAGTGTGTCTACAAACTCTACCCGTTCTGGAACCTTGAAGGGAGCAAGGCGTTTTGCACAATAAGCCTGAATAATCTCGGCGGTTAAACGGGCCTCGGGTTTTGGAACCACGACTGCTACAACAGCTTCATCCCGGAGGGGGTCCGGAACTCCCACCACACATACATCCAATACACCCGGACAATCCAGGATAACAGTTTCAATTTCTATACTGGAGATATTCTCGCCTGCCCGCTTGATCAAATCTTTGCTACGGTCAACAAAGTACAGGAAACCTTCTTCATCGGCGTAAACGGTATCCCCAGAAAATAACCAGATCCCATCGGACAGGGTACGGAGTGTTCTGACCGTAGCTTCTGGATTCTTGAGATAACCCAGCATCAGGCTACGTCCCGGTATACCCCGCACAATCAATTGACCGGACTCGCCAGGTGCAACCTCTTGACCTTCCTCATTTATCACCTTGACTTCGTAACCCGGCACGGGTCGTCCCATCGCCTGTAAGTTTCTCTCGCCGGTTAAAGGACTCATCACCGGCAAGCTGCACGTTTCTGTCATCCCCCACAACTGTTGGAGTGGCACCCGAAAGCGACGATGCCAGGTTTCGTATTGGGTCGGTGTGAGGTTCTGGGCAAAGGTTATATTTCTCAATTTATGGGCCCTATCCGTCGGGCGCTCGGGCTGGTTAAGAAGCATTCGCAACGGCGCACCAAATAAGGCAGCCATGGTACCCTCATAGGTAATGGCTTGTTCAAAAAAACGGCTGGCGCTAAATCGGGATAAGATCACCACGCTTGCGCCTGCAATTAAGGAAGGCCAAAGGGCATGACATTGGGCAGCAGCATGGAATAAGGGTAAGGCAATCAAATGGCGATCTTCCTGCCTTAATCCGGTTGCCGCCCGAAATACCTCTGCCCCGTATACAAAATTGGTATTGGTCAACATAACCCCTTTGGGACGTGCGGTGGTCCCAGAGGTGTAAAGGAGTTGCACGACCCGCTCTGCCTTACCCTCTCCCCACGGCAGCGATACCGACTGGTTGGCCAGTTCCTCTTCATAGATAGGATAACCCTGGGGTAGAGAAGCTTCCGTCTGACACAGTATGATCTGGCGTACCGAGGATCTCCCGGCGGCTTGCCGGACCACATCCAGACACCTTGCTTCCGTGAAAATAACTTTACTTTCAGAATGTTGAACCAGATAGGTAAGCTCGTCTGGAGTACTAACCGGATTGCTCGGCATGGCTATTGCGCCCAGGTAAGAAGCTGCCAGGATCAATTGAGGGTAGGCGGGATGGTTGGAAAGATGTAAGTTGAAAACATCTCCAGGACCTATGCCCAAGGCACACAACAGGTTCACGGCTCGATGGACACTCTCCAAAAATTCTGCAAACGTCCAGCGAGAAGCCAGGCCATCATCCCGTTCGTAGATCAACCCTTCCCGGGTCGGTTGTTGTCGGGCATGGGTGGCAAAAACAGAGTAAAGGGTACGGTTTCCGGCAATGTCCATGGACAAAATACTAAACGGTAATGGATTTATAAGTCAAGTACAAAATAGTACTCTGTAAATAACCGTTCCGGGGGTTTCTTTTCCCCCAGGGAGTTTAACACAGACCTTTTACTTATCTCCCTCCCAGGTTGGAGCCAGGTATATTTGCAAAATGCCGGCGAAATTATTCTCCCTCCCTTTCTCGCCTTTGAAAGCTTGTAATTCTCTCCCTCAGGCAACATTATATAAATTAAGTAAAAAAACCACAAACTTATTGTAAAGTCAGGACTTCTAAACTAAAAAGAGATCCCTGTCTATGGACCCTGAAACCTATATCATCGAAAAAGCTTGTCCTGAAGACGTTAAGTGGATTGCCCGCTTCCAACTGGCCTTGGCCTTCGAATCCGAAAATCTCTGCCTCGACCTGGCCGTAGTCACCCAAGGAGTTCAGCATGTCTTTGAAAATCCTTCGCAAGGATTTTATATTGTCGCCAGATACAACTCGCAAGTTCCCGTGGGTTGTTTGCTTGTTTTAAAAGAGTGGAGTGACTGGCGTAACGCAGAAGTTTGGTGGCTTCATAGTGTATATGTTTCTCCAGATCATCGGCGACGGGGAGTTTTTACGAAGATGTTTGAATATGTGGAAACCCTAGCCCGTTCATCGGGAGCCCGAGGGCTAAGGCTTTACGTAGATAAAAATAATAAGCAGGCCCAGGCAGTTTATTCCAGGTTAAAAATGAGCAAAGAGCATTACGAACTCTTCGAGAAGATGTTTTAATCGGAGAAAATTTCTACCTTTTCCATTGAGCAGGGTAAAGGTTAGTCATGACGAAACTTATCCTCTTACAACCCCCTATTCAGGATTTCTATGAAACCGATGTCCGTCTTCAACCTATCGGATTGTGCTATCTCAAAGCCGCGGTAAAAAAATACCTGCCGGATGTGGAAGTCGTCATCAAGGATTATCATCAGGGTTGGGGACGTCGAACGATTCCCATACCCAAGGAACTTGCCTATCTTAAGGATTTTTATCCCTGGCCGGATAAGAGTCCTTTTTCCTCTTTTTATCATTATTACCATTTTGGAGCCCCCTTTGAAGTCCTCGCGGAAGAGGTGGCCCGTGAAAAACCGGATCTTGTCGGTATCTCTTCCCTGTTTTCTCCCTACTACCGGGAAGTTCTACAAAGTGCCCATGAGATAAAAAAACGTCTGAAAGTTCCTATCCTGGTCGGAGGGTCCCATGTATCGGCAGCCCCTTTAACCATGCTTAAACATCCCGACATCGATTTTGTCATTCGGGGAGAGGGAGAAAGACCCCTGGTAGAATTTCTGAGGGCCTGGAAAAACGGAGAATCTCTGGACCGGGTCCCTAATTTGGGTTTTAAAAAAAAGGGTACCTATGTTCTCAATGAGATGGAAGATAATTTTCCCCTTGAAGAACTTCCTTTCCCGGATCTCTCTGATCTGCCGCGTGAAAGGTATCTTTTTGAAAACCGTCCCCTCAGCTTTGTGATTACTTCACGGAGTTGTCCCCACCGTTGTACATTCTGTTCGGTTCATCTTACCTTTGGCTATCGTTATCGCAGGCGTACCCCCGAGCAGGTATTTCAAGAAATTAAACAACGTTATCGGGAAGGATTTCGGGTTTTTGATTTTGAAGATGATAACCTGACCTTTTACATGGATGAAATGAAGGTCCTGTGTAAAAAACTCATCGAGGCGTTTCCTGCCGGTGACCTTCAATTGGTGGCTATGAATGGAATTTCCTATTTGAGTCTGAACCCTGAGCTGTTGCAGTTCATGAAGAGAGCTGGATTTACCCATCTCAATCTGGCTTTGGTCAGCTCAGATGAAGTAGTTCGAGAAACTACCAAACGTCCCCATACGATAGAAAAATATCTGGAAGTAGTCCATGAGGCGACACGTTTAGGGTTTAAAATTGTTTCTTATCAAATCCTGGGGTTACCAAATGAAACTTTAGATTCCATGGTTCAGACCCTTTCCTTTGCAGCTCGACTTCCAGTTCTTCTGGGAGCCTCCATGTTTTACCTTACTCCTAACTCCCCGATAGCTAAAGGATTTCCAGAACCTGCCGAAGAGGACATTTTCAAATCACGTCTCACGGCCATGGCCATCGAATCAAAGCAGTTCAGGCGAGAAGATATTTATACCCTCTTTATAACCACGCGGATTATCAATTTTATTAAAGGAATCCAATTTGAAGGCAACTCCCTGACGCTTGGAGAAGCTTTAGATAAGGCCCGTTCTCAGGGGAAAAGATCGGCCCTGGGAGCCGATCTTTTAGAAAAACTCCTGACGGAGCAACGTCTTTATGCCGCAACCGGGCACGGTTTAAAGTTACTTCCCCGGTTTAAATCCGAGCTTTTTTTCCGGGTATGGTCAAATCTCGATCAAATCGGGACCCAAGAAGGAAAAACCATAATTTTATAGAACAAACAAAGGATCCGCTTCTTACGAAATGGTATTTCGTTCTACGGCCCGGTTAGGTTACCATCATCTCTCCGTATAAAGGGAGACCCGGATAATCCGTGTTGAATCGAAACACCGCATTGTTATCGACTTCAGTTACATACAGGGTTTTCCGGTCGGGTCCGCCAAACGCTACGTTTGTAACCCGCATCCCCCCAATTGGGACCCGTTCCAGGATTTCTCCCTTGGGGTTAATAATGACGACATCGCCGGCTCCAAAGTGGGCCACGTATAAATTTCCGGCTACATCTAAAGCCATCCCGTCGGGTCCCCAGCCTCCACTGAGCTGGCAGAAGATGGAGCTCCGAATGATATTACCGTGCTCGTCTATTCCATAGCGTAGAATTCGGTTCTTACGCGTAATGGCAACCCATAGATCTTTCCCATCTCGTGAAATGACAATTCCATTGGGAAAGGCCAATTTTGAAGCGAAAAGTTTAAGCTCTCCCTGGGCCGATAAGCGATAAATATTCCCAAAGGGCTCTTCTGCGGAAGATCCCCAAGGATCTGTAAAGTAAAGGTTTCCCATAGAATCGAATACAAGGTCGTTGGGTCCATTAAAGTTCCTTCCTTTATAAGTATCGACAACCGTACGAATTTTTCCTTCAGGGGAGATGGCTAGGATGCCTTTTCTTCGATCGGCCACATACAAGTCCCCATTTGCATGGAACTTGGCACCGTTGGGAACTCCTCCGGTGTTTACAAAAGTTTCTACTCGACCCTCCGGGGTAATTTTCGAGATATCCCCTGTATCAATGTTCACCGTGAACAGGTTCCCTTTCTTATCAAAAGCGGGACCCTCTGGAAATTTTAAACCTCGCGCAAAAAGTGTAACAGATCGACCGGTCATGTTTAAGCCTCCTCGGTTATGAAGTTAGAATTTTAGACTGTGGATCGATGATTACGGATTACTTCAAAAAGGTCAAGGGAAAAACGATATCCTTCTCGACTCTTTTAACTTCAGGAGGCTCCAGGACAGGACCTCGGATATGAAATCACTCCGTACTCCCCAGAGGTAGAGTGAAAAGTGGGTAGGGGCCTTCAAGGCCAGAGTTCTAAATTTTAAAAAGATTTTTTCAGATAATCCCATTTAGAGGCAATTTCAAGAGGTACTGAAGAGAATTCTCGGGTAAAATGCTATTTTTCCATTGACTTTTCTTAAAGAGAGTGAAAAAACAGAATTATGGCGGAGATTGAAGGTAAATTATATAAAGTTTATACAAAAAAATACAAGCCCGGCAGTCGGTTATGGACTCAAGGTCTGGAAAATGAATGGCTTTTGGGGTACCTGCTTCTTTTCCCCATTTTTGTTATTCTGGTCGGTTTGATCGGTTACCCTTTCATAAGTACGATTATTTTCAGCTTTCAGAATAAGCTGATCGGGGTGAAGGAAAGTGAGTGGGTAGGTTTAGATAATTATCGGTATCTACTTCACAATCCCATCTTTCTGAAGACAGTTGTTAATTCCTTTGTTTATACGATCCTAGGTGTGGGAATAAAATGCCTGTTGGGTTTGACGACGGCAACAGTGCTCAATCAACCCATTCGATTCCGGAATTTTTTCAGAACCCTTTTGTTTGCTCCCTGGGCTATCCCCGCGGTCATGACGGCCCTAAATTTCCGCTGGATCTATGATGATATGAATGGGGTTCTTAACCTCATGTTGGTCCGATACTTGGGTCGCAAAGAGTTTATCTATTTCTTAAGCGATCCCAAGATTGTTATGTTCTCGGTAGTAGCCGTGGTGGTCTGGCAGGGAACGCCTTTCTACAGCATGAATTTTCTGGCCGGCATGCAAGCCGTTCCCATGGAACTCTACGAAGCGGCAGAGATCGATGGGGCGTCGGCTATCCAGAAGTTCTTCTATATCACGATCCCCAGTATTCGTCATGTTATTGCCATTACCGTACTTCTCTCTACCATCTGGACGGCTAACGAAGTACAATTTGTTTACATTCTTACCAATGGGGGTCCCGATTATGCCACCCAGATCTTTCCTAATCTGGCCTTAGAACTTTTCCAAGGGCAGCATCTACTGGGAAGGGCCGTTGCGGTAACGCTCATTTTTTTCCCCCTTTTCCTGGTGGCTATCGCTTTCCTTACCAGAAAAATGCTCCGGCAAACAGAACTCTAAACAACTCTGCTGGGCAGAGAGGTGAAGACCTGGGGACATAGGGAAAATCCTCCTGTCCTTACGTCTCCGGGTTTTATTCTTATGGAGGTTGTAGAAAGACGATTCAAAAGTAAAGGCGCTGCTGTAATCACTTATTTTGTATTGGCTTTACTCTGTTTATGGACCCTGGGACCTATTTACTGGGTGGTAGCAACTTCGTTTAAAGAAGATAAAGAAATTTACGGATCGGAAGCGACCTTGCTACCCCGGGAATTTACCTGGAAGAATTATCGTACCATCCTCTTTCAAAAACCTTTCCCAAACTTTTTTTATAACAGCCTCCGAATTGCCCTGGTTACAACCTCGGCTTCTATTCTCTTGGGGACCCTTGGGGCCTATGCCTTCATTTACCTCCATTTTCCCGGTCGACAAATGCTGGCCCGTAGTATGATCGTAACCTACTTAATTCCTCCTGTATTGCTGGCTTTTCCTTTGTTTGCCCTCTTTAACCGATTAGATCTTATCGATAATGTTTATGGACTCATGTTGGCCCATCTAACTTTTACAGTTCCTTTCTGCACCTGGATGTTGATGAGTTATTTTAGAACTGTTCCTAAAGAACTTCATGAAGCCGCTCTGGTAGATGGGTGTACCCATCTGGGGACCCTCTTCCGTATTATTTTTCCCCTTTCCGGCCCAGCAATTGCCGTCGTGACCCTTTTTTCCTTTACCCTTTCCTGGAATGAATTCCTCTATGCGATCCTGTTTACCCAAAACAAATGGTCTCAGACGATTACGTCTGGGCTGAGTAGCCTCATGGTGGAGGATATCTTTTTCTGGGGTCAGATGATGGCCGGAAGTGTGTTAGCTTCTCTGCCGACGGTTCTTATCTACTTTTTATTCCAAAGACTCATGATTAAAGGGCTGGTTGTGGGAGCCGTAAAAGCCTAAATCGGTAAGCAGAGGGGAGCCTGTAAATCAGTTCTTTCTGCTTACTTCCCACAATCCAAGGCCTGCTTCTTAAAATATGACCGAAAAAACTTTTACCCGTAGAGAAGTTTTAAAGCAGGGTGCAGCCGCCGTTGGTGCGGCCGCTTTTTCTGCCTGGACGCCTCGAAAAACGTGGGCAAAGCCCCAGATAACGGTTTGGACTATTGGTTTTTTCAATCCTAAAGCCGACGAAATTATTCAACAGCAGTTTGCCGAGTTTGCCAAGAAAGCCAATGCCGATGTAAACGTAGTTATCGTCCCAGGTCCTCAGATTACCCGTAAGTTACAAACGGCCGTAGAGGGAGGGGCTCCACCGGATCTCTCTATGATCTACGACTCGGATACCCAGTACTATCGATCTATCGGCCAGCTTCTGGAGGTTACCGACTTGGTCAATGAGATGAAGAAGGAGCCTGAGGGGCTCTTCCCTGCGGCTCTGGATACCGTAGAATACGAGGGAAAAGCCTTTGGAGTTCCCCTTACCATAAGCCCCTGGCCCCTGCACTGGCGAAAAGATCTCTTCGAACAGGCTAAATTGGAGTATCCCAAAGACATCTTTGAATTTGTCGAGGTCTGTAAAAAGCTCCAGAAACCACCTTATCTCTATGGGGCCGGATTCTGTTTGGGAAGAGCCCTGGATGGCGTAGACAACATCCAAAACATCCTTTGGCTTTTTGGGGGCTGGATGACCCAGGATGAGAAGACCTTGAGTATTGACTCCCCCGGCACCATAGAAGGGTTAAAATTCCTTAACAAAATGTATAATGAAGATAAAATCATTCCACCTGGAGCTATCAATTGGGATGATAGTGGAAATAACAAGGCCTATCAGTCCAGACAGGCTATCTTTATCTGTAACCCGACCAGTGTTTACTCTTATTTATCCATCAACGACCCCGATCTTATGAGTAAGACCGGACTTTCTCCCTTCCCACCGGGGCCAGCCGGATCCTTCAGTCTCATTGATGCCTGGGCCTATGGAGCTTTTACAAAAACCAAAGAACCGAATCTGGTAAAAGATGCCATGATGTGGATGATGCAACCCGATCGTTATGCCCGCCTTATTGAGGAAGCAGGTGGTCGGGCAGTACCTGTCTACCGGCGCTTGACAAAGGATGAGTTTTGGCAGCAACGCCCGGTATTTAGTGAATTTCTTAAAATGCCGGAATACGGATATAGAGTGACCGCCAAATCGCCTCCCACCCCAGCCACGGCAGAGGTCGTAGACTCTTACATCATCCCCGATATGGCCCAGGAGGTATTGGTACGAGGGGTAGATCCGGCTGAAGCTGCTAAGCGAGCCCAGGAACGAGCCCAGGCAATCTTTGATCGCCATTACAAGAGGGGATAGCACATATGCCCAAACGAGTCAAAAGTGCCATCGTTGATGTAGAAGATCTCTACGAAGGAATGGAAATCCTCTGTAGACCCTGTGGCTTTACCGGTTATTTAACTTTAAAGGAGGATTCCGGGGAGTATTTCATTGGGATAAAGGCTTTTCTGGAAATCGGAAGGGCCCTCCTTCGCTGCCCGGCTTGCGGCGCTGAAAATCTCTTAACCTATTGTGATGGAAAAAAAGGTCTTTACCGAGGCTGCAAAAACTTCATCCTGGGAGGAGGTACCTGCCAGGAGTGTGAGCAGAGTTGAATATTGGATAAAATAAGTTTACCGACCATCCTTTACGAGAAAAAACAGCGTGTGGCTCGAATTACCTTAAATCGGCCGGAAATTCTCAATGCCGCCAACCATCAATGGATCGAAGACCTTCATACGGTGGTCAATGTTGTAGCCTCTGACGGAGAGCTCCGAATCGTGGTCATTACCGGAGCTGGAAGGGCTTTTTGTACCGGTATCGATTTGAAGGATTTATCCACCGGGAAAATTGCCCTATCTTTTCATAACCTCTGGGAGCGTACCATGCGAATCCTGGAAACTATGGATAAGATTGTCATAGCCGGAATTAATGGGTATTGTCTGGGTGGTGGACTTCAATTGGCCCTGGCCTGCGATATTCGAGTCGCCAGCCAAACAGCTATCTTAGGACTTCCCGCCGTGAAAGAATGCCTGATTCCAGGATTGGCTACCTATCGTCTCCCCCGATTTGTCGGAATGGGCCGGGCCAAACGGTTAATCCTCACAGGAGAAAATATTACAGCCCTGGAAGCTGAAGCGATAGGTCTGGTGGATTGGGTGGTGCCCCCGGAAGAGTTTGAGGAAAAACTTCAAGCCATTATCCAAAAGTTCCTCAAATTCGCCACCAAAGCCGCCAGACTGGCCAAGATTCTGACCAGTCAGGCCTTTGACCTCTCCTATTCAGAATTTCTGGAGAAATACTTTGAGTTTCAAAAGATTGCCAGCGAATCGGAAGAACATCAAGAAGCCATGCGGGCGTATAGAGAAAAACGGGAGCCCAAATATTAGGAACCGGACTACGATCCCAAGAGCCCGGTTCTTCACTCTGTTGGTAAAGTCGGAAGAGTGAAGGAGGGTAGTTCACCTGTCAAGGCTTTTAAAAAGGCGATAAGATCCTTCTTTTCTTCATCGGTCAGATTTAACGGTTTCATGCGTTCCGATTTACCCGGCACCTCTCCCCCACCTTTGTTATAAAACTCGATAACTTCCTCCAGGGTTTTAAAAACTCCGTTGTGCATATAGGGGGGGGTTAAAGCCACATTCCGAAGCCCGGGGGTTTTGAATCGACCCCTATCCTCCTCTTTTTGGGTTATGCCAGACCGACCTGGATCTTTATCATCCGGTCCACGAGGCGGGACCCCGAGGTTGTGAAACTCGTCATCGGTGAAAAGAATCCCTTTGTGACATTGCACACAGGCCCCCTTCAGCAAAAAGACCCATAACCCTCTCTTCTCCGATTCGCTCAAAGCCGATTTATCTCCCCGGGCATAGCGATCAAAGGGAGAATTGGGGGTGGTCAAAGTCCGTTCAAAGGTCGCGATAGCCTTTGCCATATTCTCAGCGGTCACTTCTTCCGTCCCAAATACTTTGTGAAATTGTTCTTTATAACCCCGGAGTCGGGTTATCCCATCGCTTACGGCTAGTCCCATTTTGATCAGACTCAAAGCCTGGGCTTCTAAAGAAGGGAACCTCCCATCCCACATCTGAAGCTTATTATAAGCAGCGTTTAAGAGGGTCGGCGTATTTCGGGGGCCTTTGGCTCCAATATCGGTCGGATGATCGGTTGCATAAGCCTTTTCCGGAATATGGCAGGTCAAACAACTCGACTTTCCATCCGGTCCAAGGGAAAGTCGTCCATCAACAAAGAGCATTTTTCCCAGGGCAACCTTATCCGGGGTCCAGGGATTATCGGCCGGGACAGGTACTTCGGGAAGAGGCCCTAAATCACCCGGAAACCGAGAAAGTTTATCCAGCATTTCAATATCCGACCGGGAAACCTGAGCCTCTGTTACAGATAAGCTCAGGAATAGAAACCTCCCAACGAAGATCGCAATGGAGATCGTTAAGCCTTTTTTCATAATCTTTTCCCCAGGCATTTAAACTGCATAAAAGAGTATTTTCGCGATGCAGAAAATCCCGGTTTATTTTCCATGAATAGAAAGATAAAGAGCTATTTTAATGCTGGCCAGGGCAGCATAAGAAAGTTGGATTGACTTGAGGTGATCTTCAAGACCTTTAGCATTCTCATGAAGCTCTTTTGCTTTTTTAATGGAGTCTTTGGCGTTTGCCAGCTCTTTCATCACCCGGTCTTTAACGCCAGGTGCTGCCTTGGCTGCAAAGAATTCGGCTTCAGGAAGAGCTTTTTCTGCTGCACCATAAATATCCGGACATTCGTACGCGTAGGCAGTGCTTATCGTAACCAACCCAAAGAAGAACAGAACCGCAAAGGGAGTAAGTTTTTTCATTACGATATCTCCTCGAGACCTTCGTACGCATGGGACTATCGCCTGGGACGACAGGGAAATACGTACGGCTTTTTGTGTAACTGCATTTAAGTTAATTCAATCGATTGTCAAGAGCTTATCCGAAGAGTCTTGATCTTTCCAGGCTACGCGTTCAATAGGCGGATTTTCCTGGATAAACTCTACAGAGGAGGTCCTTGCAAGACTAGCTCCTCCCAGTGAAAATGATCTGAGGCAGCCTCCTCAGTTAATTTACACTGTCAAAAAGTGGCAGCCTCTTCAAAGAACTTGATATCTACTACATCCAAACCTTTTTCTCTGGCGCTGTTAGCTACTTTCTGGATCACCATCTTCCGGACAAAGGGAATGGGAATCCGACTTACCCGATGCACTACCTCTTCTGTACATCGAATATTGGTCCCTTCTAAGAAAGGCCCGTTGACCCGATCTATCTCGGTATGCTCGCAGGTCTCCGGGACCAGTTGCTGGAGCCGAAGCGAAACATAGTCCGTGATCCATTTTTTCAGGGTTTCTTCCCGGGAAGAGATTTTTTCTTCCTCCTTTTCCAGCTTCTGATGGATCTGGATCAATACCTCCTCTAACCGTTGGAGCCGATCTTCAATGGCTTGTAAACGACTTCCTACGTTCAGGTCTTCCATCAAGCTACTCCTTCCAACTATCCTGATGAATAAAAACCTCGGTTAACCTTACGGTTGCATTCATCTGGAAAAACTTGTATGAATTTAACTGAAGGGATCAGGTAATAACCTCGTCAAGCTATTCATTAATAATAAATAAGCTCATTTAGATATAAATTTTTTCCCTGAACTTGTCAAGAAAAAGGGGGCTTAAAACTTTTCACGAAATAAAATTTCTAAAATCTCACTTTGAGTTCTTTATTCCCCTTGACATTTGGGGGGAGAGAGTTATATGAAGAAACAGCCTTATCCCTGAGTATTTAGAGAGAAAAAGGAGAGAGATATGAAACGAGTTTACAGACTTTTAGGTTGGGGACTTTTTACAGGCTTTTTACTTTTCGGGGCCGATTGGAGCAAAATCAGCTCTGCGGATATAACTATTAAAAAGAAATCTCAAGAAAGTTTGCGCTCTTCAGAATCTCAAAGGGCTCCAACTTGGTCTAAATCTCGAAGGATTTCTCCCCAATCCGTAACGACGAAGAAATCTAAATCTGTTTTTAAAGAAGGTCAGATTTTATATGTCAAAACAGAGGCTGCAAATTTAAGGGCGAGCCCCGTAGAGAACCCCGGTAATATTATTGACAGGTTGGTTCGGGATACAAAGGTTACTTTTTTAAGGGGTGAAGGGAACTGGTCCCTGGTCCAACTGGAGGATGGCCGAATTGGATGGATCGCTTCATCCCTTTTGATCCCTAAAAAAATAAAACAAGAAGAGATCCAGACGACAGAAAAATCCCGACCTCAGAAGAAAGCCGAAGAAGTATCTAAACCCCCTTCGTTCTCCCCTCGAGGGGTATTTCCGGCTCCTTCTCCCTTCAAAGAGAAATCGGAGGAAGTACCTCCGGCACCTCCCCCCAAGCAGGTCTTAATCCCTCCTCAACCCAAAGTGGAATTTCCTGTTCAAACAGAAACCAAACCTTCCGGTCAACCCGATGTGGAATCTCCCATTCAAATAGAGACAAAATCTTCCGATCAACCCGATATGAAGCTCTCAAGAAAAGTCAGAACCCCTGAAGATATGGTCTTTATTCCGGCCGGAGAGGCTACCCTGGGAAGTAGTGAGGGGGAAATTAATAAAATTGCTCAGCGTCAGGGCGTCGACCCCTCTGAATTGGCCGATGAAAAGCCCCAACGTCAGGTCTTCCTCAAAGGCTTCTTTATGGATAAATACGAGGTAACCAATGCCCAATATAAAAAATTTGTCGATGCCACCGGGCATAAACCCCCTCGCCATTGGGAAGGAAATGTTTACCCGTCTCATAAAGCCGATCATCCGGTCGTTTATGTTTCCTGGGAAGATGCGGCAGCCTATTGTAAATGGGCGGGGAAACGGCTTCCTACGGCTGAAGAGTGGGAGAAAGCGGCCAGGGGATCTGAAGGATTTATCTATCCCTGGGGAAATGAGTATGGAGGAGAGAAAGTCAATCTGGTCAATGCCGGTCGAGGTGATACCTCTCCGGTGGACGAGTACCAAGGAGACGTAAGCCCCTACGGAGTTTACGATATGGGCGGTAATGTATCGGAGTGGACCCGTAGCTGGTATGACTCAGATCAAAATAGCTATACCCTCAAAGGAGGGTCCTGGTATACTGAACTCTATACAGCCCGTGGAGCCCATCGTAGCCCGGGTTTGCCCGAATATGAGTTAAATATCGTTGGATTTAGATGCGCCAAAGATCCCTAAAGGAAGAAGAATAAAAGGGTAGGTCACTTAGCCCCGGCTTTCTCCTATTTTAACTTATCCAGGTGCTCCTTTACCACCGGGTCCTGCGGGTTGGTTTGGAGGTATTTGCGGAAATACTCAAGGGCCTGATCCCGATACCTGGCTTCTCGTGTCTTTTGATAACGGATTTCAAAGAGTAAACCCAGATTAAAGATGGGAAAATCGCTCTTCTCCTGGATATGTAAAGCCTTTAGAAAGGCTGATTCGGCCTCGTCGAGTCGATCGGTCTCAGCAAAAACTACTCCGAGATTGTTATGGGCATGGGGATTTCCCGGTGCTTGCTCCAGTACCGCCCTGTAAGCTTCCTCGGCTTTTTTTAAAGCAATCCAATTGCCGCTTTTCTCTTCACCTCGCACCAGGAGATTCATCAAATCTAACTCCACCTCTTCCACATATGAGATGAGAAAATCATCCGGTTGCGTAGAACTCCAGTACTCTAGATGCCGGGCAATACCAAGCCCTAAACGAGCGGCAGAACTTTGAGGCAGAATCGAGAGAATGGATTCAAAAATAACTGAAGCCGTTTCATAATCTCCACGCTCCAGGGCTTTCACCCCATCCGGGAAAAGTTTGACAATTTCATGGGCCTTAATTCTAAAGATTTCCAGTTGTTCCAGTCGCTTAGATAAACTCGGATGAACTTCTGTCTGGCTTTCCGATCTGGCTCCCTGATCGGGAGTCTTTATCACATCCTGTTCGGCAGAAGTATCCAGCAGAAACTGATCCCCATAAGCCAGTTTAAGCTTCTCCAATAATCGAAGGGCCCCCGAGAATTTGTAACCTGTCCGGAGAGCATAAAGTACCCCAAACTGATCGGCTTCGATTTCCTTAGCCCTTTTGATATTCAGAAGGTAAGGTGAAAGGACTTCGTTCAATTCCATAATTAACCGGGATCTTTCCAGGAAATCTGAAGCGTCCAGATTCTCAAGGATTTTTCGGACATGCCGGGTCTCTTCCTCACTATTTAGTTTATAATCTGCGTAATGGCGGAGTGCGACATGGGCAACTTCGTGCCCTATTACAAAGGCAATTTCATCATCTCCCTCACAAAAATACTCCAGCAAACCCTGGGTGAGATAAATATACCCTCCGGGAAGGGAGAAAGCCTGGGGGCGTAAAACTCCCCGGATCACCCTAAAGGTGTAGTCTAAATTGGGACGCTCGGAAACTCGGACGATACGCTCTCCAATTTCTACAACTTTTGGATTCACCACTACTTCGTACCCCTTACTCCTCAAGGTATTTTCAACTTTTACAGCCGTTGCCTTTCCGGCTATTTTCTCCTCAAAAACGCTCAAGACGATCAGCTTTTTACCTTCTGAATCCATTCCCTCCTGGGATAATGGCAGGTCTATAGCCCCTATCGAGGTTTGAAAGAACCCAAAGAATAAGTCAAGGAGCACGAAAACAAGAAAACTCTTCGCTAACTTGCCTCTATAAATTCTCCTCATTTCCAATCCCCCACCAGGACAAAGGGAGCCCAGAAAAAAGGATGCGATAAGGATAAATCCTTGACTGTTCTTCTCCCATGGGTTATGTGCTGTCCCATGACCATCAAAGAAGCTTGGCGCAACGCTTCTGCCCGGGTTTTTGTTTTAAGGTTTTGATAAAACTGGTACATCAAAATCGGAGTTGCAAAATCGCTAACCCTCCAGAGACTGGATAAAACAGTCGGAACTCCGGCATACATAAAGGCTCGATTAAAAGCTATAATCTCATCCCCGGATACCAGAGTTTCCATCTCCTGGGAAGTAGAATCTTGAGGTAAAGAGGTCTCGCAGCCACTCAGGGTTACTAAATTCGCTTTTAAGCTCAATCCCAAGACCTGACTGACATAGAATCTCCCATCTCCTGGATCCTCAGAAGCCAGTTCCAGGTAAGATAGCAAAGGTTTTTCCTTGTCATAGACACTATGGGTAGCCAAGTGGAGGATCTGATACGATGGGGAAAGTTTCATAAACCGTTCCTTTGAAGCCTCGGAACCTTGATAAAGAGTTACCTGTGAAAAAACCCTGGATAGGGACTTAAGTTCAGCTTCTGCACCCGGTAAGTTTCCATAGGGATTTCCCATGGCTAATAACTCACCTGGTACAGGATATCGTTTATTTTCCAGGTTTTTTTCTCGAAGCAACGGCAACAGACTCAACGAAGGAAGATAAAACACGGCATAGTCCTGGATAAGGTATCTCTGATTCTTAAGGGCTGCAAAGGGTATAAAATTCAGGATTTCATGGGGAACAATCCCAAGCACCTTCTTCCCTGCCAGAACTTCTTCAACAGGAGCTATCAGAGCTTCATGAAGTTTCTTAGCAGGGTCTACAAAATCCCGAGAGGGCCCTCCCTCTGCCCTCCCCGCGGGCGGAGAGATTCGGGCCTTCACCGAAGAACGAAAAGCCAGAACCTCCCGGGTCATTATCTCTCGGCTGATGGGAACTTCTCGATAAACCAGCCGCTCCTTCGTTACCACCCAGATATAAATCTTTTCTTCGTCTAAAAAGTACTCTATGATGGCTACCTCTGGATCTAGTAAGGCTCTGGCTTTGGTCATCATCTCTCTAAGCTCTTCAGCCTTGACACTTTTTAGATGAGCATAATCCGGTTGCGTCAATTGAATCCGAATCCATAATTCCTCATATCGGTTTTTAGCAGATTCCAGTTCCTCTTTGAGTTCCAGGAGTTGTCGATTCAGATAACTCTCGGATTTCAAGTTTCGCGTCTCGGAGGAATCCTTAGAACCCGGTGGATTAAAGCGATAGGCCGGATCACTTTTACTTGAAACCTCATTCAAAGGGGTATCTAAACCTGTAGAGCCGGACTCTAGGAGACTGGATTGAGAGAGAAGATTAATTTGTCGATGTAAAAAGCGAATTTCGGCAAAAAGTTCCTGTTCTTCTACCAGGAGTGGACTTCCCTCTTTTATTTTAAGGGAAGGTCCGCTTAAGAGCGTTTCTAAGAAGGTTCTGGCTCGAAATCTTTCCAGGTAAAATAAAGCTTCTTCCACCTTACCTCTTCTCAGAAGCAGGCGGATGGTATCCCTATAAAGATTCGATTTCTGTTGTGTATATAAACGCCGAATATCTGCTTCCTCCAGATTAGCCCGTAGACTTTCTACCTGATTGATGGCATCTAAAAAATTCTGCAGGGCCATTTCTTCTTGGCCCATTCTTCCATAGACAAGCCCAAGCCGGTGAAGTAAATGCGCTTCTATATGAAGACGATTTTCCCGCCGTGCAAGCTCCAGCCCCTTCTTATAAGCGCTCAGGCTTTTCTCCCAGTCTCCGATCAACCCATAACCATCTCCCATATATCCCCAGGTTTCCATAACTCCCTGTGAATAGTCCGTCCCTTCGTAAAGAGTCAGGGCTTTTTCAAAATTTTCCAAAGCTGCTGCGCCTTCCCCTTGATCTTGTGAAATTAATCCCATCCCCTGTTGAAGGTCTCCTTCGAGTAAAGGCAATGTGAAAGGTAGATCGGTTCCCAGGTGCTTCAATTCTCTGACGAGCTCAAGCCCTTCTTGAAGAAAATTTTTTGCCTTAACCCAATCCTTTTCCTTTCGATATAAAAGAGCCAGATTTTTGAGGGTTATAACCAGCCCGATCTTATCCTGGATTTCCCGTCGAAGCGTTAAGGAAGACCGATAATAAGTCTCGGCTCGATTTAAATCCCCTAATTCATTAAATAAGTCCCCCATATTGCTCAGGGTTACTGCCTCACCTTGTTTATTTCCTATTTTTTGATAAAGATGCAAAGCCTCCCAATATTGCTCCAAAGCCCTGGAATAGTCCCCCAGACCGGCATAAGCAAGTCCAAGATTGACCCGGGCATTACCCTCTCCATAGACATCACCTTGTTGTTGTTTTATCTCCAAAGAACGACGTTGATTCTTTATAGATTCAGTCAGGTTTCCTAAGAAAAGCTGGGTAAGGCCAAGATTTCCCAGGGCAAAGGCCATCTTATCAGTGCGTTGAAGGGTTTTATAGATCTCCAGGGCTTCTTGTTGGACTTTCAAAGCGTCCCGGAGTCTTCCCAAGTTCACATAGATAGCGCTTAGATTCATCCGGGAGTCCGCAATACCTTCAGGATCTCCTAACTCCTCCATAAGGGCTAAGGCTTGATGTTGAGCCTCCAGGGATTTTTTTAACTCTCCAAGGTTTCGATAGACTACCCCGATTCGTCTCAAAGCGATGGCTTTCTCTCTGGTTTTACCTAGCCGATTATAAAGTTCCAGGGCTTTAAATTGAAATTCCAGGGAAGTTTGGATTTGCCCCAAGCGTCGGTAGATGACCCCCAACTCGCTCAAGGTTTCGGCTTCCAGAAACAACTGACCCTCTTTATGAAAGAGATCCAGAGCCTGGTTATAAGTATCCCGTGCTTCCTGGAGTTTGCCGGCCCTGACCAACTGTTTTACCTGGTTAAAATATTCAAGTCCAGGACTCTCTCCCCCTAACCGGCTGAAATTTCCCTCTTCACCCGGCGCAACCGCTATCCACTCTATGGTTACCAATAATAACAGTCCTATAAAATTGAATCGCCGAGTTTTAGGTTGGAGGCCTGTCAAGGGTATCAACATCCCCTTTATCCGAACCCGCCGATCCCCAAGTAGGAGTCGAATCTCTCCTCCCCTAGAAGGGATTTAGAAAATTTTTCCGGCAGGCTTCAAGCAGGGACAAAAAGGTTATTCCACAAAGAGAGGAGTTTTCCAAGTAAGTAAGTTAAAATTGTTTATTGACACTTTTTCCGGTTCGGTATATCCTGACCTATACCTGGTATATTTATTGCTTATAAATTTATAACGATATTTTATGCACCACTGTATAACACGTTAGTCTGAACATCTAGAATTCTAAAATTCCCCACCGCGCTAGTTTTCATGGGATGGGGTAACGCAAAGAACTGTGAAAGTCTCGTCTACTCTTTGTTTTTAGCTAAAACCCGGAAGTAAGAAAACACGGTTCCAGACAAAAACGGAATGTATCATTTTTTACCAAATTTTAAACGCAGGCTACTCCAGGTCTTCCCTTCAGCTCCCCGAGGAGTAGACCTGGAATATCTTGCGATTTTACAGATCCTTCCGAGGGTTTAGCAAAACTGCATGCAAAGGTATGACCCGGATAAATAGGAATTTTATAAACGCAGGTTAACGTTTGTAAGTTCATACAAGATTTCTGTTCCCGATGCAAGAAAAATATGTAGGAAATCTTGTGGAATTAGTGATCTATTGAATTCTTATTAAAAGTAAGAAATATAAAAAAAGGTGAATTTTTCTATCCAGCCCATTTAGCGGCATTATTTTCAATTTCCAGATAAATGAGGGGGTATCTTCACCCAGAGCTTACAAGGATTTCCCTTTTTTATAAGATGTGAGGGAGTTATTGTAAGAAACTCTTTGCACCTACTTAGAACTTTCCAGAAGGTAATAAAAGAGTAGGCTCTGTGAAGAAGCCATCCTGAAAATGAACCTTATACCACTTATTAATCTCTGGTTGGGCTTTCCGTTTTATATAAAATTCTTAGGAGTAATAGGCATTTATAGCGTTATTTGTTTTTTGACCTATCAAATCGGGCGGATAAATATTCAGATAGCTCAACAGATTCCCCTTAGGGAAGGGGCTTTAAGAGTTCATCTGGCTAATGTAGGTATTCTCCTTCTATCTGCCGTGGCAGGTTCTTTGGGATTAGCCTTGGGTCCACTTCTTACCTCTTTTCCTTACAACTTTCAGTATGCGATCAGCTTAGTTCTAACGGGTCTTTTTAGTTTCTGCACCGTCTATAGTATGGGAGCTTTTCAACCTGGTATCCGGGGAACTCGGGTTTTCGAAACCACTTACCTGAGGAGGGTAGTGGAACTTCCCATTATCTTTTTCAAGGCCTTATATCAATTAGTAAATCGAGTCCTTCATGCAATTTTGGCTCCTGGTCAGGACCTTTGGGGACTTTTTATCGGGGTGAGCCTTTTGGTATTACTCCCCTATGGTTTTGTATCTGGAGAGGTATTTCTGAAAATTGTATGTTTAACCTTAGGGGGTATGGGACTCACCCTATCCTTTTCAGAAAGTCTCACGAAGCTCTTTAACCACTCTTTTTTCCCAGAGTCTGTCATACATAAACACCGGGTGTTACAACTGATACTCGGGGCAGCGGGTTTTTTCTTAAGTATTCTGGTCTCAGAGGTCTCATTTGTTCTGACGCTTCAGTCTTATTATCTAATGGTAAGTGGGATAGCCGGTTTTTTTATAGGAATAGGAGTAGGTATTCCCCTCACCGAGACCCGGTTTTACCAGCAGCAACTAAGTCGAGAGCAGGAGCGACAAAGACACATTGAAAAATCCGATGTGGAGAAATTACTCGCCAGAATCCCTCGGCATATAGAGGATTATCGTCGACTAATTTCTTCTCATCCTGATACTTCTGCCCATTCCCTTTTGACAGAGTTAGAGGAAAATTTTCAAGCCTTAAAGACGGAATTTCTCTCCCAGCCAACTTCTTATCAGAACCTCAAGGAGAGGTCTATTCGACTGGAAAATCGATTAAAAGTTCTGATTCGAGAGGTTTACCAGGGTCACATTGCCGGAGGAGGAAAGCCTGCTCCATCGGTTGTGAACTCCTCTACCCGGACCAGGCAGTATGAACCGAAGGTCCAGCACGAAAATGCCAGAGAACCACAGGAACAACCATCTGGAAGGACGTTTACCCCACAGACCCAGATAGGGCAGAAAAGTTCCCAGGGAGAGTCCGAGATTTCTAAGGAAGCCCTTCAGCAGATCCTTTCAACGACCCGGATGCTGATCGATGAACTTAAAATCAAAAATGCAGGTGGAGGAGCCGTCTTGAGTAACACCTTAGCCCTGGAGGCCCGGTTAAACGGCTTACAACGGAAGTTAGAAGGACGACGGGTCGCCCTAGCTACAGCCTATATGGAAGCCTCCAAGCTTAAAGAAACGGTAGAAATGCTTAGCTATGCTGTGGCGAGTGAAGAATCCGCCGAAGTCATAAAACCACTGACCGAGGCAGAATGCCGTGAGATCCTCAATGTAAAGGTAGGGGCGAGTAAAGAAGAGATTAAAAAAGCTTATAAAGAGCTGGCCAAGCTCTACCATCCGGATAAGTTTGTTAATAGCCCACCGGAAATGAAGGAAAAGGCCGATAAAGCATTTAAGAAAATTAACGAGGCCTATCAATTCCTCATGGGTCAACCGGAATAATTAAGAATCTACAAAGGGGGTTCATCCAAAGAATCCTTAAGAAGGTTTCAAACTTTGAGATTCTGGGGGGACCCCTAATGGATAATATTTTACCTTGTATCGGCTTCTGATTATTGAACAGAACCCAGAAAGTTATCGACAAATAATCCAGAAGGAGATTCCGGACCTGGAAATTTATTTTTTAGAGGACGTAAAGAAGGATCCAGGTCTTCTGTCAACTCTGGACATTTTTCTGGCCGGAAAAGTGGATGGAAAGTTTCCGGAGGATCTTTTGAAGCAGGCTTATAGAGTCCAATGGATCCAATCAACTCTGGCTGGGGTGGATCATATTATAAGATCCCCCTTTTTAAGGGATGAGATCCTTTTAACGAGAGTTGGCGGTGTTTTTGGAAGGTTTATGGCCGAGTATGTGTTGGGATATCTACTTTATCTGGTTCTTCGAATTGCCCAGGTAGTAGAAAATCAAAAAAAGGCTCATTGGGAGCCTTTTATGCCTGGGACCCTGGAGGGTCGGGTTCTGGGAATTCTGGGTCTGGGAGAAATCGGCAGCGAGATTGCACGAAGAGCTAAAGGGTTTGGCATGAAAGTTATAGGCTTGAAGCGAACCGCCGGGCATTATCCTTATGTGGATCGGTTATTTCTGGAATCCCAGCTACCGGAATTTTTGCCCCAGGTAGATTTTCTGGTTATTACCGTCCCCTTGACTCCCAAAACCCAGGGTATGATCAAGGCCCATGAGTTAAGGTTAATGAAACGAGAAGCTTACCTGATCAATATTGCGCGGGGTGCAGTTGTTCAAGAAGAGGATCTTATCCGGGCTTTAGAAGAAAATTGGATCGCCGGAGCAATTCTGGACGTCTTCGAGCATGAACCTCTTCCCAAAGAGAGTCGGCTCTGGAGCCTGAAAAATGTTATTATAACACCACACATTTCGGGACCGGATGACCCGGCCCGTGTCAGTCAAATCTTCTGTGATAACTACCGCCGCTTTCTTGCCAAAGAACCCCTTCGATACCTGGTAGATAAACATCGTGGCTATTGATGTTTTAAACCTTATTGTGGTATAACCCCGAACCCTATTTAAATTTTTTATTGACATTGCAAACCTGACAAGTGTATTAAGATAGGAATCGTAATGGGTAAATCCTAAAGGAATAGGGGCGAAGGGATCTGATAGGGAAGGGTTAGCCTGGTCTTCATAATTTTCTTATCCTGAGAGGTTTGGTAAATTAGAAAATACGATCCATCTTATTTAAGATAATCCTCACACGGGTTACCATCCAAAATTTCAATTCTTGGATATTTTTATGAGTTTGTGGGATAGATTAAAAGGTAAGAGTGACAAGAAGAGGAAGGAACCTACAGTCTCTTCATCTTCAGATAATGGATCTTCTGCTTCCGATCCGAATCAACTTCGCAGCTCACCCACTCCTGCCAAAAACTCTCCGGAAAGTCTGGCTAAGGAGGGGATTTCTGCCCATTCCAGAGGTCTCAGATCCGGCAGTGGCTCTTCCATTTTAGGTTCTCGACAGAGTAAGGATCCCCTACGGGTATGGATGCCTGGAGAGATTATAGAAGGTCGTTATGAAGTTATCCAGGAATTAACTGGAGGAGCTATGGGACAGGTTTATCGGGTAAGGCATCGGGATTGGAACATCGAGTTAGCTATTAAGAGTCCCTTACCCCATCTGATTGCCAATGAAGATCTCAAGGCCCGATTTATTGAAGAGGCTGAAAGCTGGGTGGAGCTGGGTCTTCATCCCCATATCACAACCTGTTATTATGTGGCTCAAATTGAAGGAATGCCACGCATTGTTTTAGAGTATGTCGAAGGGGGCACCCTTAAGGACTGGATCACCCGGGGGGTGTTTCTTCAGGATCTGGAGACCCCATTGGCCGTGGCTATCCAGCTTTGCCTGGGGTTGGAGTATGCCCATAGTAAAGGGGTTATTCATCGAGACTTAAAACCAGCCAATGTACTTCTGACAAAGGGAGGAACTCCCAAACTTACGGACTTTGGTCTGGTCAAACGAAGTGCCAGGGTCAGAGATCAGGATTCGATACGATCTTCCTCCCCGAGGTTAGATACTCGATCTGTAGAAGCGACCCAGGTAGGAACCATCTTGGGGACCCCAGAGTATATGGCGCCTGAGCAGTGGGCCGGAGCAGAACAGACGGGGGTTCATACAGATATTTATGCTTTGGGATTAGTATTTTATGAACTCTTCTGTGGTCGGCGTCCTTTCGAGCTTACAGAAAATCTACGATATGCCCATCCGACCCTTCAGGAACGGGAGTGGGAGCGGATGCATTCCCAGGAGCCCGTTCCCGATCCCCATCAATGGCGAAGGGATCTTCCCGAAGCACTGGTCATGATCTTGAGGGAATGTCTAGCCAAGACTCCTGTGGACCGGCCACCGGATGTTAAATCGGTCAGAGAACGGCTGGAGTTGATCTATCAAATGCAAGTCGGGCGGACAGCTCCTTACACGCAGGCGGCGACAGATCTGGACCTTCGGGCAGATAGCCTCAATAACCGGGCCCTTTCCTACTTAGATTTGGGGAAAGAAGTAGAAGCGGAGGCCACCTGGCGAAAGGCTCTCGCAGTGGATCCTCAACACCCTGAAGTGGTTTACAACCATGGAATTTTCCTTTGGCGCCGGGGTCGTTTAACAGACGAAGCACTGGTAAGGCAATTGGAAGAGGTCCGGGCCACCCACGGCAATTGGTGGCAGGCCATGTATCTCCTGGCTCTTGTGCAGTTTGAGCGGGGAGAGATAGATTTAGCCCTCTTACTCCTGGAGGAAGCAGCCCGACAGGCTCCCCAAGAAACAGAACTCCAGGAGCCTCTTCGGTTAGCCAGATCCCGTAGTCTCGCTACCCGTCGCTTTTTACGGAACTTTGAAGGGCATAACAGTTATGTAAGTTCTGTATGCCTGAGTCAGGATGGACTTTGGGCACTCTCCGGGAGTGGAGATAGTACTCTGCGGCTCTGGGAAGTTGCTACGGGTCGCTGTCTGAGGGTCTTTGAAGGACATACCAGTTATGTAAGTTCTGTGTGCCTGAGTCCTGACGGGCGCTGGGCCTTATCGGGAAGTGGAGACAATACCCTGCGACTTTGGGAGGTAACGACAGGCCGATGCTTAAGGATCTTCGAGGGGCATACTAAAGGAATATCCTCTGTTTGCCTGAGCACTGAGGCCGATAGTATGGGTGTTGCCCGTTGGGTCTTATCGGGAAGCTGGGATAAAACTCTACGACTTTGGGAAGTTGCCACGGGACGATGTCTGAAGGTTTTCGAAGGACATACCAAGGAGGTCCTTTCGGTTTACCTGAGCAGCGATGGAAAATGGGCCTTATCCGGGGGTGGAGATAATACCTTGCGACTCTGGGAAGTAGATACTGGCCGATGCTTGAGAATCTTCGAAGGGCATATCAAGGGGATCATGTCTGTTTGTTTAAGTACCAATAAACGCTGGGCCCTTTCAGGAAGTCTGGATAAGACACTGGCATTATGGGAGGTGGATACGGGTCGATGTTTGAGGGTCTTCGAAGGACATACCAACTACGTGACTTCTGTACATCTCAGTGAAGATGGACGTTGGGCCTTATCCGGGGGTGGGGATAATACCTTGCGACTCTGGGAAGTAGATACCGGTCGATGTCTGCGGACTTTTCAAGGACATGTCGATTGGGTGACTTCTGTCTATCTGAGCAAGGACGGGCGTTGGGCGTTATCCGGGAGTGGGGACAGAACCTTAAGGCTTTGGGAATTACCCCGGGAGAGTATCTGCTCTTTTCGCCTCAGTCGCCCCAGGTCCCATACCGACTGGTTGGAAGTTCAGACCCGGATAGCCGAGTTATTAAAGGGAGCCGAGGAGGCATTGAAAAAGGCCAACTTTAGTGGGGCTCTGACCCTGGTACGAGAGGCTCGAAGATTACCAGGTTGTGAACGTACCCCCCAGACCCTGGAAGCCTGGGCAAAACTTTCTCTTATTTGTCCCCGGGTGGGCCTGCGGGCCGTATGGTTAACCAAAACCTTTGAGGGACATAAGAATGAAATCAATACCGTTTGTCTCAGTACAGACGGACGCTGGGCCCTCTCCGGAGGAGGTAATAACATCTTACTTTGGGATGTGGTTACCGGACGTAATTTGCGAACTTTTCAGGGGCATACAGGTTCCGTACTCTCTGTTTATCTCAGCAACGATAAACAGTGGATTCTCTCCGGGGGGAGTGATAATACGCTGCGACTCTGGGAGACGGAAACGGGCCGCTGTCTGAGGGTTTTCCAGGGTCATACCAACTGGGTGAGATCGGTTTGCCTGAGTCCCGACAGACGCTGGGCCCTCTCCGGAGGAGGTAATAACATCTTACTTTGGGACGTGGCTACCGGACGTTGTATCCGGACCTTTTTAGGACATACCAACTCGGTACTATCGGTTTGCCTGAGTCCCGATGGATGTTGGGTTCTCTCCGGAGGTGGAGATAATGTAGTACGGCTCTGGGATGTGACCACAGGACGTTGTATCCAGACCTTTCAAGGACATACCAGTTGGGTGAGATCGGTTTGCCTGAGTCCCAACGGACGCTGGGCCCTCTCCGGGAGTGGGGATAATACCCTGAAACTTTGGGAAATAACTACAGGACGTTGCCTACAAACCTTCCAGGGTCATACCGATGGTGTAAACTCCGTCTGTCTGAGTACCGATGGACGTTGGATTCTGTCAGGGGGCAGCGATAACACCCTACGGCTCTGGCAAACCGGCACAGGACGTTGCATACGCACCCTTGAAGGACATACCAGCTGGGTAAGATCCGTCTACCTGAGTGCCGATGGACGTTGGGCCCTTTCCGGAGGAGGGGATAAAACTTTGCGACTCTGGCAACTGGATTGGGAACTTGAAGCCCGTGATCCGGCTACCTGGAATGAAGGGGCTTTACCTTATCTTAAGTCTTTCCTGATACTTCATACTCCTTACGCCAGCTCAGATCCCACCAAGCCAGAGGGACTTACACGACGGGGCAAACCTTGCTGGAATGAGCAGGATTTTCAAGAGCTTCTTCGTCAACTCCAATACGCAGGTTATGGAAGACTTCGCCCTGAAGGGATACGTACCAAGCTCGAAGAGCTTGCCCGGTCTCTAACCCCCTGAACAGGAAGACCTCAACTGAGATCCTGGGCTTGACTGTGGGGAACTGGAAAAATGCCGAGTTTGATTATCAAAAAGCCCAACGATACTGAAACCTATTTCGTCCTTGATAAAGAGGTTATAACCCTTGGCAAGAATGAACCTGAAGAAGGTGTCCAAAATGATATCGGCTTTGAGGATAAGACGGTCTCCCGTCATCATGCCAGAATCCTGAAAGAAGGAAACCATTACTTCATCGAAGACCTGGGAAGTAAAAATCATACTTTTGTTAATGGTAAGGAAATAAAAAAAGCGGAACTTAAACATGGGGATTTGATTACCATTGGACTCAACACCTTGATATTTGAAGCAGAGGACGCCACAGTTGTGAATCCTGCCGATCTGGAAGTTAAGTTTCAGGAATTAGATAAAAGTAAAACCGTAGACCTTAATTATATTATTCTCTATCAGATAAGTGAGAAACTGGTTACGGTCGCTGACCTGGATGAGTTTTTAAAGTCAGTTATGGAGATGATCCATCTGGCTATTAAGGCTGAAAAGAGCCTGCTCCTGCTTTTGGAAGAGGATGGAGAGCTACATCATCGAGTGGGTATAGGTCCGGATAAACTTTACAGTAAGACCATGGTTGAAAAGGTTCGCCGCGAAAAGCGATCTTTCATGACCTCCCTTAAAGTAGACATCACAACCTCTATGATCTTTCGTAGTATCCAATCGGTTATGGCAGCTCCCTTACTAAAATATAACGAGGTTATAGGTGTCATTTATATGGAAGATCCCAGGCCTGCTAAATTTAGCCCCAGTGATCTTACCCTGTTAACCGCCATTGCCAATCATGTTTCTTCAGGGATAGAACGCGTCAATCTCAATGCCCGAATAAAAAAGGAGGCCTTAATAAGAAGTAATCTCGAGCGCTTTCTTTCCCCACATGTGGCCGATAAGATAACCCGAGACAGTCTGGAAACCGGAAAAGTAGACTTAAAGGCTGAAAAAGTACTTGCAACTATTTTATTTGCAGATATTAAGGGGTTTACCCTCCTTACTGAAAGACTGGATCCCTCTGAAATCGCAGATCTCTTAAATGAATATTACTGTTTTGTAACTGACATTATCTTTAAATATGAAGGTACGCTGGATAAGTATATGGGGGATGGAGTTATGGCCATATTTGGAGCTCCTATTCCTTATCCCCATCATGCAAGAAATGCCGTGATGGCCGCCCTGGAGATACAAAAAGAACAGAAAAAGTTTAAGGAAAGACTTGACCCGCGAAAAAAGTTCGATGTAAGAATAGGCATCAATACAGGTGAAGTGGTAGCCGGTTATATTGGCTCACCTAAAAGGATGGAATACACGGTACTGGGGGAAGAGGTAGTTCTTGCCTACCGTTTGGAATCTATGGCGAATGCAGGGGGGATTTTTATTGGAAAGCAAACCTACAAGCTGATCGAGCAGGACTTTGAGGTTCAGTTCGTAGAAAAGATTAAAATGCCTAAAGGAGAAAAAGATATGGAAGTTTATAAGGTTTTGGGAGAGAAACCCAAGGTGTCATGGAAAGTTGGATACAAAAGCGATGTGGGAAGGGTACGAACCGGTAACGAAGATAGTTTCTATGTGGATGAAGAGGGCGGCCTATTTATTATTGCAGATGGCATGGGTGGACACCAGGGGGGAGAAGTAGCCAGCAAAATAGCTGTGGAAGTAATATCCAGTTTCTTAAAAGATAAGATTTCTCGAGAAACCACCCCTGAGGTTACTGCTGAGCTTATCATGAAGGCCCTTTTTAAAGCCAACGATGAGGTTAGAATAAAAGGAGAAAGTGATTTCTCGCTCCGGGGAATGGGTACTACGGTTGTCCTGGCCTTTTGTCGAGATAACGACCTTCATATCGCCCACATTGGAGATAGCCGGGCTTATCTGATCCATGATGGGAAGATTCAACAACTTACAGAAGACCATTCGGTTATCACCCAAATGGTAAAAACCGGAAATCTTACAAAGGAAGAGGCAAAAAACCATAAACTGAAACATATGCTGAGCCAGGCCCTGGGAACTTCTACTTATTTGGCTCCCGATATCCAAGTATTTAACTGGATAGCCGGGGATTATATTCTCCTCTGCTCGGATGGGCTTACAGATATGCTAAATGATCAAGAATTGCTTTCGACCATTCTGGAATGCAGCATCGGAGAACCTCAAGAAGGCTGTGAAATGCTGGTAGATCTGGCAAATAAAAAAGGTGGAAAAGATAATATTACGGTGATTTTGTTATATAAAACCTTATAAAGACCTTTAAGTTAAATAAGTCTCAAACGAGGGTTTAAGGACAGGAGGATAAATAAAATGCCGCGTTTAATTATAAAAGGGCGGAATGCTCCTGAGAGGGTTTTTAATCTGGATAAAGATGTCATTACCATAGGTAAGGACGATCCGGAAACAGGGATTCAAAATACCATAAATCTGGACGATAAAACGGCTTCACGTCGTCACGCCAGAATAACCCGAGAAGGAGAAGACTATTTTATTGAAGATTTGAAAAGTACTAATCATACCTTTGTCAATGGTAAGGAAATAAAAAAGGCAAAACTTAAACATGGAGATCGAATAACCATCGGATTTAGTACCCTCGTTTTTGAAACCGAAGGTATCAAGTTCATTAATCCCTCCGATCTGGTCATTAAATTTCAAGAATTAGATAGAAGTAAACCCCTGGATCTTAATTACTTTATTCTCCATCAGGTGAGTGAGAGGTTGGTAACGGCTACCAATTTAGAGGAGTTTTTAAAATCCATCGCAGACCTGGTACGCTTATCTATAAAGACCGAGAAATGTCTGTTGTTCCTTCTAGGGGATGATGGAGAGTTATATTGTCGTGGGGTTAGCGGTCCGAATAATTCCTATAGCAAATCCTCTGTTGAGAGGGTTCGGCACGAAAAACGATCCATGATAAGTTCCCTTGAGTTTGAACCTACCGATACCTTGAAGACCCTTATGTTTCAAGGAATACAATCCATCATGTGTGCACCTATACTTAAATATGGGGATGTGGTGGGGGTTATCTATGTGGAAGACTCCAAACCGGGAAGGTTCAGCGAAAGTGACCTTATCCTGTTAACTACCATCGCCAATCATATCTCCTGGAACATAGAGAAGGTTATCTGGAATGAAAAGAGAAAAAAGGAGGGAATTGTTCGAAGCAATCTGGCACGGTTTATTCCCCCCCACATTATCGATAAGATGATCCGGGATAGCGTAGATCCAGAAGAAATATGTTTAAAAACTGAGAGGATTCCAGTGACGATCCTGATATCGGATATCCATGGATTTCCACTTCTTATTGAGAAACTCAATCCTTTTGAAATTGCCGAGGTTTTAAATGAATACTATACCCTGATGACCGAGGTCATCTTTAAATATGAAGGAACCCTGATCAAATATGATGGCGGCGTGGTGGTAGGGGTTTTTGGGACCCCTATTTCCTTTCCCGATAGAACAAAAAATGCAGTACTGGCGGCTATTGAGGTGCAAGACCGGCAAAGAACTTTCAAGGAAAAACAAGATCCGAGAAAAAAATTGGATTTAAAGATCGGAATCAATACCGGGGAAGTTGTGGCAGGTTATATGGGATCTCCCATCAGAATGGAATATACCGTACTTGGAGAAGCGGTCACCCTGACCCATCGCCTGGCATCCCTGGCAGAACCTGGCAGTATTCTTGTGAGTAAACAGATTAATGACCTCGTTAAAGTGGATTACATTACGAAATTTATAGGAAAAATGAAAACCTCTAAGGGAGATGAAAAGATAGAAGTTTACAGCGTCTTGAGTAAAGTTTTATAAGAGCTGATATTAAAAACTTAGGCAATGAACAGTTGTTATTTACAAACCCGAGATTGTAAAAAATCAATTATTCATTGTTAATAACTAAACTAAACTTAAAGATGAAAATCGTTTTATCGATTGTAGAAGGTCCCCGACAGGGTGAACACTTTGAGTTTGATCAACCGGATTGCTTTTTAGTGGGAAGATCGCTTCAATCCCATTTTCAACTCAGTCAAGACGATCCTTATGTATCCAGAAATCATTTCCTTCTAGAGATAAGACCCCCTTACTGTTATATTCGGGATAATAAAAGCACCAACGGGACTTATGTGAAGTGTGTGAAGGATAAGGAGTTCAAACGTATTACCGAAGCAGAACTTCATGATAAGGATCTCATTAGAGTAGGAAAGACGGTGCTGAGGGTTGAGGTGATTCCCGAGCAGTCGGTTGAAGCAGAGAAGGTTTTCTGCATCCGATGTGGCTCGGATCTTACCGAGGCTCTAAAAAATAAAAGAGCTGCTGACCTGGCTATTTCCGATTATATTTGCCAAGATTGCAAAAAAAAGGAAGCCATGAAGATAAAACCGCTCGCTGCTCCCAGGATACATCACGTGTGTTCCGGCTGTGGTAAAGATGTATCGCGTCGGGCAAACTCAGACGGGAAAGCTGAGGAATTAGCCGATGTAATGTTATACCTCTGCGAAGAGTGTGCAGCCCAGGAGCAGCGAGAGGTGGATATTCCAAACATTAAAGATTATCAGTTATTGAAGGAGCTGGGTAGAGGTGGAATGGGGGTAGTTTATAAAGCCTGGCATAAGCCTACAGGTCGCCTGGTTGCCTTAAAAAAGATGTTACCGGGTGTTGCCATGGATGAAAAGGCGAATAAGCTCTTTCAACGTGAAATGGCCGTCATGACCCAGCTTATCCATCCCCATATTGTTCGTCTCCTGGATCAGGGAATGATTGGCCGAGAGCATTACTTTGTTTCCGAGTATTTGCCCCATGGCGATACAGAAGAGCTGGTGGTTAAAGTTTATAAGGGACCCGTCCCTATTCCAGAGGCCTGTAATTTAATCTGTCAGATTCTTGGGGGGCTGGATTATGCCCACAAGAAAGGGTTCATTCATCGGGATATTAAACCCCCTAACTTACTTCTGACTAAAAATAAAAAAGGGGAAAGGATCGCCAAGTTAACGGATTTTGGACTTTCTAAAAGTTATGAAAAGGCCGGAAATTCCGGAATGACCATGCGGGGTGAAACCAGTGGAACTCCATTTTTTATGGCCCCGGAGCAGTTTACCAATTACCGTTTCGTAAAACCTCCGGCCGATGTTTATTCTGCGGCTGTCACCCTTTATTATCTTCTGACGGCCAAGTATCAGTTTCACTTTCCTACTCCCCTGGATATGGTCAAAGGGATTCTTAAAGAAAAAAAACCGAAGGATCCCATTCTTGTTATTCTGGAAGATCCTCCTATACCTATCCGGGAACAAAATCCTGCGATCCCGGAAGCCCTGGCAACGGTAGTCGATAAAGCCATCCAAAAGGATGAGAAGGAGCGATTTCAAACCGCCAAGGAATTAGAAGAGGCCATCAAAGAGGCTCTTAAGAAAATTTAAATAGAGACAGGGAAGTGTAGGGCGAAACACCCCTTCGCCCTACAGTCAATAGGCACCTGGCGTGCATTTTTACTTTTGTTCGAGACTTTTAAGATAATTTCAGAAAAAGGGGATCAGGCTTTGAACAGAGTGGATATAAGGCCTATAAGGATCAGCAACCCCCCTAACCCCCCTAGAAAGTACCCCATAAACGGAAAGATAAACCAGAAAGGTAAGCTGGTCAAAAAGATTAGCACCCCAAAACCCGTTAAATTCGTACTTTCCTTTTTAATAGGAGCCATCACCGGCTCCTGGGTCCGCACACCCCGAGATATGACTTCTAACACATAATTCATCCGATTCTCACGCTCAGAAAGGGGTAATGAATTAAGTTTTTTTATAACTTTATCTGTCAAGGTCTCAATCTCATCCAGCAGGATGAAATTAATTTTTTCTTGTTCATCCATAAAACCCTCCTTTATCTATCATCTTTCTTAAAAGCTAACCGGCGAAGATGCCTTTGTCAAAGCAAAAATATCCAGAAATGGTTTAGGTTTAAAAAATAAAATTATTATGTTGACAAGAATCTTCGTTACGATATTAAATAATTTAATTAAGAGGTCGCCTATCTATTTGAGTTTTGTCATGATTTAAGTTCATAAACCAAGGAGGGTCTAAGAATTATTCCATATGGCCAATGAAACTACTGTAGCTACCCCACCAACTCCTGAAGTAAAAAAAGAGCTGGCTAAGCCGGCAACAGTTGTTGAACAGGCACCGACAGAAGGGAAGTGGAGTTTACTTTCCCGTAGAGATTTTCTAACCCGAGCTGCGTGGGCGGGATTTACCATAAATTTTTTAGCAGCCACCTTCGCCTGTCTCCGATATATGTTCCCCCGGGTTCTTTTTGAACCTTCTCCGATTTTCAAGGCCGGGTTCCCCAATGAATATGCCGTGGGAGAAGTGAATGAGCGATTCAAACAATCTCAACGGGTATGGATCGTTCGGGATAGCGGTGGCTTTTATGCCCTTTTAGCTATCTGCACCCATTTGGGATGTACGCCTAATTGGTTTGCAACGGAGGATAAGTTTAAATGCCCCTGCCATGGAAGTGGATTCCGAAGAACCGGAATCAACTTTGAAGGCCCTGCCCCTCGGCCTTTAGAACGAATCAAAATAACCTTAGCCGAGGATGGGCAACTCTTGATAGATAAAAGTGTTAAATTCCTCTATGAGAAAGGGGAGTGGACTAAACCTGGGGCTTATCTACCGTATAGTAGTTGAAGGTTAAGGGTTGAGGGAAAGAAGGATCTTTTACCCCCTCCACCCTTAATCCTCAATCCTATTAGAGAGTGTGCTTAAGTTACCTATTCCTAAATTAAAATTACCGGAGCGGTCGGACTTTGAAGAAATAAAACGACAGATCGTAGAGTCCCAAGTCTGGCGATCTATTTTTCGACATGGTTATGAAGATACTCCCAGAAATCGGGTCCTGGCAGTTCTGGATAACGTCTGGTTACATTTACATCCTACCAAACTCCCTGTACACGGAACCAAACTGCGTTTTACCTGGTGCATGGGAGGATTAACTTTTCTGATGTTTTTGGTGACCACGGTGACCGGGGTTTTTTTAATGTTCTATTACCGTCCAACTGCCGAGTACGCTTATAACGACATTAAGTATCTGGAGTTTGATGTCCCCTTTGGAATGATTATGCGGAATATGCATCGTTGGGCTGCCCATGCCATGGTTATAACCGTATGGCTCCATATGCTGAGAGTTTTCTTGACAGGCTCCTATAAACCACCCCGGGAATTTAACTGGGCCGTAGGTGTTATGCTGCTGACCATAACACTTCTTTTGAGCTTTACAGGATATCTTCTCCCCTGGGATCAACTCTCCATCTGGGCGGTCACTGTAGGTACCAATATGGCCCGTGCTACTCCCGTCTTAGGCCATGAGGGACCTTTTGCACCCCCTTCTATTATAACCCCTTCCTCCGACGTACGTTTCATGCTCCTGGGAGGAACTATCGTAGGTCCTTCGGCTCTTTTAAGGTTCTACGTCCTCCATTGTATCTTCTTCCCCCTCTTGGCCGGAGGGTTGATGATGCTTCATTTTTGGAGGGTTCGAAAAGATGGGGGGATCTCAGGACCCCTCTAAAGTTTTAACTTTAACGAAGACGACAAAGAATCCTGAGAGAGAAGAAAAATAAACTACACTGCTCAGGGTTCTTAAGTAAGGGTTCTTAAGGCTCTTCGGGATAAGTTATGGAAAACTTTATCCAGATCATCAGTAAACCGGATAATATTCCCATTGTGGCCATGTTGCTACTGGTGATATTTTTTACCTGTGTGGGTCTCCGACAGGCTTTACAAAACGACCGACTGATCCAAGAAGGACGCAAAGACGAAATTATTGATAGGATGAGTGAATAACCCTTTTATAAGGATATAAGGAGAAAGGGTAAAGGGGATCCTTTTTCCCCCATCTACCCTTGCCGGGTTTATCCTTTTAAAAGAATGGCCGACGAAAAAGATATGCAAAGGGAGCTCCCCAAGGAACCCCAACCAGATGGAGCTTCAAAGCCTGCTCCAGGCTCTAAAGAGGGGGGCGAATCTCCTAAAAAAGGGGCAGAGGCGGCGGCTCCTAAACCAACTCCTCCTGCGGGTACGGTTTCGAAACCCCCTACAACAGCCACTACGGCTAAACCGACTGCACCAACTACCTCAAAACCGACCCCTGCCGTTAAAACGGTGGCCAAGAAAAAAACACGATTAGATTACCGGGTCCATACCTGGCCCCATCTGGTAAGAAGTGAATTTTTAGTGGCTATTGCCGCTTTGATTGTCCTGACGATATGGTCTATTTTGGTAGATGCTCCCCTGGAGGATCCCGCTAACCCCAACAGAACCCCGAATCCTTCTAAAGCTCCCTGGTACTTCCTGGGTTTGCAGGAAATGCTCGTCTACTTTGACCCCTGGATAGCCGGAGTCGTTCTCCCCGGTTTGATTATTCTAGGGCTTATGATTATCCCCTATGTGGATATTAACCCAAAGGGAAACGGATATTACACCTTCAAAGAAAGGAAATTTGCCATTACCGTTTTTCTATTTGGATTCCTCGTCCTGTGGGTCAGCCTCATCATTGTGGGAACTTTTTTGAGGGGACCGGGATGGAATTTTTTCGCACCCTGGGATAAATGGGATCCTCATAAAGTAGCCGCTCTTACCAACGTAAACCTCTCTTATAAAGTGGGTATTCGGGATGATTTTATAGCTTCCATTTTTGGAGGGGCTGTGGTTATCGGTTATTACCTCCTGGGGGTAATCTACTACTTGATCATGCGAAATCGGAGTGAAGTCCTTCAAAAATTGGGAGTTGTTCGATATAGTATCGTGGCTTTCTTATTCCTGACCATGATGGCCCTTCCCATTAAAATGATCTTGAGATGGACCCTAAATATCAAATATATCTGGGTAACGCCCTGGTTCAATATCTAACAATTGGCAATTAACAGGAAAGAAAATAATTGCTAATTGTTAATGAAGAGATCGATCAATGGCGGAGAAGGATCAAGAGAAGATTTTTATTGAGGCTGTCGAGAGAAAATCCTATGGACATATTTACTTTATTATTACTTTGATCGGTTTGATCATGACGGTGTGGGCTTTCTGGGACGAGGTGATTACCCGAAGACCCTGGAAAAAATATCAGAAAGAATTTAATCGATTTGAATTAGCACGGGCGGAAGCCGAACTTAAACAAGCCCAGGCCAAATTAAATACTCCGGAATATAAAGAGTTAGAAAAAAAATTGGCAGAAGCTGAAAAAGATTTTAATTCTCATAAAGGAAGTTATCAAGATGCTCTGAGACGTTTAAAGGAAGCCAAGATTAAGTTATTCGAGGTCTCTCAAGAACAGCAGTTCCTCAAAAGCGAAGCCGATGAAGCTTTTTACTGGTACAGTAAGGCCCTCCATGAAAACGACAAAGATGTGTTAATCCGAAAACATGAGCTGGATAAGCTGGAAGCAAAAGTGAAAGAGATGCAGCCCGAGATTGATAAACGACAATCAGAGGTAGCTGCCATCGAAAAAGAGATTGAAAGCATCAAAGGAAATCTGGAAAATCTTCAGGCAGAAAAGCGCAAATATACTGCCGATATTGAGCAGATCCAACGAAAAATAGAAGGAATCAAGGCTCGACCTATTGAAATCAAGCAGATTATCGTGGAGAAGTCTTTTATTACAAATTTTGGAAATCACATAGCCCGGGCCGAGCGGTGTATGACCTGTCATGTGGCCATTGATCGAGCCGGTTTTGAAGATGCCAGTATTCCTCAACCCTTTAGAACCCATCCAAAACGGCAAGAGATCTTTGGAAAACATCCCATCGAGAGGTTTGGTTGTACCCTTTGCCATGCCGGACAAGGTGCTGCCCTTACCGTGGAACAAGCCCATAATGGAGAACAACAGGTAAAGGCCATCCATGACAAAGATAGACCCCTCAAGATCAACCATAATACCGAATTCTGGTCCCGTCCTCTCTTCTTAGGGGAAAATGTTCAAATTGGATGCAGGAAATGTCATGAGATAGATAAGGGTCTGGAAGAGGCCCCCCGTTTGACTCAGGGAAGAAGGAATTTCGAAGAATTAGGATGTCATGGATGTCACCTGGTTAAGGGGTATGAGAATTATCCTAAAGTCGGTCCCGATCTGACCCGCGTAGGGGATAAGGTTACGGCAGAGTGGATGTTCCAATGGATCAAAAACCCGAGGACCTTTCGCGTGGAAACTCGAATGCCGAATTTCCTCCTCTCAGATGAAAACGTCGAGGCTATTGTAGCCTATTTGATGAATGTAACGAGGGGAAAATATTTGGCCCAAGCCCCAGGTCAGAGAACAGAAAATGAAGGAACCGGAGGACAAGGCGATGGAAATTTTTCTCTTTCTTTACCTTCTTACTCTGCCGTTCCCGTTGCCCTCTCAAAGAACTATCAACCTTCTCCTGAAAGGGGTAAAGAGCTCGTTCGATCCATCGGATGCCTGGGTTGTCATGTCATTGGGGAAGGAACGGAGGTCAAAGATGAACAGGGAAATCCCATTAAAATAGTACCCCAGATAGATGACAATGGAGTTATTCGGGTTCCCGTACCCAGAAAAACAGGCCGGAAATTCGGTCCAGATCTGAGCGGCATCGGTAGTAAGACGAACTTTCAATGGCTTGTGCGGTGGCTCAAAGATCCTAAAAGCTATGATCCTAAAACACCTATGCCGAATTTTAGATTGAGTGATGAGCAGGCCCAGGATATAGCCGCCTATTTAATGACTTTAAAATGGGAGGGGGAAAGTAAAATTTTCGGTCTGGAAGAAAAAATCAAGGATCCGGCTCTGATTGAAAAAGGTGCGCAATTGATCCGGAATTATGGCTGTTTTGGATGCCATACCATACCGGGGATGGAAAAGGAACAGCGCATCGGAGCAGAACTGACTACCTTTGGTAATAAATGGATCGCCCAAATGTCGTTTGGTAATGCCACGCATATTCCGGAGACCTGGTGGGATTGGACTGTAAATAAGCTTAGAAATCCGAGAATTTACGCCACGGAGCGGGAGATTTTACGAATGCCTAATTTTGGCCTCCTGGATGAGGACATCAAAGCGATTGTTATGTTTTTAAAGAGTTTGACCGGAGAAGAACGCGAAATTCCAGATTATATTTATAAACCTGATCCAATTAAAATGGCCCTCATTCAGGGTCGAGAACTGGTTCGACAGTATAATTGTATTGGCTGTCATATCATCGAGAATAAAGGAGGGGCGATCCGGGCGTTTTATAAACCTGAAGAACTCAATATGGCTCCGCCGTTGTTGGAAGCTGGAGAACTTCATGAGGGGGAGAAAGTACGCCATGACTGGCTCTCTAATTTCTTGAAAAATCCCATTCCTATTCGTCCGTGGTTAAAGGTTCGAATGCCTACTTTTGGCTTTTCCAATGAGGAAGTCGCCACCCTTGTATCCTATTTTTCAGTTCTTGCTAAAAAGCGATTTCCCTACGAACTTCCCCAAGAGCACCCCCTTCTTCCAGATATGGTTCAGGCCGGTGCTCGTCTGGCTTCTCCCGACTACTTGAACTGCTTCAATTGTCATCAGCAGGGGGATAAGAAACCGGAAGGTCCGCCGGAAGGATGGGCTCCAGATCTGGCTATGGCTGCCAGTCGCCTCAATCCAGATTGGATTATCAAATGGATTAAAGATCCACAAAAAATACAACCAGGAACCAAAATGCCCATGTTCTTCCCCGATGAAAATTCAGGTCCTGACGATATTCTAGAAGGAAATGAAGAGCAACAAATTCTGGCTCTACGGGATTATGTGCTTTCCCTTGGATCAATCCCTACAGGAAACATATCCCTGACCCCAGTAAAACCTCCACCAGAAGAAAAATAGAATTGTCCATAATGGGTTGTCCGTCGTATTTTGTTAGTGAGAAGAGTAGACTGTGTTCTTGTACAGTTCGTTGTCTGTTGTAATTTTAATAAGCCCCAATAGATAACGGACAAGCAAAAGGAGGAAATTCATGACCAAATTATTTACTTTTCTTTTCACAATAACCTGGCTGGTAAGCTTCTTAGGTACCTCTGCACTTGCCTATGAAGCCGTAGAAGTGACCAATGGCGGGACGATTACAGGTACGGTAAAGTTTGCTGGGGAACCCCCAGAGCGACCCATGATTGAGCCTGCAAAGGATAAGGAGGTGTGTAAATCCCATCCTGCTAACGATCTGATTGTTTCTAAGGAAACAAAAGGAATTCAATATGCCGTGGCTTATCTGGCGGATATTCAAAAAGGAAAACCCCAGGAAAAGCCTGCTGAGAATCCAAAATTTGATCAAAAAGGATGCGAGTATCTTCCCCATGTTCTTATATTCCCGGCCGGATCTACCATCGATATTCTCAATAGTGACGGGATTTTGCACAATATCCATACCTTTAGCCAGGCAAATCCGCCTATTAACAAGGCTCAGCCTAAGTTCAAGAAGGTATTACAGGAAAAGGTTGAGTATCCTGAGGTTATCAACGTAAAATGTGATGTCCATACCTGGATGAACGCCTATTGGGTAGCTACAGGGCATCCGTATTACGCCGCTACCGATGAGAATGGCAACTTCAAATTAGAAAATGTTCCTCCGGGTAACTATAAACTGGGAGTCTGGCATGAAAAGCTAGGTACCGTAACCCAAGATGTGGTCGTAAAGGAAAAAGAAGAAACTAAAGTGACCGTCGAAATGGCCCCGAAGTAACCCTTAATTTTTATTAAAAGGGCAATAAAACCAGATTATCCGGTTTTATTGCCCTTTTATGTGAATACCGAAATCGATTAAACCGAGGAGAGAGAAAAAGAATGTACAAAAAAATCTACGTTCCCCTGGATAATTCAGAGCACTCCAATGCCTGCGTTGATTTTTCTGTAGCTCTGGCAAAACATTTTGGATCTCAGTTAGTAGGAAGCCATGTTTATGCGGCCAGAATGCACGATATACGGTTTAGACAAATGGAATATACTTTACCTGAGGAATATCAGGATGAGCAGGAACTGGAACGGCAGAGAAAAATTCACGATAGCCTTATAACGATGGGCCTACAACTCATTTCAGATTCTTATCTGGATGTCATGGCCCGAATTACGGAGAAAGAAGGGTTATCCTTTGAAAAAAAAATGTACGATGGGAAAAATTTTCAGGTCATCGTAGACGACATCCAGAACAGCGATTATGACCTGGTCGTTATTGGAGCTTTAGGAATGGGAGCCGTTAAGGATAGTCAGATTGGGAGTGTCTGTGAGCGGGTCGTCCGTCGGATTAAGGTTGATACCTTCGTTATCAAAAATACGCTTCCCTTACAAGAACAAACCGGGAATATCCTTGTTGCCGTGGATGGAAGCCCCCAATCCTTTGCAGGCCTCAAGACCGCCGTTGAACTCGGTAAAGCTTTTCAGAGGTCTGTGGAAGCTGTGGCTGTTTATGATCCTTATTTACACTATGCCATGTTCAACAGCATTGTAGGGGTTCTCTCTGAAAAGGCAGCCAAGGTCTTCAAATTTAAAGAACAGGAACAACTCCATGAAGAAGTCATTGATACGGGATTAGCCAAGATTTATCAATCCCACCTGGAAATTGCTCGAAACGTGGCGAAGGAAGAGGGGATCGACTTAAAGATCACTCTATTGGACGGTAAAGCCTTTGAAAAAATTTTAAAGTATGTCCGAAGGGAAAAACCCTGGTTACTGGTGGTGGGTCGGATCGGTGTACATAGTGATGATAACATGGACATTGGAAGTACTACCGAAAATCTTCTTCGACTGGTTCCCTGCAATGTTTTAATCTCCAGCAGGAAGTTCATCCCCCCCATTGATATTAAGGCCGAGGCCAGTATTGTCTGGACCGAAGAGGCCAATCAGAGAATGGAACGGGTTCCGGCCATGGTTCGAGGAATTGCACGAACTGCCGTTTTAAGATATGCCATGGAGCGCGGACACTCCATCATAAGTTCCAGTGTTATTGATGAGACCATGCGCGCTGTTTTACCGGAAGGAATGGTCCGGGCTATGGGGCTTGCCGCGGAAACCATCGCCGTAGAAAAGGGTCGGCTAACAGAAGGTACAACTTACATTTGCCGATACTGTGGGTATGCAGCCAAAAATGTACGTCCCCTCAATTGCCCTGTGTGCCATGCTAATGCCGATCAATTTGAAAAAGTTGATAAAGTAGCCATCGAGTCCCTGGCCCCCCTGGAAGGAGGGGTTGAAGAGGAAGAAACCTTCGATGGGATTAAATTGAGCTGGACCCAGGAGGCTAAAGAGCTTTTAAGAACGGTTCCTTCGGGCTATATGAGACGAAGGGCCAAAGCCCGGATCGAAAAATCCGCCCGGGTTCGTAAACTGACCACCATCACCAGGGATCTGGCTGCTCAGGTTATCGAACAAACTTTGGAAGAAGATCGCCTGGGTCGAGAACCCGAGTCAGAAAAGGAAAAGAAAGGAAAAGATGTTACCTCTTCCCCATCCGATCCTTCGGCTGAATTAACCTGGACCGAAGCTGCCATAGAACGCCTGAATCGAGTTCCTGCCGGATTTATGCGAAATATTACCAGGGATAAAATCGAAGGAGTGGCCCGCGAAAAAGGTTTGAGGCAAATTACTTTGGAAGTCACCGAAGAGGGTATTGGAATAGCCAGAAAAATGATGGAAGAGGCCATCGGAAATTATACCAAGGGCAACTCTTAAAGTGAGCTAAAGTGCCTAAAGCGGCTAAAGTATAAAATTAATTTTAGCTCCCTTTAGGCACTTTAAGGCACTTAAAAACTTAAAACACCTTAAGGTACTTACATAAATGAAAAAATATAGAGACATCGTGGGGGATGGAGGATCTAATATCCTCGGCCAAGTCGGGCAACAGATGAATCGGTTAAAAGCCCGGATGGATAAAATCCGCCATAAGGTGGCTATTATGAGCGGAAAGGGAGGGGTTGGCAAAAGTTCCATTACCGCCAATCTGGCCGTTCTTCTTTCTTTAGAAGGGTATTCCGTTGGAGTCCTGGATGCAGATATCAACGGGCCTTCCCTGGCTAAAATGATGGGAGCTCGCGGGCAGAAACTCAAAACCACCCAAGAAGGTGTTCAACCTGCTCGGGGTTTTCTGAATATCCCGGTTATGTCCATGGACCTCTTTCTCCCCACCGATGAAACTCCTGTTATATGGGAGGCACCTACGCAACAGGACTCCTTCACTTGGCGAGGAAGCATGGAAGTAACAGCCCTGCGAGAGTTTCTCTCGGATACAAACTGGGGAAACCTGGATTTTCTACTCCTGGACCTCCCACCGGGTACAGATCGCCTCCCCAATATCGTAGAATTGCTTCCAGACCTGGGAGGAACCTTGATTGTTACCATCCCTTCGGAAGTCTCCCAACTGGTCGTCAAAAAATCCATCTCCGTTGCCAAAAACATATTGAAAACTCCTGTGATCGGACTGGTAGAAAATATGGCGGGTTATGTTTGCTCCCACTGCGGTACTTTAGGAGAGCTATTTCCCTCTGGAGATGTAAAAGAATGGGTCCAATCCTTAGAGATTCCCTTTTTAGGAGAAATACCCTTTGATCCCCGTATCTCAACCTCTGCCGATTCAGGTACTCCCTTTCTGCTGGAATACCCAGATTCACTGACCGGACAGGCTTTCAGGGAGATTGGAAAAAAAGTGAAGGAGTTTTTTAAAGTAAGCTAAAATGTCTAAAACGTCTAAGGGTCTTTTAACTTTCATTTTCTGGAGCCCCCTTAGAGGACTCAAAAACTTAAAACCTCTTAGCCCGGTTTAAACACTTTAGCTTGCTTATTTCCAGTTATGAAATTTCTTTGTGTCGATTGTGATGAGCCTATGAAAATCAAGAGAACTGAGGGGCCTGAAGAGGGGTCCTTAACGGTTATATTTGGTTGCCCTATTTGTCAAAGGGATATCGCTTTATTGACAAATCCCTGGGAAACTCAATTGCTCAGATCCATGGACATAAAAGTAGGGGGAAAGACGGTCCCGGCGGAACCTATGTCCATGATTCGAACAACTTTAGCCCAAAAGCGCGAAGAAAGTAAGGATAAACAAACCGTCTTGGGCCCGGCATTGGAAACCCAGAATCAGAAGGATCAGGAACTTCAAACCTTGGATTCCGGACCGGGTTGCCCTTTTTCGCAAATAGTGTCCGATGCCTTTGCCCATAATACCTCTTCATCTGGTAAAGAGCCTGTTTGGACCGCAGAAGCTGAGAAACGGCTAGAACGGATTCCAGGCTTTGTAAGGCCTATGGTAAAAAAGGGTGTTGAGATGTACGCCAGGGAACGGGGCTATAGCGAAATAAATGAAGCCGTTATGGATGAAGCTAGAGGAAGATTCGGCATGTGAGATAAGTTATGAGCTATCTGGCTATTTTCATTCTCTGGTTACATGTTTTAGCAGTTATTACCTGGATTGGGGGAATGATTTTCACGCTGGTAACCCTTGTCCCTAATCTGAAAACGCCTTTGTCCATTGAACAACTACGGCTTTTTCAGAATGCCCAGACCCGATTTCACTTCCTTGCGGCAAGGGCCGCCGAAATTATTGTGCTGACCGGTATTTTCAATGTGCTGATTCGTGGATATTATTCTCAATTTCAATATTCCCCGGCTTATATGTGGATACTTACCTTAAAAATCATCCTCCTCGGAGTGATGATTGCGATCCGGGTGATAAGTTCCCGTACGGCGGTTTCGAAGATCAGTGATTTTCTTTTGACCCTCCCACCTGCTAAACAGTTCACCGACCAAATACCCGATTCTATTATGCAATTACAACGAAAGTCCCAATATTTCTTGATGATTAATACGGTGCTTGGGATGGTCGTTCTGTTTCTGGCTCTCATGCTCAGGAATTTTTGAGGTGGGAAGATGTCCTGTTGAATACCTCTACAGCCGGGGAGCCCAACTTAAAAAGTAACGGGAGGTCCTCATTTAATTCCTAAATTTAAAAATCGAAAAATTATGGAGTATAGAGTTCACACCATCTCCTGGAACATTACCAAACGATGCAATATCCAGTGTGCCCATTGTTATCTGGATGCTGCCTACAGAACCGGGGAACGGATCGGGGAATTAAGTACCGAAGAATGCTTCCGAATTATTGACCAGATTGAAGAGGTAAATCCCCATGCTTTATTGATTCTGACGGGAGGAGAACCTCTATTAAGAAAGGATATTTTTGAGATTGCCCGCTACGCTTCGCAGAAAAAATTTATGGTCGTTATCGGAACGAACGGGACCATTCTCAATGATAAACTGGTACAGAAAATGGTGGCGGCGGGAGTTAAAGGGGTCAGTATCAGTCTTCATTCGGTAAGACCGGAAGCCCATGACCACTTTACCCAGGTTCCTGGATCCTGGCAAAAAGCAGTCCGAGGGGCTCAAGTCCTCAAGAGGAATCAGGTGGAGTTTATTATCCAGACTTCTACCATGTCCTGGAATTACGATGAAATCCCCAGGATTGTGGATTTTGCCTATGAACTGGGGGCCCGGTTTTTCAACCTTTACTTTCTTGTGTGTACCGGTCGAGGCCAGGGACTTAGTGGAAAGGATATTAGCGAAGCCCGGTATGAAGCCATGCTGGTGCAGGTATTTGAGATGCAAAAGAAGTATCAGGGTAAAATGCTTATCAGTGCCAAGTGTACCCCTCAATATAAACGGATTGTTTACGAAGCTGATCCCAACTCTCCTTACCTCAAGAGCTACTCAGGCGGCTGTCCGGCAGCTACCCACTATGCCCAGATTACTCCCACCGGGGAAGTAACCCCCTGTCCTTATATGTCTATTCCCTTAGGAAATGTCAGAAAGAAATCCTTTGCCGAGATCTGGCATACCTCACCCCTTCTTAATCAGCTTCGAGATCGAAAACTTCTCCAGGGAAGGTGTGGAAGTTGCGAATTTAAGGTGGTTTGTAGTGGATGTCGGGCCAGGGCTTTTGCAGAGACGGGTAACTACCTTGCCGAAGATCCCTCCTGTCAGTATGAGCCTGGTAAGTATAATTTTGTGGAGATTAAATTGGAGGAGACACTCACCCTCGGTCTGGAAGCAGACTTTCAATTAACCTGGACGGATGAAGCTAAAAAACGACTGGAAATGATTCCTTCTTTTGCCCGTGGAATGGTTATAAAAGGCGTGGAAGGTTATGCTCGAAGTAAGGGTTATTCGGTGATTACTCCCGAGTTGATGAAAGAAGTCCGGGAGAAGGCCATGCAGAATATGGGAGGTATGTTTTCTTTATTTAAGAAGAATGAAAACAATCTCCTACAGATTCAAGATCTAAAGAATTAATTTCGAGATCCATGACCACCCCATCCAAAAAGTTTCATCAGGCGGCTCTTGTTTACCTGATAGGAGCCATCCTGGTCGTTTTTTTGACTATTTTCTTGGGCGGTACGCCCGAGCGAAAAAGCGGTGAACTTCGCTCCCTCATCCCCGCAGCTATTATTTTACCCATTTTAGCCGGGCTCGTTTATAAGGAATTTCGTATCCTGACCAAAATTTTAGCCGTACTGGCCGGAATTCGAACCCTGGTATTTTTACTGAACTTTTTGGGCTTCCAGATTGGATACGATTTTCATGCTCATACCGTTAAATTCAGCTCAGAGAATCTCTTTACGTTTAACTATCTCTATCTTGTTACAGGACTTTTAACGGGCTTTATCTGTTACATGCTGGCGCGAGCAGCCTGGGATCTTTCGTAGGGGCGGAGGGCCCTCTGCCCGTACAAAACTAAGTACTGAGTGCCGAGTAACTACTTATCACTCGGTACTCAGCACTGTCTTACGTTAAAAGCCCTTCACTGGGAGCTATTTCATACTCTCTTAATCCCTCGATATCTTGTTCTTCTTCTCCGGTAACCCTGGCCAAAAACCGCCGAATCAGAGGACCAAATTTATGGTACTCCAGGAGGAACGCATCATGACCGTAAAGTGAGTTAATGTTGTAGTATTCCACATAGGAGCCATTGGCCCGCAGGGCACGTACAAGCTCCTCAGAACGGTAGGGCGGAAAAAGCCAGTCTCCGGCAAAGGAGATAACCAGAGATTTACAGGTAATCCGCTTAAAGGATTCCTCCAGGCTACTGTATCCTTCTGAGGCATCGTATAAGTCCATAGCCCGCAATAAATAGAGGTAGCAGTTGGCATCGAATCTTTGAACGAACTTTTCACCCTGGTATTCCAAATATCTTTCCACATCGAAAGGGCTGGTCAGGTCATGTTTCATCTTTTCAGGGTTTAGATGCCGTCGGCCAAATTTTTCCCACATGGAGTGGTCACTGAGATAAGTGATATGACCGATCATTCTGGCGATAGCCAATCCTTTCTTGGGCGCTTGTTTTCCGTAATAATCTCCATGGTTCCAGTTTGGATCTGCCATGATGGCCTCCTGGGCAACCTTATGAAAGGCGATACCCTGAGGGGTGACACAATAGCCAGTAGCAATGGGAATAATAGAACGGACCATATGGGAATAGCGGAGTCCCCATTCCAGAACCTTCATCCCGGCCGAAGATCCCCCTGCTACTGCCACTAAACTCTTCACTCCCAGGTAATCGATCAACTTCTTTTGAACCTCTACCATGTCTCCCATGGTAATAATAGGAAAGGACATTCCATAGGGTTTTCCGGTTTTTGGGTTAATGGAAGCCGGACCTGTGGTACCTCTACAACCTCCCAGATTATTGCAGCAGATAACAAAGTACTTACTGGTATCGAAGGGTTTTCCAGGTCCGATAATGGGATCCCACCAGCCGGGATATTTATCCTCTTCTGAATATCTTCCAGCAGCATGGGCATCTCCGGTCAGGGAGTGAATCACCAGGATGGCATTATCTCGGGTAGCGTTTAGAGTCCCATAAGTTTCATAGGCTACCGTGATAGGACTCAATTCTGCACGGTTCTCTAAAACGAACGTTTCTGGCGGTTGGACAAGGGTACAGGTCTGGGTTTTTACAATTCCGACAGAACCTTGATCGGTCATTTTTTTGTCCGTTGTTCGTTGTCCGTTGTCCATTGTTTGTTCGAGAAGATAATAAATTTCTCAACAAAGGACAACCGACAACGGACAGCAGACGAAAAACTACTTTTTCTGTGATTTTTCTAAGGCCTGTTCAATGTCCCAGATAATATCTTCCACATCTTCCAGTCCGATGGACAGGCGGATCATATCTGGAGTAACACCACTTGCCAGACGTTCCTCCTCACTCAAGCGACGATGGGTAGTACTGGCAGGATGGATAACCAGACTTTTCGCATCTCCGACATTGGCCAAATGGGAGAGTAACTCCACACTTTCAATAAATTTAATTCCAGCTTCAACCCCACCCTTAATTCCAAAGGTCATAATGGAACCGGCTCCACGAGGTAAGTACTTCTGAGCCAGTTTGTAATAAGGGCTATCCGGCAGGCCCGGATAATTAACCCAGGTTACCAGGGGATGTTCACTCAAATACTTGGCCACGGCCAGCCCATTCTGACAATGCTGCTTCATTCGAAGGGAAAGGGTTTCAAGTCCCTGGAGCATCAAGAAGGCATTAAAAGGACTCATACAGGCCCCAAAATCTCGCATCATCTCCGCCCGGACCTTCATAATGTACGCAAAATTTCCGAAAGTTTCGTAGAACTTCATGTTATGGTAACCCGGTGAAGGTTCTACTAACTCCGGAAAGGTTCCGTTATCCCACGGAAAATTCCCGGAGTCTACAATGACACCCCCGATGGAAGTTCCATGTCCTCCAATAAATTTAGTAGCCGAGTGAACTACAATATCGGCTCCGAACTCAAAAGGTCGACAAAGGTAAGGGGTGGCAAAGGTGTTATCCACCATAAAAAGAAGGCCAGCTTCGTGGGCGATTTTAGCCACAGCCTCCAAATCCAACACATCGATTTTAGGATTTCCCATGATTTCGCCGTAGAGGAGCTTGGTCTTACGGGTCAGAGCTTTCCTGAAATTCTCAGGATCATCCGGGTTTACAAAAGTTGTTTTAATACCGAATCGCTTGAAAGCAATGGCAAACTGATTACGAGTTCCCCCATACAGATTGGTGGAGGATACAATTTCATCTCCTTCCTTAAGGAGAGATAAAATGGCCGTAGCCTGGGCGGCCTGACCTGAAGCGGTTGCCAGAGCACCGACTCCCCCTTCCAGGGCAGCCATCCTCTCTTCAAATACCGCCACCGTTGGATTCATAATGCGGGAATAAATACTCCCAAACCGGTTGAGTTCAAACAGATCGGCTGCATGCTGAGTATTCTCAAAGACAAAAGAAGTCGTTTGATAAATGGGAACAGCCCTGGCTCCCGTATTGCTGTCCGGTCTTTGTCCGGCATGGATCATGAGCGTATTAAATCCAAATCTTCTATCTTGTGCCATGTAAACTCCCTTAGAAAGTGGGAGAGTATGGAGGTATGGGAGTATAGAAGTAAATTCTCCCGCTCCTCACCCCTCCCCACTTCCATACTCCCACACTCCCCTACTCCCATACCTCCATACTCTTAAATCTTTCTAGACGTAATAACCCCCGTATTAAGTCCTACCAAATTAAGGCCCTGGAAAAACCGGCAATGTTCTATTTTCACACAACGATCCATTACAACTTCTAAGCCAGCCTCCCTGGCACGTTTAGCCGCTTCTTCGTTGATAATTCCCAGTTGCATCCAGATGACTTTCGCTCCAATAGCAATGGCTTCTTCCACAATAGGGGGTACGTCCTCTGGCTTTCGAAAGATATCCACAATCTCTACAGGTTCCGGAATATCTTTAAGGGACTTATAGCAGCGAAGACCTAAAATTTCCTCATAATTGGGATTTACAGGGAATATTTTATACCCCTGGCTTTTCATATGAATAGCCGCCCGGTAGCTCGGACGAGAAGGTTCTGGAGAAAGCCCAACCATGGCGATATTTTTATACTTAAGTAAAATATCTCGGGTTGATAGAGAGAAATTACCGGTTTCGATTCCTGCAAATTTTCCCATGTATTTGTTCATGGCTGATTTTTTATGATAAATAGGAGTTCATCATCTTAATAAATCATAAAAACCAGCTTAAATCGGTTACTGATAAAGTCTAGTTACCGGATAACCTCCTGTCAAACAAAATCTGATCTACAGCGTTGCTCTCTTAATTCAAAGATTCCTTCTATTACTTCGTAAAGTTAGATTTGAATAGCTCTTCTACCCTCCCCCCAACTCCCTCTCCCGAGGCTTCGGAAGAGGGGGCGCTTGGGGAGTTGTGGAGATTTGCTGGCTCCCCTCTCCGCCCCCACCCCTTCCCTCCCCGGCCACGGGGAGGGTGAGGGAGGGGGAGAGGGACCGGGGGTGAAGGAGAATCACACAGAATTAACTTTCCAAGGTACTACCTTTGTACCGGATCTTTGATTGTAAAGTATCTTCCGTTCCTGTGGAAACAGGTTATTTCATTTTTTGCTTCAGAACGCTACCCTGTTCCCGGAGAAGGACCCGGTGACCCGTTCGGTTAGGACTTTTTTAAATCTCCTGATCCTTGGGTAGAATCATAATTTGTGGTATTCTCACATGATCGGGCTGTTCCAATATAAACCGTACACACCGGGCTACCTCTTCAGGTTGCAAGGGTCTCGGTATATTCAAGGAATCTTTTGGATGAACTTTATAATCCCGATGAAGTTCGGTCAGGATAAGTCCCGGTTGAATACAACTGATCTTTACATTGGTACGTGCCAACTCCACCCGTAGCGCTTCTGATAAAGCTTCTAAAGCAAACTTAGTTCCGGCATAGGCCCCTGCCATGGGACGTATCTTGGTTCCCAGTACACTGGAGGTATTTATCAAGTGTCCGTGGTTTTGAGAAAGAAAATATTTAACCGCTACATACGCGACCCTGTAAGCGGCCTCCACATTGACCCGTACCATTTGACAAACCTTATCTATATTGATTTCAGGGATGGAACCGACTTCAATCATTCCGGCGTTATTCAACACAATATCACACCGCCCAAAGGTTTTTAAAGCCTTATCCAGCAACCTTTGAGGTAAATCGACCTCGGTAATCTCTCCGGCTATAAAAACAGTCTCTTTAAGTTCCGAGGAAAGTTTTTCCAGCCGATCGGCTCTACGAGCGGTAAGAACTAACTTCACTCCTGCTTCATGAAGGTTTCGGGCTACTGCCGCTCCAACTCCACTGCTGGCCCCGGTGATGATGGCCACTTTATCTTTCAAATTCATATCAGAATATTCCTCTTTAAGCCGAACCCCTCCTATCCCCATAGCATCAGGATAAAAAGGTAGCCCCGCGGCGGGGCGACCTGTGGATAGCCCCCGGCGTGAGCCAGGGGAAACAGGATAACAGGATCCTTTAAGCCACAACGGGGCGACCTGTTTAATCACCAGGGAGCTTGAAAAAATTCTGAATTTCTGAACCCCCCGACCTTTCGTCGGGAGCTACCAACCGTTCGCCTCTGATGGGGCTTTTCGACTTATGCTGGTGTGTATACCTCCTATCCCCCTTTGAGAAGGGCCAGGAGAGTCCGGCTTCTCTCCCAAATCAACTCCACCTCTAAACTATCCCAGCCTGCTTTTGTTTCTAAAATAGTTTAAGCAAGGATGAGATGTCAAGCAGAATAGTATTGACGCCGAAGTAGATCCCGGGTATGCTTTTAATGATTTGTAAAGCAAATAAAACGACTCCAGAATTTTCTTTAGAAAGGATAACAAAATTCTATGGCAGGTACTTCCATTGAAGAGCGGTTATATGAGCAATTGATAGGAATTCTAGGGAAGACCAATGTTTCAGACAACGATCTGGAACGGTTTGTATATTCTGGAAGCGCGGGGGTTTCTATGCCGCCTCGGCGGGTCATAGGGGAATATGGACCTGGAAGTCCTCCAGCTTTCATAGTTTGGCCGGAAACCACAAGGCAGGTGGTAGAATTGGTTCGTCTGGCCAATAAGGAAAAGATCCCTCTGGTCCCTATGGGAGGAAGTGTTGGTTTACGAGGGGGAAGTCTTCCCTTGAGCTCAAACGCCATTGTGGTGGATATTAAAAAGATGCATAAAATTCTGGATATCCATCCCGATGCCATGACCATAACCGTCCAGGCCGGAATTGTTCGACCCGAAATGGATGAGGTGCTGGCAGCTAAAGGTTTTTGGTTTCCCCATGATCCTCCCTCCCATCCTGTTTCCGCCATCGGTGGATTTATATCGACGGCTGCAGCCGGCTGGTGGCTCCCCAAGTATGGATACATGGGGGATCTTCTCCTGGCCTTGGAGGTAGTACTCCCTACCGGACAGATTCTGAGAACCAAACCCGTGATGAAACATTCGGTAGGACCCAATTTAAACTGGCTCTTTGTTGGGGCTGCAGGTACTTTAGGGATTATTACCGAAGCCACCTTGAAGATTTATCCCTTACCTGAAGCCCGCTATACCCGGGTTTATACCTTTGATTCCTTTCATAAAGCCTACCGGGCTGCCTATGAGATTAACAAACGGGATTTGAATCCCTATGTAATGCGGGTTGGAGATGATGGGCATAGTAAGGTTTATTTAGGCCGTGCCCTTCAAACTCCTGAGCTGACAGGTTTTACGTTGGTAGTAGGGTTTGATGGAATGAAGGAAATGGTTGAGCTTCAGGATCGATTGGCTCGAGAAATCGCACTTCGCTATGGAGGTAGAGATTGGGGCCTGGAGTTGGGACAGCGTTTCTGGGATACACGGCTCAGCTACTGGAAACAAAGAAAATCCACCGAATACTCCACCGATGTCATTACCACAGCAGCTACCTTTGATAAGATAGAGAGTTTATATACGGCCGTTCGTTCCCTTTATGATCGATTAGGAGTTCACTTTTCTATCCATATCCCCCATTTCACTCCCAAGGGAGCCTCCCTTTACTGTATCTTTAAACAACCTGTGAGTCCCGAAGGATTAGAGTTAAATCGACGGGTTTGGGAGGAGGGAATTCCCCTTGTTCTTCAACATGGAGGGACCCTGGAACATCATCATGAAATCGGTTATTATCTGTCTCGATACGTTTCATCGGAGTTAGGGACCGGATTAGAAGTTTTACGCGCTATTAAAAAGGCCCTGGACCCGAATAACATCTTAAACCCTGGAAAACTGGCACTATAAAAATCCTGTCCACGGAGGAACCCGAAGGACCTAAGTGAATAAACACTTCAGGGTTCTTCGTGGTCCTGGGTGGATCGATTAAACCACGTGTACCTGGAAATTCATACAGCGGATATTCTTTCCTGTAATATCTGTTCGTTTAAGTATTGCCGGGGAGCCTGTCCGGTTTATGATATGGTACGTTCAGAGGGTATAGCTCCTTCGGGTTTCAACCACTATGCTTTAGGCATATTGAAGGGAATGATCCCTTACACCCCTTCTGCTGCGGAACAGATTTACAAATGCATGACCTGCGGGGCCTGTCGAACCGACGGATGTGTAGTTCCGGGTTTTGGTGACCCTATCGATACCCCCCGAATTATTGAAGCCATGCGGGCCGAAATTGTAGAGCAGGGGATGGCTCCACAATCTGTCCGGGCACTGGCTCAACGAATACTGGAAACCGGTAATCCCTATGGAGAGCCCCCGGAGGCCCGGGGAGCCTGGTTACCGGTCTCCCTTCTATCTGAGAGGCAGGCCGATATTTTATATTTCATGGGTTGTGCAGCCGGATACGGATATCCGGCTCCCGCCCAGGCGGCCCTCCGCTTGTTAGAAAAGGCCAGAGTACCGGTTATACTTTTAGGAAACCGGGAACCCTGTTGCGGGCTGACTCTGTTCTCCATAGGTGAACGAAAGAAAGCCGCCGAGTTAGCACGCCGGAATGTAGAAACCTTGCAGGCTACAGGAGTTCAGGAAGTCATCTTTTCCGATGCAGGCTGCTATCGCGCTTTCAAGAAAGTCTACCCGGAGGAATTGAAGGTATCTGTTCCTTTTAAGGTTTACCATATTACAGAGTACCTGGAACGTCTGGTCCTGGAAGATCGTCTGACCTTTAAAAAGAAGCTAGAAAAAAAAGTAACCTATCATGACCCCTGTAACCTGGGTATCCAGTCAGGGGTTTATGAGGCTCCAAGAAATCTTCTCGGCAAGATTCCCGGGTTGAAATATATAGAGATGAAAAAGACGCGGGATAAAACGCGATCCGTAGGGGTAGGAGGAGGATTTGAATTCATTTTTCCTGAGATGGCCAAAGAGCTTGCTTTAAAGCGTATTGAGGAAGCCCAGGCTACAGAAGCTGAAATTCTTGTAAGCGCCTGTCCTGCTGTCGAAGCTCATCTCACCGCTACTGCCTCGGGACAAACAGGACTTTTAATCCAGGATATAACCGAACTTTTGGTTGAAGCCCTGTAGAAGGTAAACTTATGATCCAGGGATTTCAAAACCGAGGGATAGTATGGGATTATATTAAACCCAGGAGAGGGTAATTTGTCGTCTCTAAATAGTTCCTTTAAGGAAGAAGGAACCATTTATGAGAGCCCATTTTTTATATGTCATCTATTCAAAGGACCATTAACCGGACTGTCTTAGAATTGGTTCAAGGAGATATAACCGAATTGGCGACCGATGCCATTGTCAATGCGGCCAATACCGCCCTGATTCTCGGGTCTGGAGTAGCCGGAGCTATAAGGAAGAAAGGTGGACCTCGTATCCAGGAGGAATGCAACCGAATTGGAGGTACCCATGTGGGAGGGGCCGTGATTACAACGGGAGGAAATCTTCCTGCCAGATATGTTATCCACGCGGTAGGTCCTCGATGGGGAGAAGGGAATGAGGACGATAAACTTCGGCAGGCTACTTTAAACAGCTTAAAGCTGGCCGATCAGCATCAACTCAAAAGCATAGCCTTTCCGGCCATCAGTACCGGAGTTTTTGGTTTTCCCATGGACCGGTGTGCTCGAATTATGCTTACCACGACCCGGGAATATCTTCAAGGAGATACAGGATTAGAGAAAGTAGTATTTTGTCTCTGGGATACTCCTGCCTTTGAAACCTTTCGGTCGGTTTTAGAAGAGTTATCTTCTGACATTTGAAGTAGGGAACAAAGTACGATGTCGTAACCAGGTATGGGAAGTTATTAAGATTAAAGATAATGGAGATGGTTCCTGGGAGGTAAGGCTCTATCCTGAAAATGAAGGGAAGCCCCAATCCTTCCTCTACCTCCCATACTTCCATCGAACCTGTCCGTTCTGCCATCGATTATCTCACAGATTGCTGAAAAAACCTTTTGATTATTTCCAGGAGCTGGGAACCATCATAGATTTGCTTTATCCGCTGCAGATGGAGTAGGGGCGTACGGCCGTACGCCCCTACTTTTTTATCGAAACGCCAGGCGAGAAGGTATCAGTATATGACCAAACCTTATGAAGACGAAATCGCTGCGAATCTTGATCGTGCTGAGGAGTCGATACAAGCAGCAAAAATATTGCTTGCAGCAAATCACTTTGATTTTGCAGCATCTCGTGCCTATTATAGGAGAGATTCTATTCAGTTTGATATTACTCGTCCTTATGCAAAAAACCTTTAAAATCGCTGGCGGAGACCTGTTCCCGGGCTACGGCCTGACCAATCCGGCATAAAGCTTCGATTTGATCCACACAATCTATTTCTGAAACCCGGTCCAGATCAATGTCCCTGGGTAAACCCAGCTCGTCAAAGCGTTTTCGTGTGAAGGAAACGGTATAACGATGATACGTTAACATCCTGGTCGCGAAGGTAATAGCCCGCGCATCTATGGACCTTGTCGAGGGAAAGTTGGATTTGGGAGCATTGACTTGCAATTGCTCCACGTCATTTGTGGTCGGCATATCGGCATCGTCCATTTCATAATCCATCCACCTCGGCTTAGGTGTATGGCTGATAAGCTTCATGAGTAAGTTCTGCTGTACATTGACATCGTCCATAAGAACTTTGACTATATAGTTGGCCCAGTGGACAAGGGTATAATTTTGCGCTTTGTCTCTGGCAATTTTATTCTGCTTAAATCCCGTACCTATCGAGATGAGTAAAATTTTATCTACCCCGGTATCCCACCCGGCACTATATCCCGGTATCGTCGCCTCAAGAAATAATTGAAAGGAAGGATTATTGAACATACTGACTCCGCCGTCTATGAAGTCCAGTCTCCGTCCATCCGGTAAGGTAATCCGGTGGGGAGGGAAAAAGGTCGGTGCTGCAGAACTGGCTCTAACCAAATGCCAGAGCGGAATTCTGCTGTTCTCTTCAAAGAATTTGTTCCTGGGACTGTTAACAAAAAACCAGGGTGTACCGGTGTTTATATTTTTGGCAACAATCATCAGCAGGGTCCGTAATTGGTCTGAACCTAAGGTGATATCTCCCAGAAGATATTGGAGTTGCCGTTCTAAAGGCTCTGGGTTGTATTTTGACCATAACCGACCCCACAACCACCGCTTTTGAAAGACCCGAGGTCCTAATCGTATATAAAAATCCCGTAACTCCCTTGCCGACAAACCCATGGCAAGCCCTGCGGTCAGGATCGAACCTGTGCTTGTACCCCCTATGAAGTCAAAATAATCTGCCAGACACCGCCAGCGAGAGTCAGGTCGACAAAGAATATCCTCGATCTTAATAAGAATCTCGATGGCAATTAAGCCGCGAATACCTCCTCCATCTATGGAAAGCAGACGCTTGGGACGTTTTAAGGCGAGCCTTTCACTTGGAGTCATCTTTCAACACGAACCGTGAATCGCACATCCTGAACTCGTTATTTTAATTATTTAATTGAACCGAAACTATCTTTGAAACTCCAGGCTCTTCCATGGTAATTCCATACATAAGATGCGCAATTTCCATGGTTCTTTTGTTGTGGGTAATAATGATAAACTGGGTGGTGCGGGCCATATCTTGTAGGAGGTTTAAAAATCGTCCTACATTGGCATCATCCAGGGGAGCGTCTACTTCGTCCAGAATGCAAAAGGGACTGGGCTTGATAAGGAAAATGGAGAAAAGCAAGGCAATACTGATCAACGCTTTTTCCCCTCCCGACATTAAGGAAATTTTCTGAAGCCGCTTACCGGAAGGTTGGGCGAGAATTTCAACCCCGGTCTCTAAAATGTTCCCGGGGTCCGTTAATCGAAGCTCGGCAGAACCCCCTTCAAAGAGTTTTTGAAAAACTCCCTTAAAACTTGCGTTGATCGTGTTAAAGGCTTCTATAAAACGAGCCTCTGTAGTGGCATCGATCTTCTGAATGGTGGCGTAAAGGGAGTTCATAGATTCTGTTAAATCGGCCTGCTGATTGGAAAGAAAATCATACCGCTCCTGAAGGGCCTGATACTCTTCAATGGCAGCCAGGTTCACATTCCCTAAGTTGGCCAGCTTCTCCTTTAAGGCTTCAATGCTTTCTTCGATTTCCTGATCGGAGAGCGGAGAAGCTGAAGTGCGGGAAGTTGTGGAGGTGAAAGAAGTTTCTTCCCTGACTTCAAACTCCTCCAGGGGTAATCCTAACTCCGAGGTGATCCGCTCTTTAATATGCTCAAGGGTAACGCGCAGTTCGGTATTTTTAATTTCTTCAGCCTTTAATTTTTCATGGATAACCCCATAACTTTCCTCACGCTCTTTTAAAATTCGCTCAGTATTTTCCAATTCCCTGGCGGCAGCAAAATGTTTTTCCTGATGAGCCTTTTCCTTTTTCTCAAGCTTTTCCCTGGAATCCAGGAGGCTCTCAAGGACGTCCTGGGTTTCTTGAATGGCTATTTCATACTCCTCTCGTCGATTTCGGGCCGTGGTAATCCGCTCCTGAGTCTCCTGGATCTGTAAAGCCAGGGATTGATTCCGTTCTGTAAGCCGCCTGATATCCTGGTCGAGACCGCGTAGTTTTTCCTTCAGAGCCGTATAATGAACTTTGCTATCGGTCAGCCCGGCTACCGCTTGATCCTGTTGTTCTCGACTCTGTTGAACTTTATTTTGTAGGTCAGCAATTCTCTCCTCCTTTTCGACCTTTTTTTCCTCCAGATTCTGTTTGATTCCAAGGGTTTTGGATAATTCCCCATCTATTCCCGTTATCTCCTGACTCAGTTGAGACTGCTCCAGGTCTATAAACTCTAAACGCTTTCTTAACTGCTCCAGGTCTCTTTCTAACTGGTTTACGGCATTTTCTTTATTGATCAAATTGATTTCCTGCTCGCGTCGCGTCTTCTCTAAATTTTTTAAAGCACCCTGGTAAAGCTCAAGCTTATTTTTAATTTCACCTTCTACCTGAAGAAGCCTTTGTAAACCCCGTTCATAGTTTTCGACCTGCTGTTTTAACCTATCCATTTCTCCCTTTTTGGCTAAAAAACCGGTCTCCAACCGCTGGCTCGCCCCCCCATAAAGGACTCCTTGAGAGTCCAAAACTTCTCCTCCCCGGGTGACACAAATCAAAAAGGGATACTTTTGATGAACCCGAATCGCTTTTTCTAAGTTTTCTACAACAACTATCGAATCTAATAGAATCTGAATCGTTTCCTTAAATTCGGCTTTACAGGTGATGAAATCAAATGCCTTCCCGATGATATCAGGATCCTCATTAAGGATAGATGCAGGGACAGAAAGACCCGGGGATGCGGGGATAATCCCTTGATTCTTCGATTCCTGCCCCTCTGTATTCCAGGAGACGGTATCGCCATGCCTGAAAGGCATAAAATAGCCTCGCCCTGATTTCGTTTCTCGTAAAAACCCGATCGCTTCTATTCCCTTCTGATAGGTCTCTACAATCAGAGTTTGAATTTTATCTCCAAGGATCGCTTCAATGGCGACTTCATAGCCCGGTTTGGCTTTAATTAAATCCAGGACGGTAGATTGGATCCCCAATCTTTGGGAAAGATCGGGATTTAACAAAAGAGATCGGGTACCTTCTTTGAATCCGGCATAGGTTTTCTGAAGCTCTTTCAGCGATTCGTAACGAGAACGATTCAAACTGAGCCGATCCTTCAATAAGCTTATTTTTCTATCGAGTTCTTGAAGCGTTTTTTCGATACCCTGAATCTTTTCCTTTAAAACAGGTTCCGTTTTATCCAGTTCTCCCCTCTTCTCCTGAAGCTCCTGAACCACCCCCTTCAGGCTCTCCAATTCTGCTTCCTTTTCTTTCCTCTGGACTTCTATCGCCTCTCGTTCCTTCTTCAGCCTGATCAGGTTCAAAGAAACTCTCTCCTTATCTTTTTTCAGCCGAAGAATTAGATTATTTCCCCGGGTTAAGTCCATGAGGAGATTCATGAGCTGGCCTTTTTCTTTGTCCAGTTGAGCCTGCGCTTCCGAGAGCTGGAAGTTCAAGATCTTCACGCTTTCCTCCTGACTCTCCAGATTCCGCTGATAATGGGTTATCTCTTGAGATAACTCTTCCCATTGGGTCTTTTGGGCCTGAATTTCCTCTTCTGTTTCTTCTTGCTCTTTTCGAAGCCGGGAAAGGATCTCATCTCCTTTTTCCAGGATAATTTTTTGATCCAGAAGCTGTTGTCGTAGCTGCTCTAATTTTGCTTCATGTAACTGGATGGTGCTGGATACACCCTGGAGTTGTTGTCGAATCGTATTCAAATTTTCTTCGGCTTTCTGGAGCTTCTCCCTTTTTTGAATGGCTTCTTCTTGAAGGGCGGAGATCTCGGTTTTTAGTTGGGCCACCTCTCCCTGTAAGGTTTGCAACAAAAGGGTACTCTGCTCCAATTTTTCTCCTAAAGCTCGATACCGGGAGCGATAAAGTCGGGTCTGAAGAGCCTTTATTTCGTTCAAATAACTCTGATAACGTTCTGCTTTTTTAACCTGTCTTTTAACCGACTCCAGTTGACGTTGGACTTCCAGGATGATATCTTGAACCCGGGTTAAATTGAGCCGGGTGGCTTCTAACTTCTCCAGGGTCGCTTTCTTGCGAGCTTTGTACTTGGTAATACCGGCAGCTTCTTCGATAAGGGCCCTTCGCTCTTCGGGCTTCGCATGGATAATGAGATCAATTTTTCCTTGCTCGGCGATGGAATAAGCCCGGGCTCCAATCCCGGTGTCCATAAAAAGTTCTTGAATATCTCGTAAACGACACGGTTTTTTATTCAGAAAATACTCTCCCTCTCCGGAGCGAAACACACGACGGGTAATGAGGATCTCACTGTACTCCAGGGGAAGAACTCCGGCAGGATCTACAAATCGAAGGGAAACCTCGGCCATCCCCAAGGGCTTCCGATTTTTGTTGCCATTGAAGATCACGTCTTCCATGGAATCGCCCCGCATATGCTTGGCACTCTGCTCCCCCAATGCCCATCGAACGGCATCAATCAGGTTGCTCTTCCCACAACCATTAGGACCTACAATGACGGTTATGCCGGGTGGAAGGGTTAAATGAATCTTCTCTGGAAAAGATTTAAATCCAGATAGTATAATCTCTTCTAAGTACATAACTTCATCTGAAACGTCAGGAGGTTTTTAACTTTAGTTAGCCGCTAACTCTAGATATTTTTTGAAAACTAACTTTAGTTAATCAACCAAAAAAGTCAAGTTTTTTCTTGTCAAGAAGTTCTAAAAAACTTTATCTAACATACACAGTCGAATGTATTTGTAAAGGGAAAAAAATAGATCCAGAAACAAAAACTACAATTATCTTGACAAGTGACAGGGATATAATAAAACGGAACTTGAGAAAGGGACAAAAAACAGACTTCTATTGAAAATTTTTTATTCACCAATTTTCAATTGAAAAGATCTGAGGATCCTAGATGGTATGAAGGAAAAGGTTGTATTGGCTTACTCGGGTGGTTTAGACACATCGGTTTCCATCAAATGGCTTCAAGAAAAATATAATATGGACGTCATTGCCCTGACCGTTGATGTAGGTCAAGGAGATGACCTGGATGCCATCAAAAAGAAAGCCATTCAGGTGGGGGCCATTAAATCTATCGTGGTAGACGCCCGGGAGTTATTTGTGAAATATTTCGTGTTCCCGGCCTTACAAGCCGGGGCTATCTATGAGGGGGAATATCCTTTAGCCACTGCCTTAGCCCGACCTCTTATTGCCAAGTTACTGGTTGATGTGGCCTGTTCCGAAGGGGCCACAGCGGTAGCCCATGGCTGTACAGGGAAAGGGAACGACCAGGTTCGATTTGATGTTTCGATCCATACCCTGGCTCCCCAGCTTAAAATCATTGGTCCGGTTCGAGAATGGCGTATGACGCGGGACGAAGAGATTGAATATGCCAAAAAACATGGAATTCCGATACCGGTTACTTTAGAGAGTCCTTACAGTGTAGATCAAAATCTTTGGGGGCGGAGTATTGAGGCAGGTGTTCTGGAAGATCCCTGGATAGAACCTCCCGAGGAGATTTATGAATGGACCGTTAATCCGGCCAGGGCTCCGGATACCCCTCAGTATCTGGAAATTGGGTTTGAGCAGGGAATTCCCACAAGTTTAGATGGGGTTCCCATGGATGGGATTACCCTCATTACCCGGCTCAATAAACTGGCGGGTCAACATGGAATTGGGCGGATAGATCATCTGGAAAATCGCCTGGTGGGTATCAAGTCCCGGGAGATCTATGAAGCCCCGGCAGCCACCGTTCTTCATAAAGCCCATCAGGCCTTAGAGGATATGACCCTTTCTAAAGACGCGGCCCGATTTAAAACCCTTGTTTCCAAGGAATATGCCGATCTAATTTATAACGGTCTTTGGTTTTCAGCCCTTCACCAAGATCTATTGGCTTTTGTTGCCAGCAACCAGCGTTATGTAACCGGTACCGTCCGGGTGAAGCTTTTTAAAGGCGTTTGTAGCGTAGTTGGGCGCAAGTCACCCTATTCCCTCTATAATCTGGCTCTGGCCACCTACGATTCACGGGACACCTTTGACCATAGTGCGGCGCTGGGATTTATCAAGATTCATGGCTTGGCCCAGAAAACCCAGGCCCAGGTGCAACTCCTGGGGGAAACCGCTACAGTCAAAGAACTTCCTTCCATCACACCACCCACTCTAAATAAGGAACAGATGGAAATCATTGAAAATACACAATAACCAGCCCAAAGTCCCAAGCCCAAAGCTTCTGATTCCCAGGACTCTGGACTTGGGGCTTTAGACTTAGGGATAATGATTCGAGAAAATTGGGTAAAGAAAGCAATACGTTCTGGGAAAAAAACCATTGGTGGATGGCTTCAGTTGGGCAGTCCTATGGCAGCGGAAATTATGGCCCATGCAGGATTTGATTGGCTTCTGGTAGATTGTGAACATAGCCCGGCGGATTTTCAAACTCTGATGTTGCAATATCAGGCCATGAGTGCAACGAATACGATTCCTCTCTGCCGGGCTCCCTGGAACGATTTAGTAGCCATCAAGAGAATTCTGGACGTAGGGGCCTATGGGGTCATGGTTCCCTGGGTCAATAATCAGGAACAGGCTGAAATGGCCGTGAAAGCCTGTAAATATCCTCCAGAGGGTCTACGAGGCGTAGCTACCAGCGTTCGTGCTGCAGGGTATACACGAAATGGTGCTGAATATCTCAAGCGGGCCAACGAAGAGATCATGGTCATCGTCCAAATCGAAACTTCAACCGCCGTCCGTAACATCAAAGAAATCCTCTCGGTCAAAGGAATCGACGTGGTTTTCATCGGGCCTAATGATCTCTCCACGGCTATGGGATATCCAGGAAATCGCGAACATCCGGAAGTTCAGGCGGCGATTGCTACCATTGAAAAGGCAGCAAAAGAAGCTGGAGTCGCTTTGGGGACTGTTTCCAGTAGCCTGGAACACGCTAAACAGCTCTGGGATAAGGGCTATCAATTCATCCATCTATCCGGAGATGTAACCCTTCTTGCAAAAGGATCTACCGAAGTGGTTAACAAATTTAGGAGTGAAGTCAAACAAGAATAAACAAGAATAATCTAAAGTCTAAAGTCCAGAATCCAGAGCTCCAACGGCTCTGGACCTTGGATTTTAGATTTATGAAAGAGGATGCAATTTCCGAGTTTCGACTTAAACGGTCGTGTTGCTCTGGTTACTGGTGGAGGTCGAGGGATAGGACGGGCGATTGCCCTGGCCCTGGCCCATGCAGGGGCCGATGTGGCTATTAGTGGACGGACTACCTCCCAACTTCAGGAGACTGCCGAAGATATCAGCAAATTGGGACGTAAATCCCTGGCCGTAACGGCAGATGTCTCAAAGCTACAGGATATCGAAAATATGGTCCATACCGTAGTCAGCGAGTTTGGGAGACTGGATATCCTGGTGAACAATGCAGGAATTAATAAACGGGTTCCTTCTCTGGAAGTTACCGAGGAACTCTGGGATAGCATTGTCGATACCAACCTTAAGGGAACTTTCTTTTGCTGTCAGGCTGCCGGCAGAATCATGCTGAAACAGGGAAAAGGGAAAATTATTAATATCTGTTCCCTGACCAGCCAGATCGGTATGACGACCATAGCCCCTTATGGCGCCACCAAATCCGGAGTCTTGGGGCTTACCCGATCCCTGGCCGCTGAATGGGCCAGATACGGAATTAATGTAAACGCCATCGGTCCGGGCTATCATGAAACGGACTTGACCCGCCCCCTTTTGGAAAACAAAGCCTGGCTGGAAAAGCTGATGCCTCGAATTCCCATAGGACGAGTTGGAACCACCGAAGATCTCATGGGAGCCGCCGTCTTCCTTGCTTCAGATGCTTCTAATTATGTGAGTGGCGAAATTATCTATGTCGATGGCGGATTCTTATCCGGTTGGAACTGGAATTTATAGGCCCGGTGTGACAACCTTAATTGTTTTTCTGTAGGAAGGTCGGTAACTTCCAGGGACCCACAGGGCTAGACAGGTTATCCCTTGATAGCCTCCCAGGGAATCTCTGTGGGGGATTTAGGAGGTCTTGGAAAGGCCTCCAGAGAAAAAAACAGGTAAAGCTAAATGAACCGGGGGGGAAAGGGGGGTTCAGCAAATTAATCTATTCTATCCTATCACTTGCCGGATGGATAGGCACCCAGATAAGATTTAATAAACCGCTGAATGATTTCTTCGTTATACTCTTTCAATTTGGCCAGTTTTCCCCAGGCCGTTAAGGCAATGAGAGTATCCATCTTGGGATAAGGTGCGACAAATACCCCTTCATAGGCCTGGGCGATCTTCTCCAGTTTGGCTACCAGGTCGTCGCAATGGGTACAATTGTATTGAATAAAAATCCCTCCATGTTCCAACTCATGGACCTGGATCTCCTCAGGGACAGGGGTCTTTAAAATTTTCTGTCCCACGTGTATCTCCACGTGGGGTCCTGAGGTCGGAGGAATGGTATTATAGGGGGCATGGGCCTGACCCGGATGAATATGAACCGGTGGCATCACCGGAACCGAAAATTCATCAGCCGGGGACTTCTCTTGTGCAAAAACCTGTAAACAAGGGAGGCTGAGCAAAAATAGACCAAACCCTATTCTATAAATCCTGTAAAGTAAATCCTTTCTCATAACCTAAGAACTCCTTCTTTAAATAAACTTTTGTCGGGCGAGAACTTAAATCTCCTGGTTCCTGATCCAACAGACCCCAGAGGGTTCCTTTGAAGCTACCTAATCTCCTGAAGATACCATACGTCAACCTACATAAAATTGTCAACTTTGAGATTTACTCTTGCCTGATTTGTATAAATAAAATAACTTATGGTTTATCTGGAGGATGAGAGGTTATACCACACCATAAACTAAAAAGTTTGAACGAAAAGGAGATCAGCCTATGGGATCGGAAAGTTGGCATGAACCCTATGAAAAAATCAGTGAGAAAACCTTAAATATGTCCAGAGCAATTAAATCTCTCATGGAAGAGTTGGAAGCCATTGATTGGTACCAACAGCGGGTCGATGTATGTACAGATGAAGAGCTAAGAAAAATTCTGGCTCATAACCGCGATGAAGAAATGGAACATGCTGCCATGGTCCTGGAGTGGATTCGACGAAATAATCCGACTTTTGAAGGACATTTGCGGACCTATCTCTTCAGTGAAGGAGAAATTACTCAAATAGAAGCCATAGAAATGAAGAATAGTAAACCCGGACCATCTTCAGAGAACGTTCGAACTTCTATTCCTAAAACCGTCGGAAGCTTAAAGCAGAGAAAGGAGAGTTAATTGTTATGAAATATCTCAATCGAGAAGCTGCCCCGATTAGCTCAAAGGTTTGGGAGGAAATTGATGAACTGGTTGTTTCCACGGCGAAAAGTTTATTGGTGGGGAGAAAATTGCTAGATGTGGAAGGCCCCCTCGGGCTCGGCTTTAAAGCCCTCGTTTCGAAAACAGAGCGGATAGCAGAAGCAGGACCCCCCCTGGCGGCTAAAATTCTCTGTAGTCCTACCCTTCCTATACCCCAGATTTACAGTTCCTTTTCTTTAAGTATCAGCATGATCGAAGCCTATGAAACTTATCATCAACCTCTAGACCTGGATGCAGCATTTCAAGCCGCTAAAAACTGTATCCTTAAAGAGGATGAGCTGGTATTTTTCGGTTATGAAAGCCTCTCCATTACAGGTATTCTTAACACACCCGGTGTCCATAAGATCCCGTTGGGGGATTGGAGTCGAGTCGGTCAGGCCATCGAAGATGTGATCCAGGCGGCCAATCAACTGGATAAAGCAGGCTATCCGGGCCCCTATGCCCTGGCTCTGGCTTCACCTCTTTATAACAGCCTGTTTCGACTGTATAAAGACAGCGATGTTCTCCAAATCGAAAATCTACGTTCTCTGGTTACAGAAGGGATTTTTAAAACCCCTGTGCTTCAAAACAAAGGAGTACTTTTAGATACGGTTAACGGTAACCAGATTATTCTGGGTCAGGATCTGATGACCTCGTTCTCCGGATTTGGAGAGGTTTTTTATGAATTTACTATCTCTGAAAGTCTGGTTCCAAATATTGGAACTCCAGAGGCCATTTGTATTATTTCTGCCTGAAGCAGGAAAGATGGGAAGGTGGGGGTATGGAAGTATGGGAGGGTAGAAGTAAGGGGGTATGGAAGTGAGGGAATGGGAGAAAGAAGAGGAGGACTCCTGAGTTCGTCCTCTTTTCTCAGGCTTAAATTCGAGCTCGTTTAACCTGTTGAGTCGGTACAAACTCCAGGTAAGCCCTTAGAAATTCTATCCAATTTGGGCAGGTTTCGGCAAAATCTAGCTTTTGGTAATAAGGAGTTAAGATTCTCTTATTTTCTGGGAAAAAGATTCCCACCCTTCGGGTATCGGAAGTATCCTTTGTTTTAGGCGTTTCAAAGACCAGGGTGTTTAGGCTGCTGAGAAGTCTTTCCGCCTCTTCTTTAAGATCATCTCGATTTTCTACCTTCAAAAGAGTTGCCAGATCATAAAGATCGACGTAGTTGGGATTGGAAAATACTTGAACTTCTCTCCGAACCTGGGAAAAGAATCCGTACATTTGAGACAGGTGGGTTTTAAGGATCAGAGCTAAACGATCCAATGATCGGACCACCGGATCAAGATGACTTAGGTTCAATAAAGATAGCTCTTTTCCCGGAGATCCCTGCTGTTGCTTTACCCAGGCTCTTACCAAATCTTCAAGGGAGAGGTCTGGCTGCTTCGCCGGGATTTCGAATATTTCTCCCTGTACCCAGGGTTTTTTCCTTGCTTCCTCCCCTGAACCGATCACAACATGTACTGCTCCTTTGATCTCATTAACCCCTTCCAATAGATTTGGCAGACATCCATCCAGACCCAGGATTCCCAATCGGATTCCAGATTCCTGCAGGGCCTTTTTGAGTTCAAGGATGTCTAAGAAGTCCCGAAGGCTTGCCTGTCGATCCGTATAAACGGTTTCCATGAGCTCCTGTTGGGTCAGGATAGTCTTCGCTGTACTAAAAAAAATAGCCCGAGCGACTGCTTCATAGGGAAAAGGAGTTCGGTACAAAGGTTTAGATTTGAACCCTTGAATATTCCAGGGATTTCCATGATTCCAGATTATCAAGATGTAATGGTCTGCGGCAGAGTACTCTTGACTCCATCTTAAAAAGTTACCCAGACTTTTCTCATCTCCTGGGGAATCTTCTTGAAGGGTTTGAATAAGATGAATCTGTCCTTGTTGAATTCGATAGCGGCTTATCTCCTCCTCCTGTTGATGGGTTATTTCGATAAGAAGAGAAATATTTTTTTCGGTTTGAACTCTCCGGAGTTCTTCAAAAAGAGAGGGTAACCGATCTCCTTCCTTCAGGTGATTACACCCGGGGATATAAATCATGCAGGTTTGATGTATTGACATAATTTCGTTAGAATCTTTACCGCTTCTCGATTCGTTAAAAAATAATCTATTTAATTACTCCCTCAGCTATAAAGTTGAGCAATTTCTTACCTTGTCAAGACAATACTCTTTCAGGTACCTGTATTTATCTTGCGGGTGTGGTTTTTTCTATCTTCTGGTAAATCCCCCTTTTGAAAGGAAGCAGGGAGGACGCTGAGATATCCAAGAAACAGCAAATATGATATTATACCCATTAGATAGGGAAACATGGCCTGAATTGTAGAGGCAGCCCTCTGTGGCTACCCTATTTAAGGGCGATTCCATCAGGATTGTCCTCTCTGCCTATTATGCCTATTATGTGATCTCTTTAGGAAGAATTAGTATAATTTGTCTTCTCAAGGTAAGGGAAGTATTATTTTATCTTGGAAAGGATTAAAGAATAGAGAGCCTTATACCCTTTTGAATCGTTGCTCTAAGGCTTGCCGTCGAAAATTGAAAATATCCCACAATTTAGGTCCTACCACCCAACGATGGAGAAGTCGTCCAATCGGCCCCATATAAAGAGCATAATGAATAATATCCTGTATCTCGATACCGTCATCGGTTTCACGGAAAAGATGCTGATGATGCCAAAAGCGATAAGGTCCAAAACGTTGCTCATCTACGAAGAGATGGGGTTCGACCATATGAGTGATCTCTGTTACCCAGGATAAAGGGATGTTTAAAATTGGACTGATCTTATACATTATGATCAGCCCTACGTACATCTTTTCCGGTAGTTGTGAGGTAACCCTGAATCTTAACCAGGGCGGGGTGATTTGAGCTAGATTTCTGGGATCTAGGAAAAAAGTCCATGCCGTATCTATTCCAATGGGTAAGTACTGACGAAAATGCAAACGATAAAGCTTCATAGAGAGCTTAAAAGTCCTTCTCACCTTAACGTACACAATATCTGTAACTTCCCATAAAACGAATTATACATGATTCCGTAGCATAAGTTCGGCGGGATAAGGATTCAGATAGGTTTGTTCTAAGACCCATGGGATAGGATGGTGCCGGAGGTGATGACGAAGCAAGGTAATGGGGACAATCAGAGGAACCAAACCTTTTCGGTAATCTTCCAGGTAGGATATCAATTCAGCTTTATCCTGGGAATCTAAAACTTTTTTTAGAAACCCCAGCAGGTGGTAGAGCACATCGACATGTTTTTTGGTTGTTACTTTAACTTTGAGGGCAGTCATAAACAGCTCTCCGTACTCCCGTAAAAGATCCTGCATGGGGATTTTTCCAGTCTGGGCTACCAGACGACCCAGTTTTTGGTAATACTCCCGGCTATGGGAAAGCAGGGTCAATTTATGTTGGGTATGAAAACGTATCAAATCTTTGGGTTCTGGGTTTATCCTGAGTAATTCAGTCCATCGATAATAAGAAAAAACCCGTTCGATGAAGTTTTCTCGCAAGCGCAGATCCTGCAAGCGGCCTTCTTCTTCAATGGGTAGTAGAGGAAATCGCCGAATCAGCGCCTCGGCAAAAAGTCCTCGCCCTTTTCTCTGAGGAGCTCCCTTTTCTCCGTAAACACGAACCCGCTCCATTCCACAGGAAGGAGAGTCCTTCTTCAGGATATATCCGTGGAGATTTAGTTGAGCGAGTTCTTCTAAACGCTTTTCAGCAAAGCAGGCCATGATTTCCGTCAAATCGGTTTTTGAGTGGGGTGCAATGAGATGGGGAGTAGATAAAGTGTCAACCAGTCGTAGACTTTCTCGGGGAGTACCCAATCCCATCTCGATCTCCGGACAAACCGGAATCCACTGGAAAAACTTTCCAAGCGTCTCGGTAATAAAAGGATCTTTCTTGTGACCGCCATCAAAACGAACTCTTGCTCCTAATAAACAACTGCTGATGCCTATACGAATAGCCGGTATCATACTGCAAAACACTCAGGGTGCTTTGGGTTGTCCCATGACCGGAAAGTAGAGAAACTTGAAACCCTTGTGGGAAATACTTTCCTTACTTTTCTTTAATGATCTGGAATAAAGGGTTTTATCTCTACACACCCACAGACGATGAGAATTTCATATGGATAGATTGAACGTTTTTAGAAAAAAGAATTAATTTATTAATGTAGTTTTTACTCTGACCATTAGAATAGCAGCATCCTATTGAGAAGTCAAGGTGTTTGGTTTTTGTAAAAATGGGTTTAATTTAGCCACAGAGCCTACCGAAGATCCGGGGATTAAAAGAGAAGTTCTTCCCAATGGAATCTTCGGGTTTAGGGCAGGCTGTGGGGTTTTAGGATGTAACCTATCGTGTTGATATTCTATGTAGCCTATGGGAACAGGCAAAATAAAGAAGAGGTTCAAGCAATTTTTAACCTTAGGTTTTCTAATTTATCTTTTTTCTCCCCCTGTAGCTTATAGTAAACTTCAAGACTTTCCGTATGGAAACTCTGGAAAAAATTTCAATCAGCAGGTGGTTATTAACATTCCGGCCTATCGGCTGGTTCTTTATACACCAGATGGGGGCGATTCCTGGCGAACCTTAACCATTCCTATTGGAGTTGGAAGGGGAACGGAATTTTCTAACCAGACTCCAACCGGGGAGGGATATCTTTACGCCAAGGCAACCGGGGTTGTGTTTCGGTATGGGGATCAAAATCCGGAAGACCTGGTTGGAAAGGTAATTGAGTACTCCTACACCTTTGATAAAAAAACCCTCAAACCCATCAAGATTCCCATGCCGAAGGATATGAAGTCGATATTCATGTCCATTCTCAGTGATGAAACCCAGGAAGTCTATGAGCAGTTTGTACTTCATCAGACAACTGATTGGTATACTGTCGGAGCTCCCAGTTCTAATGGTTGTATTCGAATCGATACGGAAGACATGCAGATTTTATATGATTACCTGGCCCCTGAGATCAGATCTGGCAGATTCCCTCGTGCTGTGCCTATTTCGATTCGTTATGAAATTGTTGAGTATAACGAGCCGCGGGAAGAGCTGGTCCTTCATGCGAACATTTACCATAAACCTTTGGATTATTTTGACGAGGTTTTAAAAATTTTGCAACAGCAACGTATTGATTTAAGGAGGATAGACTTCTCTCGGCTGAAATGGTACATTGACACTGCAGAAGCTCAATTTCAGTCAATCGAACAATACATTCGAAAAAAATTAAGTCGACCTCCTGCTAAACGGCTTCTCTTAGATAAAGAGAAAGAACAGCTCCATTATTCTATTTTCCTGGAAGAAATCTTGAGATAAGACCTAAAACCTAAAAGGTAAAAATTAAATTTTAAATTTGAGGTAGGTTTAGCTCTTTACGTTTTAGGTTTTAGGTTTTATGTTTTAGGATATGAATGACGACGATACAATATCTGCTAACGATCCCGAAAAGAGTTATAAAATCGAAGAAAAAGAACCTCCCCGTACCTTACCCGGGCCTAATGGAAATTTAAACTATCCGATTTCGCAACCCCCCATCAAACGGAAGATTTCTTTTACGAAAAATATTAAACGCAGGGTCCTTTATGGGCTTATCCTCGTTTTACTCGTTATAGGGGTGGCTTATGGGGTTAAACTTTATCACTTTTACTTAAATCATGAAACCACCGATAACGCCCAGGTAGAAGGTCGGATTATCACCATCAGTCCCAGGACTGCCGGGGTTGTAGAGAAAGTTTTGGTAGATGTAAACCAGCGTGTAAAAGCAGATCAATTGCTTGTACAATTGAATACCAGGCCTTTAGCTATTGAAGTAGAACAAGCGAAGGCAGCCGTTGAGGTCATCAAAGCCAAGTTAGCGTCTGCGCGCCTGTCGGTGCCCCTCGAGCAAAATCGGACAGATGCAAAAATCACAGAGGCCAGAGCACAAGCAGAAGCCATGAGAAAAAGTCTTGCAACGGCTCAAGCGGAGTTAACCCGTATAGAGAAGGAAACCCTCGGGTATAAAGCTCAAATGGAAAAGGCGGAACTGGATCGAAGGCGGTTAGAGCAACTCCACGCGAAAGGAGTCATTCCTCAGCAACAGCTCGATGCAGCGATCTCAGACTACAATGTGGCTCGGTCTAATTATGAAGCCTCCCTGGCTTCTCAACGGGTCGCCGCGGCAAAGATTGAGTCTCTTAAAAACCAGATTAAACAGACCGAAGCCCAGATAGTCTTGGCTCAAACGGGTCATACCGAGACGGAAATGAAAGGTCAGGAAGCTAAATCTCTGGAGGCCGAGCTGGCCCAGGCCGAGGCGAATCTGGACGCAGCCCTGCTCAGACTCTCCTATACCGAAATTAGAGCCCCGGTAGATGGAATTATTGGGAAGAGATCGGTGGAAGTCGGAGAAAGGGTCAATGTAGGTCAGCCTTTAATGGCCCTTATTCCCGATGAGGTCTGGATTGTTGCAAATTTGAAGGAAACTCAACTGGAGTATGTCCGTGTCGGTCAACCGGTGGAATTTACAGTGGATGCCTATCCAGGAAAGGTATTTAAGGGAAAGGTAGAAAGTATCAGCCCTGCAACCGGTGCGAAATTTTCCCTTTTACCTCCCGATAATGCCACCGGTAACTTTACCAAGGTTGTTCAACGGGTCCCTGTGCGAATTACCATCGAGGGAGACCCTGAGTATCCCATCCGACCTGGGATGTCTGTGTTTGTAACCATTGATATCAGTAGTGCCCGTGCAAAGTAAACAGGCAAAAGGCGAAAGGGCAAATGAAATCTTTCTTTTACCTTTCGCCTTTTGCCTTTTGATTTTTACCTTTTGTCTTCTGTGAAACCTCAGCACAAATGGATTATCATCTTGATAGCCGTTCTGGGAACCCTTCTCCAGGCTATCGATGTGAGCATCGTAAACGTAGCATTACCCCATATGATGGGTAATCTGGGGGCGACGCTGGACGAAATCAACTGGGTGGTTACAGGTTATATTATCGCCAATGTCATTGTTCTTCCTTTAACAGGCTGGTTTACGGCCTGGTTAGGACGAAAAAGATTTTTAGCATTATCTATCGGAATCTTTACCGTCGCCTCTTTTTTTTGTGGAATTGCCTGGAGCGTCGAAACCCTTGTTTTCTTTCGAATCATTCAGGGAATGGGAGGAGGGGCCCTTATCCCAAGCTCCCAATCCCTCCTCATGGAAACCTTTCCCCCTAAAGAACAGGGAGGGGCCATGGCGGCTTTTGGAGTAGGCACCATGGTCGGTCCCACGTTGGGACCGACCTTAGGAGGTTGGATTACCGATAATTATAATTGGCCCTGGATCTTTTATATCAACATCCCCGTCGGGGGCCTTGCCTTACTGCTGGCCTATTTCTTTCTACAAGATTCTACCCACTCTAAAAACCCAGCCCCCCAGGTAGACTACCTGGGGATCATCTTACTGGCTATAGGCGTTGGATGTATGCAGGTGATCCTGGAGCTTGGGGAACGGAAAGACTGGTTCGAATCCAATGGAATTAAAACACTCAGTCTTTTAACCGGGCTGGCTTTAATCAGCTTCGTCTGGTGGGAGCTCCGAATTGATCATCCTGCGGTCAACTTGAAGGTTTTGACTAACCGTTCTCTTTGGGTCGGTACTGTGATCGCTACCTTTTTAGGAGTCGGACTCATGGGACCTACCTTTCTACTTCCAGTTTTTTTACAAACCCTGTTAAATTACACGGCCTGGCAGACCGGAAAGGCGATCCTCCTCAGTTCCATTTCTACCGCCATTGCTATGTTTATTTCGGGTAAACTGATGACCAGAATTTCCCCTCAATACGTCATTGCTATGGGAATAGGTGCTTTTAGCCTGGGTCTCTACAAAATGTCCCAGTTTACGCTGGAAATTGGGACCTCCGATCTGGTCGTTCCTCAGATCCTACGAGGAATTGGAATCGGCTTTATGTTTGTTCCCCTGAGTATAGCAGCCCTCAGTACCCTGGAAAAAAAAGACATGGCCAGTGCCTCCGGCATTTACACCTTCATGCGCCAGACCGGTGGGAGTTTCGGTATCGCGATTCTCGTCACCTTTCTCAAACAAAGGGAAATTTTTCACCGATCCATTCTGAGTGAATACCTCCATCCTCTAAATCCTTTAACCACCCAACGATTGCAAATACTGGAACAGGGACTTCTGGCCAAAGGCATTAATCCAGAATCCTCGAGTAAGATCGCTTTGAACCTCTTAGATCATACCGTAACCCGACAGGCTTTACTTCTCTCCTTTCGAGACGCTTTTCTGCTCATCGCAGTTCTGATCATAATCACCTTTCCTTTCCTTTTTCTCCTGCGACGAAAGAAAAGCTCCGTTCAGATTGTCCTGGGAGATTAAAAGTACCCTGTCTCTATAGCTGAGAAAGGATCTCCTCCCTTTTCTTCCGATATTCTTCGGGAGTAATGAGATTCTTCTGAAATAGCTCCCAGAGGGTTTGTAGCCGTTCCGGAATGCGACTTTTTTCCAATTCCTTTTCTTTTTCCAGAGTTTTTTCTTTCTGGGTCATCTTGAACATGCGCATCAGTTCCTCTTTTACCACCTCACGATTTTGCCTGAAATAATAATCTGCTACCATCCCCATGGCCCAGGTTGTTCCATAAACTTTGGAAAGATTCGCAATGATCCCAATACCGGGTATAAACCGAACTAACTGACGCAGTACCATACTTCCTCCAATGGAGGAGAGAATTTCAAAGATAACTTTCTTATCCAATGCGTAACCGTATACCTTTCCAATAGCTCGAACCATGGTTACTTGAATGGGTGTTTCTATAAAAGGAACCGGAGACATGGCTAATACAGAAGCAGCTAAAGCAGAAGCATGGATAATCTGCTCGATCACTTTATCCCGTTCCTCAGGGGTCGCATCATCAAAGTCGCCGGATATGAGTTTTTGAATAGTTTCTTCGTAATTCATAAAATACCTATTTTTCCTCCTGTTTAAAGGTATCTACTTCAAAGATAGGCCCTATATTTCCAACACTCATTAAATCTTCTCGTATTTGCCCGGTTACAACAACCCGGGCACCATCTTGATAAAGACCGGGATCACCCCCGATCAGCTCGTAATGATCTCCGCTGTCGGTAATAAGTTCCCAGAATCGGGTTCCAAGTTGGTGAAACTTTAAAGTTCCTCGAAGAGTCAATTTAAGAAAGAAGTGGGGGGAGTGTAAGAGTATGGGAGTGGGGGAGTGGGAGAGTATGGGGTAATATTTCTTATCCTCCCATACTTCCATACCTTGAAAAGTCTTTTCATTTAGAAAGTAACTGGCAAGTATACTCCCCCACTCCCATACTCTTACACTCCCACACCTCCATACTCCCACACTTCTACGAGGGTTTTCCTGCAAGGTAAGCTAATCCAAATGAAAAAAAGGCATTCACTAAAAGCCAGGTTTTATCCAGCAGAAAATTTCCAGGAATATAAGCAACTGTTGCCGAAGTTAGAAGAGCATCTACCAACAGATGACCGGTCAGACCCAGGGTAAAGCCCAGGGCAAAACGGTTGAGGGATTTTGTGCTTAACAAGGTTATGATCAAAAGAAGGGGGAACATCGCGCTATGAAACAACGGGTTTAAATCTGAAATCCTCCCCAACACAGAATAATCTAGGTCTGGAAAAGCTCGGGTAAAGGGTGTTATACCCTTGCTTAATAGGCCAGGTAATGGAAAAAAATTCAGGAAAAAAAGTCCTGAGGAAGCCCACAGGAGCCCAAGCCAGAAAAGAAGTCGGGGAAGCTTTTTGGGCAGGTGAAATCCTCTAAGGAGTTTAAAATAGATCCAGGCTAATAAGATCGCCACCAGGAGATACTTTAATCTGACAGGTATGATCATCGTTTGCGGAACAAAGATATCCGGTCGGAGGGAAGAGACGGCAGCGGCTGCATTGAGGAGTCCGGCGCCGTATTTCTCATCCGGGTTTTCTCCTGGAACGACGTTTGAAAGAGACTCTCCCTGTTGGGTATGCCGGGTCGCACTGGCCTTGAGTATTTTCTCTACTTCATCGGGATTTTTCACTCCCAGGGAGATGATCAGAGCCGCTGTACCCGCTACATGGGGTGCTGCCATGGAAGTTCCCTGGAAATATTCATAACCATCCCGGGTTGGATCCATGTATCCAATGGTATTTTGAAGGATTCCATAACTGATACCCTTACTGGTATCTCCACCCGGCGCAGCCAGGTCGATCTCCGGACCGTAGCTGGAATAAGGGGCCAGGGTTCCATTCGGTCCCAGGGCAGAGACACCTATACAATGAGGATCGGAGGCCGGAAAGCTCACCCCTCTACGACCTGAATTCCCGGCTGCACAGACCAGGGTCACACCTTTATCATGGGCATAGGCCATGGCTTCTTGAATAGTTCTACTGGGGAAAAAGCCCCCTAAACTTAAATTGATAACCTGTGCCCCGTGATCTGCCGCATATTGGATAGCTTCAGCAATATCGGCTATATTCCCGAACCCAAACCGATTCAAAACTTTTAACGGCATGATGGTAGCTTCATAGGCTATTCCTGCCACCCCAATCCTATTATGGGTTGACTGGGCAATAGTTCCGGCTACATGGGTTCCATGACCGTTATCATCATTGGGATGGGTATCATCATCGATAAAGTCATAACCCTCTGTAAATTGAGTATTTGCCAGATCTTGGACCCGGTGGTAAACCCCTTTTCGGTCTTGATAATCTTCATAGGCAACTCCTGTATCGATAACAGCCACAATAACCCCTTTTCCATGGGTTTTGTCCCAAGCTTCCGGCATCTGAATGAACTTCATGTTCCATTGTTTATCAAAAAGTGGATCATTGGGAATTTCAAAAGCCTGATAAAGATAATTGGGTTCTACATATTCAACAGTAGCCTCGGCAGCTAAAGCCTGTAGGAGTTTTTGAAGCTTATCAGAATCCATCCCTGCCTTTGAAAATCGGGTAAGGGCTTCCGGCTTTGAGAAAATGCTGTTATAGGTTAATTGAATTCCATACTTATGGGCAATTTTCTCAATCTCTTCTTGGGGAAGATTGTCTTTAAAATTAACAATTACCTCCCCATCATCCTCCTGGGCAGCACTTTGTAGGGGGAAAAAAGATAGGAAACCGATTAGATAATAAACTATAAAATACCAACGATAAATCATATGTTTGTCTCCTGATTGGTAAAGACTTTAAAATATTATCCCAAAACAGGAGAGGTTTGTCAATCTTTTTTCACCTGCCTGCTTCCCTCTCTCCGGTTTCTGTTTTTAATCATAATACTCGAGTCCTAGATGGGTAATTAATTCCTCCCCCCGGATATAGCGTAAGGTATTTTTAAGCTTCATAAGCTGGATGAAAAGATCATGTTCAGGGTAAAGCTCAGGGGCACACATGGGACTTTTAAAGTAAAACGAGAGCCATTCCTGGATTCCACGCATATTGCATCTTTGAGCCAAATCCATGAAGAGAGCCAGATCCAGAACGATGGGGGCTGCCAGAATGCTATCTCTGCAGAGGAAGTTAATCTTAATTTGCATGGGATATCCCAGCCAACCAAAGATATCGATATTATCCCAACCTTCCTTGTTATCCCCCCGGGGTGGATAGTAATGAATGTGGACCTGATGAATAACCTTCTCATAAAGTTCCGGATAGAGATCTGGCTGAAGGATGTAATTAAGGGCCGATAGCTTGCTTTCTTCCTTGGTTTTGAAAGAAGCCGGATCATCCAGGACTTCTCCGTCTCGATTTCCGAGAAGGTTAGTAGAAAACCAACCCTTTAGACCCAGAACTCTGGATTTTAAACCGGGGGCAAGGATGGTTTTCATAAGGGTTTGTCCGGTTTTAAAATCCTTCCCGGCTATGGGAACCCCATTCTGATTGGATAACTCGATCAAAGCCGGTATATCAATCGTGAGGTTAGGAGCTCCATTGGCAAAGGGGACTCCTGAACAAAGTGCGGCATAGGCGTAAATCATGCTGGGGGCAATTTTGGGATGATTTTCTTTTAATCCCGATTCAAAGTTCTGGAGACTCTGATGGACTTCATCGGGTTCTAAAAAAGACTCTGTACTGGCACACCAAATCATAACCATCCGGGATAAATTCCACTCTTTTTTGAAACGCTGAATATCTTCCATAAGTTGATGGGCTAAATCCATCTTGTTCTGCCCTTTTTTGATATTATCACCGGAAAGTCGTTTAACATAAGCCTGATCAAATACAGCGCGCCAGGGGACGATAGCTTCCAGTTCCTTCCGAACCTGATCCAGTAGACTTTTCTCAATAACACCCGCTTTCAAAGCCGCCTGATAACCGTTATCTTGAAAGATATCCCAGGCTCCAAAAACCAGATCTTCCAGTTTAGCTAAAGGGACGAAATCTTTAATCTTAGGAACCCGCTTATCGGTTCGCTTTCCCAGACGAATCGTTCCGAGCTGGGTGAGAGATCCAATGGGGTGGCCCAGACCTTTCTTAATAAGCTCAACACCCGCTATCAAAGTGGTACTGACGGCCCCTAATCCCGGAAGTAAAATCCCCAATCGACCTTCCGCAGGTTTAATAGAAATGCCTTTTTCTATCATGAAAGTAGCATCAAGCTAGAGAAATACAAAGTATAGGGAAGGTGAGCTAAAGTGCTTAGTACTTTGTAAAGTTAGATTTGAGTAACCGTTCTGCCCTCACCCCCAACCCCTCCTCCCCCCCTCTTCCATCCCCCGTGGACGGGGGATGGAAGGAGGGTATTTGGGAAGTTGATCCGGAGATCCTCCAGCTTCCCTCTCCCACGTTGTGGGAGAGGGGTCAGGGGTGAGGGAAAGCGATGCAAAATTAGCTTTACAAAGTCCTAAAGAGCTAAAGTTAATTTTCTACTTTAGACACCTCCTTATACCCTGTGTTCCCCTAGCTCGGATTAAAATTTAGATCTATAAAGGTATGGGAATATAGTTTTTTAAATACGACCCCTAATTTGAGGATGTCAATGGAAATAAGGAAGGAAGTACCACAAAAAAGTTGACTTTATCCAAAAGGTAGATATAAAGAATATAACTTTTAAAGGAACAAAAGTAAAACCCTCTCAGGGAGGATGGGGTTGTGAAGAGAATCAAGCTTTATGGTGTTAAAGATCCAAATATTTCAAGCCAGTTGATACTAGCTAAAGAAAAAGGGTTTTTTGATGAAGAAGGTCTGCAAGTGGAATATCGACTTCTTCCCTCCGGAACCATAATGCCGGATGAAGTGATTCAGGCCAAGGAGAAGCCTTTTGCTTTTACTCAGACTCCGGTTACCACGCTCATTCTTCAGGATCGAGGCCTGGATGTTAAAATTGTGGCCCCTCTGGCAGATATTTCTGGAACTCAACAGGTTGTGATTCGGGAGGATTCTGGAATTGTAACTCCCAGAGATTTAGAGGGAAAGAAAATAGGAATGGCGCAAGGGGCCGCGGTTTATATTGCCCTTCAGAGTATGGCCCGGGAGTTTGGAGTAGATCTGACGCGGATTACCTTTGTAGACCTGCTTCCTGCTCAACAGTTAGAAGCACTACAACGGGGAGAAATCGACGGAATGGCGTGTTGGGAACCCTGGACCAGCCGGGCCCAGGCCATAGGAGGTAAATTTTATTTCTCCGGTTCCCGTTCGGCCATACCGGGCTATGAGGAAGAGATTAACTGGTTGGTAGACCAAAGTGTCCTCATGGTTTTGAACGAGAATCTTCAACAACATCCGGATACGGTTAAAGCTCTGATTCGGGCCTTTAAAAAAGCAACGGATTTCATTAATGAGAATCCAGAAGAAGCGGCCATGATTTTATCGGGACCCCTGTCTGCTGATAAAATCGAGCTGGATAAAATTCTGGCCCTCAATAAATACTCCATGAAGATGGATAACCTCTTTAAAATAGGGCTTCTCTCCTTTCGAGAGCTCCTATTTCAAAATGGGGTCATCTCCACCATGCCCGAGGAAAAGAGATTGTATACAACGGAATGGTTGGAGGCTGTAGAGCCTTCTCTGGTTCTCATAACCCGTGAAGGGGAGGTTGTGGAGGAAGAAGAAAATGAAGAGTTTTTGGAAATTTTCTTTGAGGAGGCCGGTGATATCCTGGAAGGTCTGGAGAAAGGAATCCTGGCCCTTGAGAAAGCCCCTGGAGATCGAAATATTCTAAGAAATGTTATAACGGCCTCCCACACGTTAAAAGGTAATTCAGGATTCCTCGGATTTGAAAAGATTAATTCCCTGAGCCGCCATATGGAAGAGACCCTTAAGGCCGTTCAGAAATCTGACGGAATTATTACCCAGGGTTTGATTACCGTTCTCTTTAATTGCCTGGATACTCTTCGGAGATTGGTCAATGACTATAAAACAGATAAAACCAGCCCCCTGGATCTCACACCGCTATTAACAAAAATTAATCAACTGGTATCGGAGTCCTTAACCGAAACAGCCGTTTCCCTGGTTCATCAGCAGGAAGAAGGTATTGAACTGATTGGATATGAAGAAGTAAAACTTAAGGAAGCTCAAGAAAAAGGAAAAAGAGTATTCCGAATAGAGATAGAATTTGCACCCGATTGGTCTCTGCACTCTGCAGGTGCTTTTATGGTAACTCGCAAGCTCTCCCGATTGGGGGAGGTTATCAAGGTGGACCCCCCTTTAGGGAGTGGTGAACTAAAAAAAACAAATCACTTCCAACTCATCCTGGCCAGTAGCGCACCTGAGGAGTTGATCCAACGTCGGGGAAAGGTAGCCGCAGTTGTTCAGACTATTCGTATATCTCCCTTTGCACTTCCCTCCTTATCTGAAACCCACAGGGTAGAGGTCCTTTCACCGGGTTCAGAGCCTGTGACCTCCTATTCCGTAGACGAGGAGTTCGAAATCTCTTCCTATACTCCTGTTACTTCTACACCGTCGGCTAAAAAAACCTTACGGGTAGACTATCAACTACTGGATGAAATTATGAACGTGGTTGGGGAACTGGTTATCGGAGGAGCCACCCTTTCCCAAGGTCTAAGTAAATTAAATGCCATTTTTCCTACCGGAGAAACAGCCCGTTTGATCGAGCAACTTATGAAGACCAATACGCTGGTTCGAAAAAATTTGTTGAACCTACAAGAGAATATCATGAAGGTTCGTATGATGCCGATCGATGTGGTATTTAAACGTTTCCCTCGATTGGTCAGAGATCTGGCTCTAAAAAAAGGTAAAGAAGTGAAGCTGGAAATAACCGGAGAGCACACCGAACTGGATAAAGCCATCCTGGATCTGATCGGGGAGCCTTTAACGAAACTTCTTCGAAGTATTGTGGAATACGGAATTGAACCCCCCTCTCTACGAGCCCAACTGGGTAAACCGACCACAGGTAGAGTAAGTCTCAACTCTTACCATGCCGGTAATCAAATTATTATCGAAATTTCCGATGATGGCCGAGGAACCGACCTGGTTCGGGTGAAAAACCTGGCCGTCGAACATAAATTTTTTACCCCCGAGGAAGCTGAAAATCTCTCCATTTCGGACCTTTTTAATGTATTCTTTAATCGGGGATTGGTCATCCCTGAAAGCGAGGAAAACTCTTTTCTGTTCGGTCCAGGAATCCAGAGTGCTCGTAAGGTCATCGAAGAGCTTAATGGCACCCTAGAAGTCGAAAGCCAACTGAATAAGGGAACCCGATTTATCGTTAAACTCCCTTTAACTTTAGCCATTATTCAAGCCCTTCTTCTGGAAATCGGAAACCGGGTTTTTGCCATTCCCTTATCGCTGGTGGTAGAAGTCCTGAGAATTTCAACAAAAAACATCGAAATCATAGGAAAACAGGAAGTTTTTCAACTCAGAGGTCAGGTCATTCACCTCCTGAGACCTTACGATATTCTGGGAGTTCCTCCACCTAAAATCCAGAATGAGAAATTATTTGTGGTGGTGGTACGGGTTGCACGGGATGAATTGGTGGGGATTGTCACAGACCAACCTTTAGAAAAAGAAGAACTGGTCATCAAATCCTTGGATACTAAAATTGTCAAAACAGATATTATTTCCAGTGCTTCCAAACTGGGAGACGGACGGGTGATTCTCATTTTGGATGTACCCGCCCTCATTAGCAAGATGTATAACCGGGAGTACTAAAACTGAGTACCCGGTACTCCAATTATGGCCGAGATTCTCAAAAAAGATGGAAAAAAATTTCGATTTCTCTTGGTCGACGATTCTCGATTTGCGCGTATAAGCTTAAGTAAGGTGGTCGAACAGGTGGGAGGGGAAGTCGTTGGGGAAGCTACGTCGGGTGAGGAAGCTCTCCGTCGTTTTGAAGAACTCAGACCCGACATCGTGACCATGGATATGTCCTTACCCGATACGGACGGAATTACCCTGGTCCGACGTTTTATGGGAATAAATCCCCAGACCCTTATTATTCTGATCAGTGGAATCTCCCATGAGGAGGTAATCGAAGAGGCTTTACGTGCAGGAGCCGAGCATTTTATTTCTAAACCCCTAAACCTAAATAAAGCCGTTGAGATCGTACGGTGGGTTTTGGAAGAATCAGACCGATAAAAACAAGGGTGGGAGTGTGGGGATGTGGAAGTGTGGGGGTATGGGAGTATGGGGGTAATATTTCTTATACTCTTATACTTCCATACTTCGAAAAGTCTTTTCATTTAGAAAGTAACTGGCAAGTATACTTCTACACTCCCACACTCCCATACTTTCACACTCCCATACCCCCACACCTCCACCCTATTTTTTTAAACGAATGTTAACCAGTTATACTTATCTTCGGTTTTGCCACTGGTAATAGCAAAAAATTTAGCCTGAATCCGTTCGGTGATAGGCCCACGGGTACCGCTTCCAATCTTGATTTTATCCACAGAACGGATAGGAGTAATTTCGGCCGCCGTGCCTGTAAAAAAGATTTCATCTGCGATATACAAGAACTCCCGAAGTAAGGGTTGTTCGCGAACTTCATAACCAAAATCTCGGGCTATGGTTATGGCACATTCTCGGGTAATACCCGGTAGGATAGATTGAGCCGTCAAAGGGGTATAAATAATCCCGTTTTTAATGATAAACAAATTTTCACCACTTCCCTCGCTCAGGTAACCAAATATATCCAGGCTGATTCCTTCTCGATAGCCATCTTCCAGGGCTTCCAAAACCATCAACTGGGAACTTAAATAATTTCCACCAGCTTTAGCCATAGAGGGAATGGTTCCGGGAGCCACTCTTCTCCAGGAGGAGACACATACATCTACCCCGTTTTCAATGGCTTCTGACCCTAAATAGGCCCCCCATTCGATCACAGCAATGGCCACATTCACCGGACATGTCTTTGGATTCACGCCGATTTCCTTATATCCCCGAAAGGCCACCGGTCGAATATAACAGCTCTTTAAGCGGTTTACCCGGATGGTCTCTAAAATGGCATCCCGTAACTCGGCTCTGGAATAAGGAATGTCCATGCGATAAATTTTGGCAGAATCATAAAGACGGGTCAAATGCTGATCTAAACAGAAGACCGCCGGACCTTTAGCTGTATTATAACAACGAAGCCCTTCAAAGACACTGGAGCCATAATGTACCACATGGGATAATACATGGATTTTAGCGTCTTGCCAGGGAACAAACTTTCCGTCAAACCAAATTTTTTCAGATTCTTTCATTGAATATTCAGTGATGAATAATGAGTGATTAGTCATGAGTAAGGGGTAGAGAATTCAGAACTCAGAATTACCGCCTAATCGCTTTTGACCATGACTCATGGGATTAGAACAGATTTAGAACTCGAAATCACTTCTAACTCCTGGCTTCTGACTTCTAACCTCACTCATAGCTCATCACCCAGGCTTATTTTCTCGCCCATATTTTCCATATAGGTTTTTTTCTTTGTTTTCTAATCAGACCCAAATTTAACCGAACCTCTTCGTAGTCTGGTTTTAGTTGAAGCGCCTTCTCATAAACCTCTCTGGCTTGATCCCACATCTGCCGCTCCTCATAAATAAGACCCATCATATAATAAATAGATGGATTATTTGGCTCTATTTGTAAAGCTTCTTTACATTTTGCAATGGCATCCCTTGGCCTTTGGCTGTCTAAAAGATCACAGGCTTCATCCAGCAAGGAACTTACTTTAGAGTTTATTGCCGGTTCAGGTTTTAAACGCTGCCTGGAGGACCCTACTTCCCTAGATTCCGGATTAAGAGATTCCGAAACCTCTGCTTTAATCTCTTCCCCAGGACCCTCAGAAGCCAGGGTTGAAACCTGCTCGGTTTCTGCTTTTGGTTCCTTTTGAATCATAGGAGAAGGAGATATAGAAGAAGAGGAAGGCACTTCTAAGATTTCTTTCTGAATAGGGGGGTTTTCTAAAGTCGGTCTGGATTGACTTTTTTTCCCCTTTAAAGCCAAAGCCAGGTAATTCTTTGCCTTTTCATCATAAGGAGTCAGGGTCAGAACCTTCTCTAAAATAGGAATAGCTGCTTCAAAATTTTTCTGTTGCAGATAGAGAACACTTAAATTTTTCTGGGATTGCAGGTCATCTGGATTAATCTCTACGGCCTTTTCAAGAGCTTTTAAAGCTTCCGACCACATCTTTTTTTGACCATAGATAACCCCCAGATTACGATATCCGTCCAGATGGCGAGGGTTTAATTCAACCACCCTCTGAAAACTTTTCAGGGCTTCATCAAACATCCTTTTTTTCAAAAAATCCATTCCCTGCTGAGCGGCCTTATCTGCTTCCTGGACCGCCATCTCAGAAGCTACTTTTGCTAAAGGGGACTCCAAAGCTTCCTCTGATATGGGTGGAGAGGCAGATTCTTTTTTAACGGCCCTTTCTGAGAAAGATGTCGAAACTTCCTCCCATCCCGACGGAGGAGTGGAAGTAGAATCTTCTTTCTTAATAAAGAAAATATTCTGACAGCGGGGACATTTAATATTAGCCCCCTGGGGAGGTATTTTGGCGGCATCTACATTCCCTTGGGCCCCACAATGGCTGCACTGAACTCTCATGATTTTCCTCCTTTGGGGAGGTTAAATCCAGGTACCTGGACCTCTCAATCTGTTTTTACCCGTTTACCCATGGAGATTCCTTTACCGTACCAGTTCTCTCAGAAGAAATTTGCCTGATCCTTATAAGGAATATATCGTTTACTATGGATTATAATACCCCAGGAGATTTGTCAAGTTTAAAAAGCAACCCATTCAGGAGTCAGAATTCAAAACCAGGAGCCAGAAGCTAAAAGTCAGAAGGAAAAGAATTCTTAAGTTTGATTCCTGAATTCTGATTCCCGGATTTTGACTCCCGACTCCTGAGGAATAAGAAGAGAAAAGTTATTGACTTTCCCTAAGGTAAGGTATAACGTTACACAAAGTTTTAAATCCCTGATTCAGAGTTCCAAACTGGAAAAATTTGGAATTTTGAAATCCGGGATTTTGCCTGCATGATGCCATCCTCCTTATATCTCAAGCAAATAGAGTTGGGACCCATGGAAAATTTCGTTTATCTCATAGGGGATCCTGAAACCCGAGAAGCAGCTGTGGTAGATCCGGCCTGGGACGTAGATACAATTCTGAAAATTGCCCAACAGGATGAAATGAATATTACTAAAATCTTCATCACCCATCATCATCCAGATCATACTAACGGGATCGAAGAACTCTTAAACCATGTTCAGGCAAAAGTTTATATACAAAAAGCAGAAGCCGAGTTCATGAAGCGAATCTGGTCGGATACCGTCAAAGTAGAAAGTGGAGACGTTATCCGGGTTGGGAACATCCCGGTCACCTTTCTTCACACCCCAGGGCATACCCCGGGTTCCCAATGTTTTCTTTTAGATAATAAACTCATTTCAGGAGATACTCTATTTATAGGATTTTGTGGACGTTGTGATCTGCCGGGTGGAAATCCTGAACAGATGTATGATAGCCTGTACAACCGGTTAGGGAAACTGGATGGCCGAACCCTCCTCTACCCGGGACATAATTACGGAAAAACACCGGTTTCGACCTTGGAGGAGGAAAGAAAACAGAATCCTTATCTGCAATTCCAGTCTTTAGAAGACTTTGTGAAATTTAGAATGAGGAGATAAATATGGGCATTGCAAATCAAGTAGCCATTATTGGAACCGGCCTGTGCAAGTTTGGAGAGAACTTCGAGATGGGGTATACCGATATGCTGGTAGAAGCCTGTCTTGAAGCTTTCCAGGACGCCGGAATTGAACCCAAACAGATTCAGGCAGCCTGGTTAGGGACTTACCTTCCTTTTTCTTGGGGATTTGAAGGAGTTGCTGGAACTGCGGTTGCCGAACCCCTTAACCTGTATCCCATCCCCGTTGTTCGAGTTTCCAACTATTGCTGTACAGGTATGGAAGCCGTACGAAATGCCGCCTTAGCCGTTGCAGCGGGTGAATATGATTTGGTTCTGGCTGTAGGGGTCGAAAAGATGCGCGAAGTTCCACCCCGAGGAAGCCTGGTTGCCCAGCATGTAGAACGCGGACATCCCCTGTACGCCAAGGGGCGTACGGCACCTGGAATGTTTGCCCTGCTGGCCACCCGGTACTTGGAAGAGTATGGGATTGGAGAAGAGTATCTGGCTAAGGTGGCCGTAAAAAATCACTATCACGGTAGCTTAAATCCCAAGGCCCATTTTCAAAAGGAGATTACCGAGGATATGGTACGAAAAGCCCCTCGGATAGCCGAGCCTTTGGGACTTCTGGATTGTTGTCCTACAACCGACGGAGCTGCCGCTGTTATTTTAACCCGTATTGATTTAGCTCCTCAATTTACCAGGGATTATGTGGTGATTCAGGGTGTTGGAACCGCCGTAACAGGCGGCTACTATACCGCCCAATTCGACCCTACCTTTTCTTTTACTGGCTTTCGATCGACCCGGGAAGCTGCGGCTATTGCTTACAAACAGGCTGGCATCCAAAATCCGATGCGGGAAATCGATGTGGTTCAATGTCACGATTGTTTCACCATTACCGAAATCATCAATTATGAAGACCTGGGTTTCTGTGAAAAGGGTAAAGGCTGGCAGCTTATTCGAGACGGGGTTACCCGACTGGATGGGGAACTCCCGGTCAACACCGATGGTGGCTTAAAGGCTTGCGGTCACCCGGTAGGCGCTTCGGGAGTCCGTATGATTGCCCACATCTGCGACCAACTACGAGGTCGAGCCGGGAAAATGCAGGTGAAAAACGCCCGCCGAGGTCTGGCTCACACCTTGGGGGGACCTGGGTCTATCTCTACGGTATTCGTGCTAGGACGGGATTAAGTCTCATCTTAAACCTCACCCTTTTCACACGGGTAAATCCAGGGTTCAGTTCAGACCGGTCTATGGCAAAGTAAAACAGGTACCGGCTGTTAGAAACGATGAGGCTTACGTTTCCTTTTACCTTTCCCTGTTAAGAAAAGTTAAAGAGTCCATCATTCTTGTTCGGGGAAAAAATTATCATCTAATATTTGTTCGAAAGAAAAGGGGCACTTTATTGGAAAGTGCCTCAGGTCAATACCTGTCTCATCTTCAGCTTTCAACTTAGCTTTTTGATAAGCTATCTCGATTCCCTGCTCAAGTTCCTGACGAAGGCTAGGACTTTCGTTCAGCAATTCCTGTATATCCAGGCGTTGAGTAATTATAGTATTTTTCCCACTTTTTGAACGTCTTACGGGTTGGAATTGCCACTTTAAAAGATAAACGAGTAAAAGGGTCAACCGGTTCATTAACTCTTGCTTTTCACTTCTACCCATAGCCTCCAGTTCCTCTGCTACGTTTTCCGTATCAACTTCTGAAAATTTTCCTTGACGAATTAATTCTGCATTTTTCATCAACCAGGCATAAAAGTCTTTCTCATAATCCTTAACAATTTTTTCCATAACTCCCTCTCACACTCCCATACTCCCACACTCCCATACCCCTCACACTTTCATGCTTTTCGTAGCCCTTCATTGAGAAGCCCTGGTCTGCTCCAGAAGTTGTACAATACTTACATCCCCGGGATCCAGAATGAGGGCGTTTTTCCATTCCTTGACAGCCTGCTCTAGATTCCCTAACTTGAAGTAGGCAATACCTATGTTTTTATGGATGGCCGGGTTGAAGGGGTTGATCTGGTTAGATTCCCAGTAATTTTGTATGGCCCGGGTATAATCCCCCTGAGCCAGATAAATATCTCCCAGGTTGGTATAGGTCGTGACATAGTTCGGATTACTGGCCACGGCCTTTTCAAGTTGTTCTTTAGCCTTATACAGATCTCCAAGCTCCATATAGGCTAGAGCCAGCTTGTTGAGAATAAAAGGTGAGTTGGGAGCATTCCGTAACGCCCTTTGATATTCCAGAACTGCGGCCTGTCTCCGCCCGATTCTACGAAAATCATCTCCGCGTTTGACCTGCTCACGGGCCTGGAAAGATTGAATTTCCTCGAATAACGCTTCCTCCTCGGGATTGGGACCTTTGAGTTTAAAATTCTCCCCTTCCAGCCCAGGGGTTTTCTTTAAATTTTTACCTTTGAGAAATTCTTTCCACCCCTTTTCAAAATCTCCATAGCTCTTTCCCAGGGCTTCGCTTACGGCAACGGAAGCCGGAACACCTTTTTTGAGGATATTCATGATTTTGGGGAGGATTCCGGAGCCACCGGTCGTGGTAATATATTCCACCGCAGAAGCGACTTCCACAAAGGCCAATTGAACCTCTTCCTGACTATTCAATTTCACCAGAGAAGGCTCCATTTGTTGAAAGCCGATCAGGGTATTGGTATCCAAAGCCCTGGCCAGAAGATCTTCTGAAAAAGGAGTCAGATAATCCCCTCTAATATCTTTCCAGAGTTTTTCATGATACTTGGCGGTTCCCTCGTGTAGCCAGATGGGAGTGTTATTGTTGCTGGTCCGTACGATGACATAGTGGACATATTCATGGGTTAAGGTATCCATCCACCGATATCCCCGGAGTAAGGTCCAGGGGGATGCCATTACAATTTTGTTGAATTTAGTAATAGCAATAGCACCCGAGACTTCAATGTCTCTTTTGGAAAGGCTGGAAGCTGCATTGAAACTATCTGCATCGGGATAAATTTCCACCAAAATTTTTTCCTCAGGAAAGTATTGAAATTCTTTCCCGATCTTTTCATAGGCTTTTTCTAAAGTATCCAGGGCATAATCTACCAAAATCCGATCTATTTTAGGATCCAATCGTAGAATAAAATGGGCACTTTCGTATTGGGTAAAAGATCGGGTGAGTTCCTCTAGAGTTTTAACAAAACTCTGAAATCCCTGGATTTGTTGATCATGGGGGGTTTTTGTATTGACTTGCTCCAAGATCTCTAAAGACTTTGCATAATTTCCTTGAAGGAAGTAAATTTTAGCCAGGAGCGCAAGAAGTTGAGGGTTTTGAGGATCTTTTTCAAGAGCCTGGGAAATCTGCTTGTAGGCAGGAGTTACATTCCAACTCCTTAAATTCTCCTCGGCAGTCTCAATCACTTTTGACCAATCCTCTGCCTGAAGGGAGCTGGATGAGAAATTGATTAGGCACAGAGCAAAGCTCAATAAAATTATAAGGTGTATGCTAGGGGTATTCCATGATTTCATGTATTAAAGTCCTTTCTTAGGTCAGATAGATATTGTTTTTCTTAATAAAATGCCATATTCTCTCCAGACGGTCAACTTAAAAATTTGCCTATGTATTTAACCGAATTCGATTTTGATCTTCCTCCAGAACTTATTGCTCAATATCCGACCGAGTCTCGGGAACAGTCCCGTTTAATGGTGGTTAACCGAACTACGGGGGAAATCCGCCACACAAAATTCCATCATCTTTCTGAATATTTAACTCCTCCAGACGTTTTGGTTCTCAATGACACCAAGGTCATCCCGGCCCGGCTTAAAGGTCGAAAACGTTCTACGGGAGGTAAAGTAGAAGTGCTGCTCCTGAGGCCTCTGGAAAGGGAGACTTCTGAAACTTATACCTGGGAAGCTCTCATCCGGGGCCATATTCGGATCGGAGAAATACTTGTCTTTGGAGATCATCAACTTATAGGCGTTGTAAAAGAGAAGGATGCCACAGGTAAGGGTGTGGTAGAATTTCAGAATCCAGGAGATTTTAGAGCTTGCCTGGATAAGCTTGGAGAAATACCTCTTCCACCTTATATCAAAAGGCCCGAAGGGATCTCTGCTCTGGATCGGGAGCGTTATCAAACAGTTTATGCCAGGGAAGAGGGTTCTGTGGCGGCTCCTACGGCTGGTCTTCATTTTTCTGAGGGGTTGCTGAAAAAATTATTGGAAAAAGGCATAGAGATCGTCATGGTTACCCTCCATGTAGGACCTGGAACTTTTCGACCTGTCCAAAACGAAGTTATCGAAGAACATAAAATCGATCCCGAATGGTATACCCTTTCCGAAGAAGCTGCCCATATTCTAACCCGGGCAAGGGAGGAAGGGCGACGTATTATAGCCGTTGGAACAACGACCACCCGTCTTCTGGAGTTTATTTATTTGAAACATGGAAGGCTGGTTCCGGGAAGTGGATGGGCAGACCTATTCATCTACCCGGGATTTAAATTCAATGTAATTCAGGCTCTCATAACGAATTTTCACTTGCCCCGATCTACCCTTTTAATGCTGGTCTATGCCTTTGGCGGACGAGAACTTATGCAAAGAGCTTATCAAGAAGCTATTCAGCATCGTTACCGATTTTATAGCTATGGGGACGCCATGTTGATTGTATAAATCCCAAGTCCAAAGGGCGGACGTAAAAAAAGAAGAGTTCTGGCTTTTAATATTTAAATTCGTTTAATTCCTTTTCGACCCGGTCCAGGTACTTAGTTTCTTCGGTGGAAGAGGAGGGATGAACAGGTAGGCTAGTGGAACTTTTCTTTCGTCTTACCCAGATGAGACTGATCAGAGCTATAACTCCTATTCCATTTAGAAGGATGAGATAAGGCAAATACCAGAGGGTTAAGAAAAAGCCTTTCTTGGGTGGTGCGGCAAGGATATTTTCTCCATAAACGTCTACAAAATATTGAATAATCTGTTCTTTCGTTTCACCCTGGGCAATTTTTTGACGGATTAATTCTCGTAGCTGACCTCCTTCTCCGGAAGGACAGTCGATGAGCAATTGGCCCGGACAGGCAGGGCTCATAATTTCACGGGCGACCTCCTCCATGGTTAAAGCCCGAACGGGTTGGGCAGGAAAGAAAATCTGGAAGAGAAGAAACCCGGATACCAGAAGGCTATAGGTTAAAAAATCCTTTTTTCCCCAAAAGGGATCCCTGAGGACTCGTAAAACAGATAAACTCATGGGCATTCTCTAGCTTTTCTCCATCCGGCTATACGGGCTTCCCTTTCTGTCGAAAACCATCGCTCGCCGGACAGCGTATCAACGATAGTTTCTCCATACCTTAAACAGGAAGGGATAAAATATCGTTTCTCTCCAGATTGGGTAATGTCCCCCTTAATGGTCCGCTCCAGACCCCTTGAATTATAACAGGCTCCCCACAATCCCCTTTTATTTAATTTAGCTTCCCTCTCGGCTTCTTGCAAGAGTCTGGCATATTTCGGAAGATAACTTTTAGGATCATAGTATCTTCCATATCCTTGCCTGAGTAAATACTCATTAACAAATATCCAATGTCTTCCTCTTTTTACAAAGACATAGCGGAGGAGTCGTCCGTATTTATCGTGGTCTTCCCGGTCTGATTCCAGAAAGACTTTTTGACCCTGGACCCATTCTGCATTTTTTGTTTCGGCCTCAAAGCTATAACATTCCCACATCGGTTGCCAGTCTTTTCCATTAAACCGGTATATTTCCGGAGTATCCACTCCGATATACCGAATTGTTTCCCCCCGATCGGTTTCTACTGTATCCCCATCTTTTACCTTTACAATGGTTGCGAATTCTCGACGAAAATTCCAGGGAACCGGGTTGGGTCTGAGAGTAACCTTCTCCGGCTCCGGAGGAGGATCTGGAAAGATATTTCCACTTCTCAGCTCTACGACCTCTTTGAATAGGATTTCGGCCTTGGGTTTTAGAAAATACCAGGATCTTAGAAGTAAAGCAAGGAGGAGAAAAACAGCGATATATCTGTTAAAATATTTTTTTAGAATTGACAACGATTCTTAAACTAATCCTTAGCCAGTACCCCCTACGCCAGCAGGAAATTAAAGATTCGCTTTTATTTCATCCAGAACTTTGCTGAAGCTCATATAGCTTCCTTTATCAAAGAGAGCTATGATCACCTTTTCAAGGGAGGTATCTCCTTTAAGGTGATCGCAAATAACTCCCAGCATGATGCGGGCGCATTCTTCTACTGGAAAACCTGCAACTCCGGTTCCTATAGCCGGAAAAGCAATACTTTTCAGATTCCTTTCTTCGGCCCTAAGAAGACTATTTTTTGTACATTTAGCAAGGCTATCCCTACTGGGTTTGGCACCCTGTTCTGCGCCCACTGCATGAATAACATAAATAGAAGGAAGATTTCCCGCTGTGGTGACAATAGCCTCTCCCACCGGAGCCGGTCCTTGGGCGATAGCCTCTTCTTCGATAATTCGACCCCCTTTGGTCTTGATGGCACTGGCAACCCCGGATCCCATCCAAAGTTTATCATTAGCCGCGCTTACAATGGCATCGACTTCCAATTCGGTTAAATCACCTTGAATAACAGAAAGGGTTGTATTACGGATCGTCAAACTCATTATCTAGGTCTTTTAAAATTATTATAGGACGGAGAATGGCGAGCGCTCCAGAGAAAATAAAAGTAACGCTCCACATCCCACGCCTTGATTGGTTTTATTATGTTCTCTTATATCCGTGTTAAAATCCTAATTTAGATAAAAGTTTATTCAGAATTCTGGCTCCTTTCAAACGATTAAGTTGAGCTACTTCCTGTTCTTTAAAGTTTTCTTTAACCTTAAAAATTAACGGAAGTATTTTGAGTTTAGCTTCCTCTAGAGATTCCTTGTAGTCATTGAGAACCCGACTGATGGCGGATAATTGAGTTTGACCCGCCCAGATTCCTTTACAGGTTTTACAATGATGTAACTGAATTCCCGAAGAGTAGGCATAGATAAACCTTGTTAAATTAATCTGGCATTGGGGGCACAAGAGAAATTCACTCGCTTGGTTGCCAGTTCCCGGTTCAGGAGATATATGTGGGTCACCAAGTCCATCGAATCCGAGATTTTTAACCTGTCCAAATCGAGATTCTGGAAACCAGAAAGCTTTACAGGGAGAGCACTTATAAAGCAAAATATCCTGATAAAAGTACTCTTCTAAAGAAAGATGACACCTAGGACAAAGATACACCCGTTAGTCTTTTATGGATCCTACATAAATCCTACGGATTTAACCCTACATCCGCCTGTTGTGTAGGCCCCATTTTATAACCTGAGAACAGCCGTTTACCCGAAGATAATCCATACGAAAATACGATGAGCACCAACATATCCCAAAGGGAATTTTTTGTCAAGTGTTGTATAAAAACAAAGAAAGGGATAATCCTCTACCCGATTATCCCTTTTCCACCCATAAGCGATCTTTTAAAAAGCTCAATTCCTTCGATCTGATATAACGGAATGGGTTTCCTTATAAAGTTATTTGGGGGGCTTTACTAAACCTTCTTACTACGGCTCCCCAGTCGATGGCCCTGAAAAATGCCTCAATATAATCTGCACGCTTCAATCCATAATCAATCATAAAAGCATGTTCAAAGACATCCATAATAAGAAGGGGAATACCACCTCCAAGATGTCCCACATCATGTTCATTAATCCAGGTATTGAAAAGCCGATTGGCAATGGGATCAAGATAAAGAACGGCCCATCCAATGCCGCGCATGGTACCGGTGGCTTTAAAATCACTTTCCCAATTTTCATAGGAGCCATATTCTTGGGTCAATTTCTGAGAAAAGGGTGAACCTTTATCTAGAGGGTTTCCACCCTTTGCCATATTACCGAAATAATATTCGTGCAGACGCATGCCGTTAAATTCCCATCCAAATCTACGTTTTAATTCGGCATATTCCGGCGTTCCGGCTTTTCCTTCTTTATGTAACTGGGTCAGAGTACTCAGCAATTTGTTGGTATTGGTGACATAACCCTGGTAAAGGGTAAAGTGATTTTTTAAGAGCTGATCGCTAAAACCTGGAGTACCTAATAAATGATCAAAGTTTTTTGCTTCGTAAGTCATTTTAACCTCCTCGCACTCATTTGTCTTCTAAAAGATCCTAATAAAGGGTGAAATCAAACCCCTTAGGCGCCAAACGCCAGGTGAAATAATACCCTTAGGACCCACTCCTCCCCCCGGAGAGAGGATTCAACCGCATTCTTCTCTCCCCTGTGAAGCAGGGGGCGGGAATGGTACACCCCGGGTTTAGCAGTTTAGCGCTTTTGGGTGTGATACGTCTCCTCTCTAGCCATAGGTAAGACCTATAGATATCTCATCCTATCATTTGGACTAGAGATTTACCTATTTATCTTGTGTACCTTAAGCTGACCTTTGTCAAGCCAGAATTATCGTTTCAAGGTAACCCTCTCGCCAACTTCGATCATTTTGATACTTTCTGTAACCAACGCCGTTGCCGTGTTTTCCTGTACGCTAAGGATTACAAGACGTCCTAAAGCCCTTTTGGGATAGCCTTCACCTATTTTCCTATAAATGATAAACTGATCTCCCGGTTGAACGCCCTGCAAGGCTCCTACATCTAAATAAACTATATCATTGGCTGCAATTCCGATTCGAGCTTCCTTTTCGGTTAATATGAAGGCCTGAAGTTCTCCATCTACCACCAAGCAGCAAGTTTTTGAATCGCCTACTGGAGGTTTTGCATAGGGAATAGATAACTCTGAAGCAGGAACCAGCTCATCCCCCTGCTGCATGTAATCATAGGTTTTAATAATTTCTGCACACGAGATATTCTCCTCCAGACAATCTATTTTAACGCGTCCCAAAACCTTAATAAGGGTTCCTATAAATTGAGAGGTTATGGGATGAAATACCTCCCTTTCTATGCGATAGGCCACCAAGATATCTCCAGGCTTTACCTGCTGAGCTCTACCTCTATTTACATAAATCAAATCTCCAAATGTCAAACCCAATTTACCCTCTTCAGAATTGATAATGGTAGCCACCTTTTTTAATTTAAGCTCAGCAGCCCGTTCCGGCACTAAAAAACCGGCTGATTCAATCTCATCTACAGAAGATACGATCAAGGGAGGTGGTCGAAAAGGGGGTACTTCAATGGGTTTCTCGATGGGAAGTCCATACCAGGGTTTTGCCAGTCTGTCAAATCCTCTTTCCTCTCCAACCTTCTTGCTCCAGGCCCCCGAATACCCTAAGGTATCTCCCGGATAGATACGATGGGGATTTTTTATAGCCGGATTCTCTTTTTGGAGTTTTCTCCAGTCTTCCGGGCTCTCCAAATATCTTCCAGCTATGCCTCGAAGCGTATCTCCGTATTTAACTACGTAATCTTCTTCAGATAAATCCTTCTGAGATTTTGGTTGTGCCTTCACAGAAACATTAAAAAAACCTATACCGATGCTTACTGCCAGGATGAACAGTTTCAATAAGGAATTCATAGTTTTTTTGTCTGTTATCCGTTGTTTCAGATCTAGCCGTTTTACAATTCCCTTGAAAAGAAGATCATCAAGCAGGCTATTCTAAACAACGGGTAACAGACAACCCACGATAAACCAGGGGACCCTCTACAGCCGACTAATTTCACTTAACTTCTTATTGGCTTTAGTGCGAATCCTATCGATACGTCCGTAGCGTCGGATTACCTCATTGAGTGTAGCTCGAGCTTTATCATACTGTCTCAACTCTGCGTAAGCATAGCCCAACTTCAGATAAGCATCTGGAACTTTATTTCCATTGGGGTAGCGATCCAGAACCTGCTGGAAGGATTGAATAGCCCGGTAATAGTCTTTTTGTGCATAGTAAGCTTCACCGGCCCAGTAATACGCATTATCTGCAAGATCACTGGTAGGATACCCATAGGCCAGTTGTTCAAATTTTATGGCTGCCTGAGTATAGTCTCCTCGGTTAAAATACCCCATGGCTTCACTATAAAGTTGCTGAGGAGACAGTCCATAAGGTTCCGGTGGAGGAGCATTGAAGGGGGTATTCGGTGAATAATAATCCCAGGGTTGACCGGGAAGAGGGGGAACCTCGTAATCCCGGTTATAGGGATCATTTAAGCCGGGGTAATAAGGTCCGTATGGGCCGGATCCCGGTTCTTGAGGATAAGGTGGATAGGCATAGGGATAGGCATAACCCATTGAAGGACCGTAATCGGGAGGTCCACCTGGAATCTGCCGGATGTCCATAGGAGGTCGGTTCGGTCTAAAATCTAAGGGAGGCTGATCTGGTTGAGGGTAATTTTGGGGGTAACCGGGAGGTGGCTCTGTGGGGGGATAAGCCGGATAAATGGGAGGATTACCGGGAACAGGAATTGCCACCGGGTTTTGACTTCCTACCGGAGTTTTCTCCTGGCTGGTAATTCGGCCGTAGACCGATTTAGAAATCATTAAACTGCTACTTAGGATCATCACCAAAGCAATTAAAGCCAGCTTTGAAATAAAGGATTTCACAGCTACCTCTCCTCTCGTTCCCATCTTTCACCCTGGGGAGGCAGGGTTCAGGGGATTGGCAGGACATTCAAGTTTATTCGAAGACCAGGCTTCCAAAATACGATAGGTATAACTGTGTGATATTTCCCTGGATCGTGTCAAGGAAAAAATTACGGATTTTTAAGGAGTTAGATTTTAGACTCCAAAAAGCCCTTTATGAAAGCCCCCTTCAAAGGTCCAGGAACTCCGGATGATTTCCGCTAACCTTTGCACGCCTTCCTCAATTTCTTCAGGTTTGGGACTTACAAAATTCAATCGAAGGGTATTGTGACCATCCCCCCGGGGAAAGAAGGTT